>JBKOWV010000153.1:0-27176 GCA_046724585.1 Verrucomicrobiota bacterium
AAAGCCGCTACCGCAGCGCATCTCCCCAGGATCCAGAACAATATCTTCATGTTTTCAATTCGTCCGGCGCGGATAAGTTTGCCATCTGCCTGTGGCAATTCCATCACAAACCATCGAGCAGATCGCCGCCGCGAACGACATTGTCGAAGTGATCGGCTCCTACTTTCCGCTCAAACGCGCAGGGGCAAATTTCAAGGCGCTTTGCCCATTTCACCAGGAGAAAACGCCGTCATTCCATGTCAGCCCGCAGCGACAAACCTTCCATTGCTTTGGATGTGGGGTGGGCGGAAGCGTTTTCCGCTTTGTGATGGATTACGAGCACATCGATTTTCCTTCCGCGGTGCGCAAGCTGGCGGCGCGCGTTGGGATCCCGGTAATCGAAGAGCGCGGCCCAAGTGACGCCGAAGATCGACAACATGAAGCCCGCCGTATTTTACTGCAACTCCACGGGGAAGCCGCCGGATGGTTTCATGAGAATCTGATTAAGAAGGAATTTGCCGAGCCTGCGCGCAAATATCTGAAAGAACGCGGAATCACGGCAGAAATCGCGAAACGATGGCGGCTCGGTTACGCACCTGATGAGTGGGATGCGTTTGGCAGTTGGGCACGCGGACGCGGCTATGAGATGCAAACCCTCATCGCCAGCGGTCTGGTCAAGACCAAGGAAGATGCCGATGGGACGCCGAGCCACCGATCATACGATCGCTTTCGTAACCGAATCATATTTCCGATCTGTAACGACGTTGGCGAGGTGATCGCGTTTAGCGGCCGTGTTCTCAAAGAAAAGGAGGGCATCGCGAAATATTTGAATTCGCCGGAAACACCGCTTTTTCGAAAAGGGAACGTTCTGTTTGGTCTGGACAAGACCAAGCGCGCTTTAATCGAATTGAACTGCGCGATCGTGTGTGAAGGTCAGCTCGATTTGATCAGTTTGTTTGAGGCGGGAATCACAAACGTCGTCGCGCCCCAGGGGACAGCGTTCACGGAGACTCAGGCGCGGACGTTAAAGCGATTGGTGGATGAAGTGGTTCTTTGCTTCGATTCGGATGCCGCAGGGACACAAGCGGCTGAACGCTCTCTCGAAGCACTTCTTCAAAACGACTTGGTCGTGCGTGTAGCGGAGATTCCGCCAGGCGACGATCCAGATTCCCTGGTTCGCCGGGAAGGAAAGGACGAATTTGAGAAGCGCATCGCTGCCGCGCTCGACTTTTTCGATTACTGGATCGAGCATGCCGTGGCCGAGGTGGATCTTGCTTCGTTAGGGCCAAAGATGCAATTGGCGCGGAGTCTGGCCGAAACTGTGTCGCGCGTGCACGATCCCCTCATGCGCGGAGAAGTGGCGAGCAAAGTGAGCGCGCGGCTTGGCGTCCCCGTTCAGGATCTTCAGGCGCTTTTTCCAAAACAATCGCGCAGTAGCGGGATTCGGGCGGACGAGTCCGGTCCCGCCAGTTCCGGGCCTCCGCTCCGGCATGATGTGGCAATGCTCTGCCTCGTAGCGTTGCGAGATGAGGCAGCCCGAGGTTTTCTCCGCGAGCAAAACTGGCGGGAGATTCTTGCCCAAGTGCCGGACGCCGAAATTCTAGTTCGCATTCTCGAAAGCGACTTGCGACCGAGTGATGCGGCCTCCCTAAACGCTTTCATGGCCACGCTTTCTGCGACAGACGAGGGATTGGTTTCGTCCTGGCTGCTGCAAAAGGTGCCGCCCGACCCCGAAAAGATGGTGGAAAAATGGTGGCTCGGCATTCGCCAAGTGGTGTTGCGCCGTCAGCTCGATGTGGCGAAAAACCGAATCAGGCTTCCTCAGCTCAGCACGGGCGAGCTGGTGAATTTGCAGAAAGAAATTCTTGACCTCTTGAAAGAGCTCCGCGAGCTTCCGGAGCTTTCGTCTGCCACCAGGATCGACAACTAACCTGTAGGTCCCGGGGCAGTGATTACGCGTCTCAGCTAAATACTTAACCGCAACCTTGGCCAGGCATTCGAAACGAAAGGGAGGCAGCCGGAAGTCGTCGCCGCGGCTTAAAAGAAGCCGGCTTCGGCGTAGGTTGCCAACAAAGTCGTCGGCCCTTCGGCGAAGTCCGAAGAGACAACCAGGAATCGCCCCGTCCAAACCCAAGCGCATTGCGCACGCCCGAGGACAGTGGCGCAATGGCGCAATCCCGCCGAAGCCGCCGCACGAAGGCATGGCGCGTCTGCATTCCCCAATTGAAATCCAGAGCCGCATTCGCGAACTGATCAAACTGGCAAAAGAACAGGGATATCTCACTTTTGACGATTTAAACGAGACGTTGCCCGAAGGAATCACCGACGCCGATGAGCTCGATCTCATTCTCACGCGACTGCGCCGAATGGAGATCGACATTATCGAAGCGTCGGAAGTGGACCGCTACAAGGACGGAAAAAAAGACGCCGAGGAAGAGGACGAAGAGGAAGAGAAAACCGGACCCAAGCTCGATATTCTGGACGACCCGGTGCGGATGTATCTCAAACAGATGGGCCAGGTTCCGCTCCTGACCCGGGAGCAGGAAGTGGAAATTTCCAAGCGGATTGAGGAAGCTGAAAACATGGTGCAGAAGCACATCAACCGCTTCGGCTTTATTGCCCGTGCCCATCTCGATTTGGCCAGGAAGCTTGCCGAGGGAAAAGAGCGCTTTGACAGGGTGATTCTCGACAAGAAAATCGAGAGCCGGGAACGGTATATGAAAAAGCTTCCACACCTGTGCCAGCAGGTGGAGCGATTGAGCGCCTCGATCACCGAGCAGTACTGCCAGCTTTCGCATAATTCTTTACCAAAACGATCCAGGAAAACCAAGTCTCTCCAAAGAGCCATCGTTTCGTTGCAAAGGGTTTATCCTTCTTTTTACTTCAAGCAGAAAGTCACGGAAGAATTTGCTCACCTGGCAGACGATGCCTGCCATACGGCGCTTTATCTTCAGACGGAATTGGCAAAACGCCCTCGCGACCGAAAAAAACGTCTGCAACTCCGGGATAAAATCCGCGAATTGGAGGGCAGCCTGTGGCTTTCGCTTCCAGAATATACTGGGCAGTACCAGGCGCTGAAAGGTTGGATGCGCCAAGCATTGCGGGCCAAGACCGAAATGGTGGAAGCGAACCTGCGCCTCGTCATCTCGATTGCAAAGAAGTACACCAATCGCGGTCTCTCGTTTCTCGACCTGATTCAAGAAGGAAACATGGGACTAATGAAAGCGGTTGAGAAGTTTGAATACCGGCGCGGCTACAAGTTTTCGACCTATGCAACGTGGTGGATCCGCCAGGCGATTACCCGCTCGATCGCCGACCAGGCGCGCACCATTCGAATTCCCGTGCACATGATCGAGACGATCAACAAGCTCATGCGTGTGCAAAAACAGCTCGTCCAGGAATATGGGCGCGAACCTACGCCGGAAGAGGTGGCGGAAGAGGTCCTGTTGCCCGTCGATCGCGTTCGCGCGGTCTTGAAGATGGCGCAGCAGCCGATTTCACTTCAATCGCCCGTCGGCGAAAGCGAAGAAACGAATTTTGGCGACTTTATCGAGGACAGAGGCGCCGAAAACCCCAGCGACATGACTGCCATTGTCCTGTTGAAGGAGAAAATCAAAGATGTCCTCGAAACTCTGACCGATCGCGAGCGGCAAGTGCTCGAGCAGCGTTTCGGGCTGGTCGACGGTTACAGCCGAACGCTTGAAGAAGTAGGCCGGCAGTTCCAAGTCACTCGTGAGCGCATTCGCCAGATCGAAGCAAAGGCTTTGCGCAAGATGCGCCACCCCACCCGTATTCGGCAGCTCGAAGGATTTCTAGAGGCTTCCGGTGTGTAAAAAATATCGATTTTTGGTGCTCCGTCTGAGCGCAACTTCCAACGGGGCAAGTAGTTCAATTCAGCGGAGACTATGCAACCTGAAGATGATCAACAATTGTGGGACTTGCTCGGCCGGACCGCCGAACCCAAGCTTTCGCCCTTCTTCGCGCGGAATGTGGTGAGGGAGGTCCGCCAGGGAGCGAGTCGCTTTGAGCGAGCGCAAAACTGGTTCAGCTTGCGGAGACTCGTCGCAGCATCTGCCGTCGCAGTTGTCGCGATAGGAATGACAATCGCCACTCATACCTCCGGGTGGTTGCAAAAATCCCCCGAGCGCGAACCCGATGTGGTGGCTAAGATCGATCCGCAAGACTTCGATGTCGTCGCTGACCTGGATGAGTTGCTCGCCTGGGATGAAGATAGCCTGTGGACCGAAAAGCCAACTTTGTAAAGATAATCGCCACCTTTTCGATTTTCGCTTCGTTCTGCGCGCTGGCGCAGGCACAGCCACAACGGTCGGGTGGACGGCAGGGGGCTCCGCATTCCAACCGGCCGCCCTCTGTCAAGAGCACGCAAGAGCGCTGGCGTGCTCTTCCTCCGGCCGCCCGCCAGGATTTCCGCCGCAACGCGGAGCGCTGGATGCGGATGAGCCCGGAAGAGCGGACAGTGTTGCGCCAGCGGGAAAACTCGCGCCGTGCGCAAATTCAGCGTGAAACAGAGGCCGCCCTCCGTGACTCTGGGCTAACGCTGGACCAGCAGAAGCGCGCTCAGTTCGAATCGCGCTACATGCAGGAGCGCCGCAGAATGGAACAATCGTTGCGGCAGCAAATTGAAGCTGAACGACAACAACAGTTGCCCGCGTTGATTCAACAATTAAAAAGGGAATTCCAATTGGAGCCAAACGGGGCCACAGCAAGACCGGCAAGATCACCGAAATGAGGGGGTAACCTCATTGTCGCGCCCCGGGGATAGCAGCAGCGCAAACGCGCTTGCCGCAAAAATGACGAGCTGGCTCGAACTAGAGATCGAGCCAGCTCCGTGGATTTACTAGATCCTACGTCATCTTATCTTGTTACCGATAATAACGGTAAGGATAACGGTGGTGGCGGTAATAGCGATGTCCACCGTACCTGTAGTAGTAAGGCCGGTAGTAGCCATAATACCGATACGGTCGGTAGTAGGAATAGCGGTACGGATAGTAGTATCCATATGGATAGTATCCGTAGCCCGGGCCTCCGAACCCAATTGAGAAGTAGACTTGAGCATCGGAACGCTGCGCCGGAACGAAAGCGAGTACCCCTGCCACCAATCCAATTAAGAGAAGTTTTTTCATATTTTACCTCCCACTGATTAAACAGATGGGTCGAGGAAAAGTTTCCCGCTTATTCAGAAGCGGTTCTGTTCGAATAACCTGTGATGCAGACATTTTCGCCAATCCGCCGGTAGGACATGTCACTCAGATGTATCGCATTTCTGGTGCTTTCGGCTCCCTGGCCCGGAAATGCAATCACCGGTCCGCCCGTTAAAATCGGGCCCAAATAAATTTGCACCTTGTCGATCAGGCGCGCATCGAGCGCTTGGCCAAGCACTTCGCCACCACCCTCAATCAGAACGCTGGTCACACTTCGTTCACCCAGATCTTTCAGAACACTCGTCAGGGATTTGCCTTTATAAACCAGCGTTCGCCCGGCCCACTGATCAGAAAACAATCGGGCCCGTCGCGGCAGATTACCCGAACGGGTCAGCACGACGCGCCAGGGTTGTCGCGCCCCCCGCACGCCACGCACGGTTAAACGCGGGTTGTCGATCCGAACTGTTTCCGCTCCAACCAGGATCGCATCTACACGGCCGCGAAGCTGGCGCGCGTGATGCCGGGCAGAAGCTCCCGTAATCCAGCGAGATTCACGAGGAGTGCGCGTCAATCGACCATCCAGAGACATGCCGCACTTTGCGATGACAAAGGGCCGCCGGCTCACGATCCATTTGTTGAAAGCCTCGTTAAGGCGCGCACACTCCTCCGCTAGGACGCCCTCGCGCACTTTGATGCCTGCTTCGCGCAGCCGCGTGATGCCTCTTCCGTGATGGCGAGGATTCACGTCCACCGCCCCAACCACTACTTTCCTGATTCCAGCCTTGAGAATCGCATCGGTGCATGGGGCCGTGAACCCGACTGTGGAACAGGGCTCGAGCGTAATAAAGAGCGTTGCCCGACCAGGAACGTTGGAGCCTAAGTTGCGCAGACACGCGATCTCGGCGTGTTCGTGGCCCGCCCCTCGGTGATGTCCTCGTGCCATTATCCGATCGTTCACCACCAGCACGGCGCCGACAGCGGGATTGGGGCTCGTCTGGCCCTGGGCTTTTTTGGCTTCCTTTAGTGCCTCGCGCATGAAGAATTCATCTCGTTGCGCCATCGTCGCCACGGCCAGATGGATAATTGTGATCGTTCGCTGCGGCAACTGTTTTCACCACGTCGAATTGGGTAAGCCTGTCACATGAGTACCCGCTCGAATGGAAGAAGAACTGCGCCAAATCGACGCATGCAGCGAGCCAGAAATTACAGGTTATTAAATGGTAACCAGCTGAAATACAAAATCTTATGATACATGATCGAAGCTGGACTGACTTGGCACAAGGACAGCTTTTCAGGACAAGCGCAGAAAAACTTAGAAAGGAGCCTTTAATTATGAATCTAATTCCTTATCAAAACCCAGAAGTGATGTCGTGGCCCTCGCTCGATCGATGGATGAGCCTGAGGGACGACCTCAACTCGCTCTTCGAGTCGCCTTTTTGGTCCGGCTTCGGACGCGCTGGACAGCTTTTCAGCGCCTGGTCGCCCGCGCTTGACCTTTACCAGAACAACGACAACGTCGTCGCCGCCGTCGAACTGCCCGGAATGCGCAAGGAAGACATCGAAATTTCCTTGCACGATGGGACGTTAACGATCGGCGGTGAGCGAAGGCGCGAGACTTCTAATGGCGAGAAGACCGAACGCACGGAGCGTTACATCGGCAAATTCCGTCGGAGCATCACACTCCCAGTCATGGTGGATGCAAACAGAGTGAGTGCGAAATATCAGGATGGGATCTTGACCGTGACGTTGCCAAAGGCCGAGGAAGCAAAGCCGAAGCAAATTTCGGTCAGTTAATAAAACGTCGGTGCGGCGCATGGTGCGCCGCCCAATTTTCACCAGGAAAGGAAATTAAATTAAAGATGAACGCATTAGTCCGCGAAAATCGTGACGGGGATCGCGCGCAAGCCGAACAGTTCGTCGCGCCTTCTGCGAGCGTGATCGAAGCCGCCGACGGCTACACTCTCCAGGTCGAAATGCCCGGCGTGAACAAACAGGGCCTCGAGGTTTCAGTCGAGAACAACGAGCTCGTAATCGTCGGGCGCCGTTCTCTCCCTACTGTGGAAGGGACGCTAATTCATCATGAATTGCGTCCGGAGAACTATCAGCGCGCGTTTGAGCTCGACCCATCGATCGACGCTGGCAAGATCAGTGCAAAAATCGATCAAGGTCTCGTGACGTTGACTCTGCCCAAGGCAGAGCACGTCAAACCGCGCAGGATCGCCGTTTCTTAATTCGACATCTACTCAGCACGAAAGGGCCGCAGGTCGAACAGACCTGCGGCCTTTTCCTTTCCTGCGACGAAAGAAGCGTTTCCTTTTTCCTTGGCGAAGTGACCCGCCCGACGTACTAAAGGTGATCTCGATATGGCGACCAAAACCGAAGAAAAGACAAGCGCAGACAAAGTCACCGCCGCGCGAAATAAGAATCTCGACCTTGCGATTCAACAGATCGCGAAAGATTACGGCGAAGGCGCCATCATGCGTCTCGGTGACGAAAAGATCGTCGACATCGACGTTATTCCCACAGGTAACATTTTGATTGATCGCGCGCTTGGAGTGGGCGGATTCCCACGCGGTAGAGTTGTCGAAGTGTTTGGACCGGAATCCTCTGGAAAAACGACGCTCACTCTTACCGTAATCGCCCAGGCACAAAAACGCGGTGGCCTTGCGGCGTTTGTCGATGTCGAGCATGCGCTCGATCCTGCCTACGCCAAAAGGCTCGGTGTCGATCTTGACGATCTGCTCGTTTCGCAGCCGAGCTCCGGCGAGGAAGCGCTCCGGATTTGCGAGACGCTGGTGCGCTCCAATGCCCTCGACGTAATTGTCGTTGATTCGGTGGCGGCCTTGGTCACCAGAGCAGAGCTGGAAGGTGAAATTGGCGATGCGACCGTCGGTGCGCAGGCGCGACTGATGAGCGCTGCCTTGCGCAAACTCACTTCGCTCATTTCAAAGGCGCGAACCTGCTGCATTTTCACAAACCAGATTCGGGAAAAGATCGGAGTGATGTTTGGAAACCCGGAGACGACTCCTGGCGGCAAGGCATTGAAGTTTTACGCCAGCATGCGTGTCGACATTCGCCGCATCGGCGCCATCAAGCAAACCGATGGCGTTGTGACGGGCAATCGGACGCGCGTCAAAATCGTGAAAAACAAAGTTGCTCCGCCGTTTACCGAAGCGGAGTTCGATATCATGTATAACGAGGGAATTTCCTCCACTGGCGCTCTCCTTGATCTTGCGTTGGAAAAACAAATCCTCGAGAAGCGCGGTTCCTGGCTGAGTTACAAAGGCACGCAACTCGCGCAGGGCCGCGACGCGGCAAAGGAAGTGCTCAAGAACGACCGAGCCTTGTACGAAGAGATCGAATCCGCAGTCAAGGCAAAGCTGGACGAAGACAAAAAGTAATCTTCGGCAAGTTTGCAAATTTGTGCAACGTATCGGGAATTTTCGCCGCAGTGAACCAAGGCCTTCCCGCATATCATCGGTTATAGCTGCTCTGGTTTGCACTGCACTATTTGCAATCAGCTCTACGCCTGCGCCAGACGATGCCGCAGATCGCATCGCGGCAATCAACGCGCGAGTGGGCGGGCGAATCGGCGTAGCTGCACTCGACACCGGGACCGGTCGGCATGTTGAATATCGGCCCAACGAACGCTTTCCGATGTGCAGCACGTTCAAAGTTCTCGCCGTCGCGGCCGTCCTAAAGCTTGTCGACGAGGGAAATGAACATCTTGATCGGATGGTAGCTTACGGGAAAGAGGACATTCTCGAATACGCTTCGGTGACGAAAGAACATCTCAAAGAGGGCCGTATGACCGTGGCAAACTTATGTGCAGCGGCAGTTGAGCAGAGCGATAACACGGCCGGCAATCTGCTGCTGCGGACCATCGGCGGTCCGCCGGGTCTCACGAATTTCCTGCGCGCGCTTGGCGATGAAGCCACTCGACTCGATCGCATGGAACCGGACTTGAACACCGCCATCCCGGGAGACGAACGCGACACAACCACACCTGCCGCAATGCGTGATGACTTGGTACGGCTTTTGACTGGAGATGTATTATCGCCCGCATCCCGTCGCCAGCTTGAGGCATGGCTTGCTGACAGCAAAACCGGTGCACAGATGATTCGCGCCAGTGTTCCGACGACCTGGCGTGTTGGCGACAAAACTGGTCGGGGCGACAACGGCGCGACCAACGATGTCGCGGTTCTCCGTCCACCGAACAGACCGCCAATCTTTCTGGCCATCTACTCCGTCGGATCGACAACCGCTACTAGCGAGCGGGCGAAGACAATTGCGGAAGTGGCACGCGTGGTCGCGGAAACTTTCCAGACTGGCGACCAAAAACCGCCCTTAGGAATTCGCTGCCCGAATTTCGTCGATGCGCGAATCGATGCGATGCATTTAGCTATCGACATGAAAACTTTGAACTCCCAGATTGTTCCGCTTGCCACCGAGGTTGCGGAAGCAGCGCGACGGGCAGCAGCTGCGGGCGCGCCGGACCATCGCGTGGTGATCGCAGATTCACCGAATGCGTTTCCGTGCCGGCATTGTTTGCGCTGGGCGCAACCCGGTGAGCCGGTCATTCTTTTTCCGCATGCAGCGATACCGCCCGGTCATCCGTATTCCGAGAGCGGTCCGATTTTCGTTCACGCCGACCATTGCGAGCGCTACAGCGCGACGCACGAATATCCGTCCGACTTTCGCAACTGTCGCGTGTTCCGCGCTTACAATGCAAATTACGACATGATCGATGCCGAGGTCGCGAACGGAAGCGAACCGGAAGCGGTTGTTGAAAAGTTCCTGCAAAATCCCGAGACTGCGTTCGTGCACGTTCGCAGCGTGACACACGGTTGTTACACTTTCGGAGTCGAACGCATATGAAAGCACTGGAACTTCTTCCGCCATCCGAAACGATGTATCGCGCATTGGTGAATCGCGACCCGAGCTTCGAAGGGATATTTTTCGTCGGGGTGCGCACGACAGGAATATTTTGTCGGCCAACTTGTACGGCGAAAAAGCCGGCGCGCGAGAATGTCGATTTTTTCGCAACCCCAAGCGAAGCATTGCACGGCGGTTATCGTCCCTGTCTGCGCTGTCATCCTATGGACCCGGACAAACGTCCGCCCGAATTGATCGAGCGCCTGCGGACTGAAGTCGAGCGAGCACCCGGCGGTCGATTAACTGACAAGGAGCTTGCCGCGATGTCGATCGATCCATCAACGGCCCGGCGGCAATTCAAGCGCCATTACGGGATGACATTCCAAGCTTACCATCGCGCGCGCCGAATGGGACTTGCCTTGCGCGAAGTACGGCGGGGCGGTCGCGTGGATGGAGCGCGAAACGGAAGTGGATTTGAATCGGAGAGCGGTTTTCGCGAAGCGTTTACACGAATCTTTGGTGATCCGCCAACGGCTGCAAAATCGCGCGAGCCAATGTTCGTCGAGCGAATCGATACGCCTCTTGGAACGATGGTCGCAGTCGCTGATGACAAGGGTCTTCGCTTGCTCGAATTCGCTGACCGCCGCGCGACGGAAAGGGAATTATCGGTCTTACGGAGACGTTTGCGGACAAACATTGTGCCTGGCGAGCATCGATATCTGGACGCGATCCGTTCTCAGCTCGCCGATTACTTTTCCGGCAAGAATCTCGAATTCGATATTCCAGTCGCACCGGTCGGCTCGGATTTTCAGCTGCGAGCTTGGAAGATTTTGCGTTCGATCCCAGCCGGCGAAACGCGCTCCTATTCCTGGATGGCGGAATGTTTAGGCGATTGCAACGCACGGCGCGCGGTCGGGCGCGCCAACGGCACGAACATGATTTGTATCGCTATCCCATGCCATCGCGTAATCCGTGCGGACGGCACGCTCTGCGGGTACGGTGGTGGATTGTGGCGCAAGAAATGGCTGCTCGATCACGAGCGGCGCTGGCGCGCGGGCAAGTGATCCGTGATCGGGAGACTCCGAACGGGCTGATTCATCGCACCATTCACCCCACTCACCATTCACGGTTCAGTGATCACTGATCACGTCTTAAGAACGCCACTTCTCACTAATCACCAATCACATCTCACTTTCTGAAAAGACGCGCCCGGGGGGACTCGAACACCCGACCCACGGATTAGAAATGCGCTGCTATACTAAGTAGCGATTCCATTGTTGCCGTTTCGTTGCCAAATAACTACGATGCCCTCCCCGCTTCGCCAGATCGCGCTAGAATGCGAATTGATCGCCGAATGACAAATGGCCCGGCAGCATGACATCGACGATTCCAGAACGCGTTAGAAATGAATGCGGCTGATCTTGATAAGCTAAGCGACGCAGAAAAAGAACACGTCTATCGGTGTTAAAAATGCGGTCAATTTGTGGACAGGCGCGAACTCCGCGACGGTCCACTCTTTCGGAATCCAACGGGAACCGTCTCGCCCCGTAGGAACCGCTGCAGAATTTGTCGAGCGCGTCGTTCGTTTCGTCGTTCGTTCCACCACCGATTGGTGCCAGAAGGATGCGGACAGATCAAGAACCGGCGTCCATAAATGCGTATCTCCGCCAGAAAAGGCAAGTCGCGGAGGCCGAAGCAGCGCGCGACGTTCTTACCGAGCAGGACGATGCGCTCGACGCGCCAATCCAGTAGGACGTCGGCGGCGTTGACGTTGCCTTTCGCGTGGTCGAACGCGTCGCCTTTACCGCGCTTCCCGCTTGGGTGCGTGTTCAGGTGCTTCCGGCGACAGGCGATCAGCTCGTCGTAACTCATTCCGGCGAGCCGCGCGATCTTCTGGCCGTTCGGGCCGGCTAGTGGTTTGCGCGGGTCGCCGCGTCGCGACGGCGCTTGGCCGACCAGCCCGATCTTGTGCGTCTCGATCTTCTTCTGTTTCATGATGCCGCCAAGTCACGAGCGACCGCTGCAATGCTAACGCGCTTGTCTAGCGAGTCAAACCTACTGCCGGTAATGAAAGCAATCGCGGTGAGCGGAGACACTTCGCCCCCGCACGGGAAACGAAGCGTCAAACACTACTGCCGTACAAAGTGAAGTTGCCGGAGCCGCGTATGACATCGAAAGCAGATCGACGGCGCTCCCGTCGCTGGATCGTCGAGAAGGTAAGAGCCAAGCAAATACCGGAAGAATTTATGTTTGCGTGGGACGACCAAGGCGCCCTTCTGCATTTATGAGGGTGCTGAGGGTTTTTCTCCCGCGCCTGAGGTCACGAAGGGTGCACTCGATGCCCTTGCGGCTAACCATCTTCTTCACATTCGCACTGAACCCGGCGATGCATTTGGCATGAGGTTTTGCACACTTACCGGCAAAGCCTATGAGGCGGTTGACTCGAATCTCGCCGCTCCCGATACCTCTTTTGTCCGCCACCTGACACCGCTGGCGGATATCACTGCCTTGGATATCGAGCTAAAGCATCGCTGTTTACCTATTCTGGGATCAGGAGCAGCGGACCCTGAACTATGGGATTCGGCAGTTCGGACGACCGGAGTTATCCTTGAGGAGCGGCTTCGCAATGTTGGAATGATAACAGACCCGAACGCTATCGGGCGCGATTTGGTCAATAAGGTCTTCGGAAAGACCGGCACTTTAGCAGGCAAGTTTGCACAAGATCCAGAGCGAGATGGCCACCGGGACTTGTATGCTGGTGTCGTTGGAGCATTTCGAAATCCATCGGCGCATCGGCTCGTTGACCCAGCGCCGCATGAGGGCGGCGCATATATCGTCTTCGTAAATCTCCTTCTAAAAATGTTAGACGATCTACGATAGGGCTAATTTTGCAGCAGCCCGAATCGCTGATTCCAGTTCAATAAACGCCGTCAATTTTTCATCCGCGTGCACAACGAAACGCTTTCCGTCGTCGCGGTGTGCGTCTGCAATCCAGATCGTTCGCCCGTTGGAATCAATCGCTGAGACGCAGCCCCAACTCCAACCGGCTTTGCTCAGATTGTCAGCGATGATTTCCCAGTGATAACGCGCACAACACTCAGGGCTATCCGCGGAGCAACTGTCGCCGATACATCACCAAACCGAACAACCCCAGCGTCAAGAGCACACATGTTGAACCATGATCAGGGACGCCGGGCGTGTGCGGTTCCACAGTTAGGATGGCATTGGTATTTTGGTAGATCAGCGACCATTGCAAAGTCCCGTGGCTGAAAACCTCGTGCTGAATCTGGGAAAACGCGCCGGTGAAGGACGCGTAATTCAGAAAGGTGAAGGATTGACCAATGTCGGGCACAAAACCATTCAAAAGCACGGGAGCGAGATTTCCATTTAGATTAGCGTTTCCCAGAACATTCAGAACACTGAATTGGCCAGCGTTCGCACCTGCAATTTGAATCATGAGAGTGGCATATTGCGCCTGCGTGTAGTTGTGGACGGCCGTTAGCGTGCCGGGGACTCCCAACGTTCCCGGGCTGACCCTGCCAGCCCTGTTGTTGGTAACACTGCCATAGACCGTTCCCGTACCTGCGAGCCTGCTGCCATGGACGAATGTGTTACTCGTAATCGAGCCATTAATCTGCAATACACCGCCCGAAACATTGGTATTGCCGGTGTAGGTGTTTGTGCCGGAAAGAGTGAGCGTACCCGTCCCGATCTTGGTCAGCGAGCCGCCGCTGCCGCCACCCCGGCCCGCATCCTGGATCACGCCGGAAAAAGTCGTGCTTAAATTGTTGCTGCCGACCTTCAGCGTGTTAGCGCCCAAAAAAACGTTCCCGTCGCCCTCGATTGAGCCGACCGTGACACCCTCACGGGCTGAAAGATGCTCGCTTATATCCAGGCTACCGTTGCCGAACGTTTCAACCCGTGCTGTACCACCAGTTGAGTTCATTGAGAAAACGATTGTTCCGCCTAAGCCACCATTCGTCCCGCTGTTGGCGATTAATGTTGAATTACCTGCGGTCGAGTTGTTGACAAATCCCGTTAGCCCGCCGCCTGCACCGCTGACGGTGGAACCGTTGTTAATAAAGATTCCATTGGCTGCGGTTGCGTTGCCGCCGAATCCCGTGAGGCCGCCCAACGCTCCGCTAACCATCCCCGGGTCATTAATGAAGGTTGCAGAAGCAGCCGTTGCGTAATCGCCAAACAATGTCCAGCCGCCGGGTGCAGCGATTGCGCCGCCCTGGTTTATGAATGTGGCCTCGCCTGCACTTGATGTGCCCAGAAAACCCGTTGCGCCTCCAGGCCCTGTGTTACTGACATCGCTTGCTTTGTTAATGAAAATGCCGTTCGCCGCAGTTGAGCTGTCAAAAAAATGTCGAGCCTGAAAGTAGGCCAGCGGTCGTCTTGCCCTTGTTGATGAATGTAGCCGCGCCCGCGCTCGAAGTGTTGAAAAAAACGGTCTGCCCGCCTCCGATGGTGTTTACCCCGAGGTTGTTCGTAAATGTCGTGAGGCTCCCTCCGGTCGCATGATTAGTAAAACTTATTTGGCCGATATGACCCAAGGAACCTCCGTTCGTCGTGAAGTTCTGCGCGATTCCCGAATTGTTGATGATGCCCGTACCGCTAATCGTAACCTTAAGGTCGAAGCTGGCACTGATGTTGTAGCGATTCGTTGCAGCCGGCGTGAAGACGATGCTATTGATCTCCGTATTCGCGGAAATGGAGACATCGGTGGTATTTGAGAGGCCGAAGGTCGCAACGTCCGCTGATCCATTGGGAACAGTCATTGGCGTCCAGTTGGCAGCCGTGTTCCAGTCGCCCGAGATGGGATCGAGATCCCATTGGGCACTGATCGCGTACGTAACGGTTGGAAGGAGGTAGATCAGAGAGCAGCGAATCGCTGCCAAGATAACTGTTTTCATAGAAGTAATCTCCGGTTTGCTATCGATGTGAGAGATTACTAAGCGGGCGGCCCCGAACTAACCGTTTGTAAGGCCTAATAGTCCGCACTCATCGATTGAGATCGAATCGTATGCGAAACCGTGATTTTCGTGCACGCACAAATTGCGCATTTGAAGAAAAAGTTTTGGCTACCGCCGCGACCAGCACGGCGTCGATCTGATCTCCGATACGCTGCCATCCGGTCGGCTGTGGTACGGTGAGCCGGACGGAATCAGCAACGCAATCGGCTACGCGAAGTTTTACAGCCGGTCACATGGTGCCGTGATCCGCGTTTACGATGACGCAGGCAACGTGATCCAGACGCACGAGGACGCGGGCGAGTTCAAAGACTGGTGAGTTCCGCCGCTTCGTAGTATTATCGGTGATTGCACCGGCGACTGACGAGATTGAGCGTCGTGTTATCGCTCATTGGGTTTCTAATGATAGGCGATGTCGCCGACGCTGGCTCGTTCATGGACTTTTTGAAGGCGATCGGGAATTCGATCTCTCATCCGCAAAAGAAATCGCAATCGCGCACTAAAAGCACCAAGCAACGGGCGAGTAAACACACAGCATCGCCCAAGCCAAGTCCAGGACAGAGTCCCGGGCCGCCCGAGGAACATAACGTGCGCACAGCATCGTCCGCTCCAAAAGCAAAAGGCGGAAAAGCCGATGTTCCATACGCCATTCCCGTTCCAGGAAAACAGGGGTTCGTCACCAGCCCGTTCGCGCCCGACTTAGGTTACATCGATGTCCAGCAGTATCCGCCCGGAACGGACGTGAAAGATCCGTTCACTGGAAAAGTTTTTCGGACGCCCTGATTGCCCTGATTGCTAAAGGATTGGCACATATGCTGAGGCACTAACGCCTTGAAGCGCAGATCGCCGATTCAAGTTCCAGAAACGCCGTCAACTTTTCATCCGCGTGCACAACGAAACGCTTGCAAGCGTCGCGATGTGCGTCGGCAATCCAGATCGTTCGCCCGTTGGAATCAATCGCTGAGACACAGCCCCAACTCCAGCCGGCTTTGCTCAGATTGTCAGCGATAATTTCCCAGTATTTGAGGGTACGCGCCCGGAAGGACTCGAACCTTCGACCTACGGATTAGAAATCCGTTGCTCTATCCGGCTGAGCTACGGGCGCATCTGGCGACCGCAATATGTCGCTGAGCGGCGCAGAAAATCCAGCGGGAATCGTTGAAGCATTGACGGATTAACGAAATCTCGATAAACGCTGGAGCGTGCCATGGCAAAGGAAACTTCATCGGCCAATCCCTCGCTTCCATTGCATGAAGTGCTGGAGGCCGAGTTCACTACTCTGCATGGAGCACTGCCCGCCGATTATCCGAGTTCAACCGACCCGAACGTCCGGTTAAAGGCACTTTGGAGGGCCGTTCATGGGCTGCCAGAGAAGCACGCAGCGCTCTGCATCTCCGGCGGCGGCATTCGCAGCGCAACGTTTGGGCTCGGGGTTTTACAAGGGTTGGCGCGCTGCGGTCTCCTCGACAGGTTCCATTATCTCTCGACCGTCTCCGGGGGCGGATATATCGGCGCTTGGCTGAGCGCCTGGGTTCATCGGGCCAACGGCGGGCTCACGAGCGTGGCGGCGCAACTGGCGCGGCCGCGCGACAATTCGAGACCGAACCCGGAGCCGGTCGAGATTCAGAATCTGCGCAGCTACAGCAATTACCTGAGCCCGCGGCTCGGGATGTTTTTCGGCGGACAGTTGGACACTCGTGGGCACGTATCTGCGCAACCTTCTGCTGAACTGGTGCGTGATCATTCCACTACTGGCCGTCATTTTGACTCTGCCCTGGATCTTTAGCTCGATCGTGATGATGGACTCTCCGCCGCGAACCGATGCGCTGTTCTGGAGTGGAGCAGTAATGGTCGTGATCGGTGTCGGTTACATGGGGCTCAATTTGCCATGTGGGCGTAACCTCCGATGGAATCAAAAGCGATTCCTGCTCTTCTGCCTTCTGCCGCTTTTTCTCGCCTCAGTGCTCATGACGATCTATTGGGCGTGGTTCAATTATTACGGGCGTTCTCTGTTTGCCTGGCCGTTATTCGGTTTCGGCCAGCCTTACACTTGGGTGCCGTTCCTCTATCTCGGAATAGCGCTCCACATTGGCTCGTGGCTGGGATCGTTGCTCCCGGCTCATGGATTTCGACCATTGGAATTTCTTGCAGTGATCGTCTCTGGCGCAATTGGCGGGGCAATTCTCTGGTTAGGCGCGGAAAAATTATTTCCGCGGCCGGTGATGCAAATGGAGTTGTACATTTGCCTAAGCATTCCGTGTTTCATGGCGCTGTTTTTTTTAGGAATCATGATATTCGCGGGAATCTCGAGCCGGTGGACTGACGACCAGGATCGTGAATGGTGGGGCCGTGCTACTGGTTGGCTACTCGCAGTAGCTCTCGGATGGCTGCTGATCAGCGGGCTCGTTGTTTTCGGACCACTCTCCCTCAAATGGACCTGGTCGTTCATCACCCCGGGGGGCCTTGGCCGCACTCGTGACGGTATCGGTCGGCCGTAGCCCGATGGTTGCGGCCAGCGAGAAGGAACAGGCAACAGCAAGCCCGGTGGGGCTGATCTTATCCAAGGCATCGACCATCGCGGCGGTGATATTTGCGGCAGTGCTGTTGATTCTCATTACCGACGTAATCACATCGGTCATGAAAAAGTTAATTGAGATCTGTCATATAACACTGAGCTATAACGCGACTCTGAGCTCTAAGTCCGGTCTGTTGGGTCGGGCTGAGGAATATCTGAACGTGATTTTCTACGCACCCTGGTGGCTGGTGCTGCCGCTGGCACTTCTGCTTCTGGTCGCCGGCGTTGGAATGGCTCGACTGGTGAACGCGAACAAATTTTCGTTGCATGGAGTATATCGCGAGCGGTTGATCCGCGCCTACCTGGGCGCTTCCAATTCCGATCGAAAGGAGAACCCATTTACCGGGTTCGACGAGAACGACAACGTCAAGATGCGCGATCTTTGGGTGGACGAAAAATTCCGTGGCAAGCTGATGCCGTTAGTAAATATCGCGCTCAACCTTGTTTCTGGCGAAAAGCTCGCTTGGCGGGAGCGCAAGGCACAGAGCTTCACCGTCACTCCATTGCACTGCGGCTCCTCCGCGATGCACCCAGGCTATCGTCCTACAGCGGGCGCGGATGAGACAGTATATGGTGGCCCAAATGGCATCTCGCTCGGAACGGCCATTACGATTTCCGGCGCCGCCGCCAGTCCTAACATGGGCTATCACTCATCTCCTCTGGTTACCTTCATGCTCACGTTACTCAATGTGCGGCTCGGCGCGTGGCTTGGGAACCCGGGAAAAGCAGGCGATCGCACCTTTCAGCTCGGCTATCCCGAGAGCAGTGTGCGGCCGATCATCGACGAAGCTTTGGGCCTAACGAACGCCACCAGCCCCTATGTTTATCTGTCTGATGGTGGGCATTTCGAAAATCTCGGTCTTTACGAGATGGTGCTCCGAAGATGTCACTGCGTTGTGGTAAGCGACGCGGGCGAGGATCCGGAATGTTCTTTCGCCGACCTGGGTGAGGCAGTGCGAAAGATTCGCATCGATTTTGGAATTCCGATGGAGTTCGATCCAATTACCATTTATTCCCGCAGCCAAATCGACGCGCTGAAAAATTCGGGCCACAACTGTGCCATTGGTCGCATCCGGTATTCAGTAGTGGACGGTTCCGCCGCTCCCGATGGCGTTATCGTTTACGTCAAACCGGCGTGTTATGGCGATGAACCCCGCGACATCTACGAATACTTTAAGAGGAGCGAAACCTTCCCGCACGAGAGCACCGCTGACCAGTTTTTCTCCGAATCGCAATTTGAGAGCTATCGCATGCTCGGGGCGCACACCATGGAGAAGCTTTCTACAGATTGCGGGGGAGATTTTCGCCGCTTTGTTCGCGGCATTGTGGAAGCACATCTTAAGACGAAGCCGTCCGATTGGTTGGCGAAAGTGCTCGCCGCGCCGGAAAATGAGAACAAGGGCTGACGTTTGCAGCGAGCTATTCCGGAAGGGTGCGACCTAAGCGTGCTCGCCCTTCCGAGAGCGTGCCGAGATCGCGACCTTGAACACCGGGAATTTTCTTGCCACAAGGTTGATGAGAAACGTATCACTAGTGGCTCGGTGAAGGCATTGCTGCCAGCCAGAGGGGATATTCTCCGTCTCACTCGAGTCGGAAGTTGCCTGGCTGCATGCGCGGTTCTCTCTCTCTCTCGAGTTGCAAGAAAAACGAGCCAGTCGACGAATCGAAAGCAGCTGGCCTGACGACTGCCGATCTTCCGCAGATCACTGCCGACATTTTCAAACCGATGGATGGCGGCACCGACCTTTCCCCCGAGGAAATCATGGGCCGCAACACCTGGAATCTTTGGAGTGGAGGCAACCAACATTTTTGGAACCGCGCGGCCCAGGATAGCTACGGTTTAATGGATCTGTTGAAGATGCTCGATAACCGTAAGTATCCCCGTGGCGAACGTTTCAAGGTATTGGGCGCGGTGAACGAACCGGGGTTTCGGGCGGCAAGCAAACCGGATGAATATGGCTTGTGGCTGGATGAGCAAATCGAGCCCGAGCCAGCCGCGATTGACGAGAAAATTTATGGCAAGCCCTCTGGCGTGCTCGGCTACCGCCTCTTCCCGAATCCGGATTTCAACGACGAAGCGCGCAAAAAATGGGACGGCAGCCGGTTCATGAACGATCCGACCTACTATAACGATAACAAACTCGTTCGTCCGTATCGTGTCGGCGTGGCTTGCGGCGCCTGCCACATCGCGCCATATCCGAATAATCCGCCGGCCGACCCGGAAAACCCGCGTTGGGAAAATCTCGCATCCGCGATCGGCAACCAATACATCAACGAAGGAAAGGTCTTTGCCTGCAATGTCGAGAAGGGCGGGTTCTTTTACGAAATGCTGGCCGCGCAGCCCCGCGGAACCTCCGATACTTCGCGGATCGCGACCGATCACATCAACAATCCAAACGCTATCAATGCAATTTTCTTGCTCGCGGAAAGGGAACGGATCGCCACGCCGGAGAAAATGGCGGGCGGAACCCTCGCCATGTCCGAAGAAAAAGAGGAGATGCCGGTGCCGCGCATTTTGAAGGACGGTGCGGATTCCATCGGCGTGGCCGGCGCAACGATTCGCGTTTACGTCAATATCGGCATGTTTTCAGAGTATTGGTTGACGCTCCACCAGCGGCTGATCGGGCTCACTCAACAAAAGCCGTTCGAGATTCCGTATGCGCGTGAGCATTCGGTTTTCTGGCTGGCGACGGAAGAGCGTCTGGCAGGTATCGCGGCGTTTTTCCGTCGGCTAAAACCGTTTCATCTCGCCGACGCTCCGGGCGGACAGGCTTACATTACTACGGATGAAGCGATCATGACGCGCGGGAAGGAAGTTTTCGCCGAAAGCTGCGCGGCGTGCCATTCGAGCAAACAACCGCCAGCAAGTATCGATCCGCGCTCCGGCGAAGGAAAAGCCTGGCTCCGCGCGGCCGTGATGGCACCCGATTTTTTAGAGGACAATTTTCTATCGGACGACCGACGTCATCCATTAACTAAGATCGAAACGAATTCCGCGCGCGCGTTTGCGACAAATGCAAAGGCTGGTCACATCTGGGACAACTTTTCCTCGCAGACATACAAGGAACTTTCGCCAGTTGATGAACTGGAATTCTTTAATCCGTTTGATGAGAAGCGTCTGATCAAATTCAAACCGAAAGATAAAAACGTTGGACCCGGTTATTATCGAACTCCGTCACTCGTCAGCCTCTGGAGTTCAGCGCCGTTCCTGCACAACAATGCGCTGGGAAAATTTACCGGTGATCCCTCGGTGGCGGGCCGCATGGAAGCGTTTAACGATGCGGTGGAGAGATTACTCTGGCCCGAAAAGCGGCTGAACAAAGCGTCGATCTGGCGCACTCAGAACGAGTGTTCGCTCCACCTGCGGAAAGAATTTGTGCCGAAACCGCTTCGCGGCTTCGCCGGTAGCGATGGCTATGTCAAAATCGGGCCCATCCCAAAGGGTATACCAGTTAACTTGATCGGTAACCTCCAACCTGATTTCGGGCAAGCTGTCTTGGGGGCAAAACTCCTGAAAGCGCTGCTGAAAATTCACACAATGAATCTTTCACCGGAACAAGCCACGGCTGAATTGATCAAGGCGGTTCCGGAACTGCTGGCCGCAAATAATTGCCCCGATTTTATCGAGGACAAGGGGCACTACTTCGGCACCGATTTGCCTGATAACGATAAGCGTGCGCTGATCGAATATCTCAAAACCCTTTAGCGCGAATTCAACGAAAGGAGAAAACATGGCGGTCACAGTTGCAGAAATGTTAAAAATGTCGCAAGCGCAGCTCGACGATCTTTTCACCCAGAGCCCGGCCGGCGAAATCCCGAGCGGCCAGGCCAAGGGAACGGCGATCGTTGCGCCCGGAACAACTTACACGCAGAACATAGCCGACTTTGTAAATCATTTCGCGTGGCAGGGAAAAGTCTTTGATCCAGCCAAAGGGGCTTTGCGAAATAGAATTCTGCCCTTCGGCCTGAACGCGATCATCGCGAAGGTCTACAAGGGGCCGAGCTGGATGGACAACAAGGAGTGCATCGTGCTCGACTATTCGGACACCTCGCTGCTCGCGCATTGGATTCGTGATGAAATCCGCGAGGTCGCGCCGCGCGTTTATCTCGGAAAAGTTTACTGGAGCAAAAAACGGCTGATCGATTTTGCGCTCGAGTTCCCGGCGTCGGGATAATTGCGCTCTCCGGCCATGGCCGACGCTCCGGATCAACCTGCGAAAATTCAGCCGTGGAAGTGGCGCGCTGTATTGCTGGTGGTCGTCGCGCTCATCACAATCGGTTGCCTCGACTTCGCCTATCGTTTTTCGCGGGACGCTCCCGTCACTTATGCGGACCCAGAAGAGCACTTCAAATACGGCTCAACCGGCGGCGAGCGCGAATCGGGCATTCCCTATTGGATTTGGAAAGTGCTGCCCAAAATGTTTCCGGAATATCTTCCGGACAAAACTTATACTCCGGGCCAGGAGTACGTTTCGCTCGGCTTTCTTTACGAACCGGGCAAAGACCTGCCGATCGGCGTCTCGCGCCGCAACACCCAAGGGCTTGAGCGCGTTTTCTTGAACTGCGCGATTTGTCATGCCGGTTCGGTGCGGGAAACCGCGCAAAGCCCGCGCGCCGTATACACCGGCATGCCGTCGAACACTGTCGATCTTGAGGCCTTCGAGCGCTTCATCTTCGCCTGCGCTTCCGATCAGCGATTCAGGGCGGACCGGCTCATGTGCGAAATGGAAGCGATTGGCGCCAGATATGATCTGATCAATCGCCTTCTCCTGCGCTATTACGCAATTCCCCTGATGCGCGAGCGGCTGGTCATGTTACAAGGCCATTTTCGCTTTGTGGAGTGGGAGCCAGACGCCGGCCCGGGTCGCACGGACACGTTTAATCCGGCGAAAACGCTTTTGGAATTTCCGCTGGAAAAGCTGGAAACGCGCGAGCTGGTGGGACTCTGCGATTTCCCATCGATCTGGCTACAGGGCCAGCGCAAGGAACGCCATCTGCACGCGCATTGGGACGGCAACAACAGCATGATGGAGGAACGCAATAAGAGCGCGGCTTTTGGCACCGGCACGTTTCCGCCCACGATTGATTTGAAGCAAATGGCGCGGATTGAAGAATGGCTGCTTCACAAAGAGCCGCCCAAATATCCGTTTCCAATTGATGCGCAACTCAGCGCACAGGGGGAAAAGCTTTACGCGCAATACTGCGCGAATTGCCACGGACGTAACGGCCGCGATTTCGCGGGCGAGTATGTTGGCGACGTTGTGCCGATCGACAAGATCGGCACGGACCGTCATCGGCTTGATTCTTACACGGAAGAGCTCGCCGTCGCGCAGAACACGCTTTACGCCGGCTATCCATGGCGGTTCCGCCATTTTCGGAAAACTTTTGGCTACGTTAATCTGCCGCTCGATGGCATCTGGCTGCGCGCCCCATATCTTCACAATGGCTCGGTAGCAACTTTGCGCGATTTGCTAAACCCGGCCGCAGAACGTCCCGCGGTCTTTTACCGCGGGTATGATGTATTCGACCAGACGAACGTTGGCTTTGTTTCGGACGTAAGCCGATTCGATGACGATGGTCGCAGCAAAGATGATCTCACAAATCCGCACCGATATTTCAAATTTGACACGCGGACGAAGCCAAACGGCTTGACCCCACGCGAGCGCAACGAAGGCAATTCGAATGCAGGCCACGAAGGGGCGGAGTACGGGACGATGCTGTCGGCGCAGGAGAAAGACGCAATCGTCGAATATCTGAAAACATTTTGACCAACCAAGCAGAGATGAACCAATGAACCTTAACCCGAAAACTCGACGAACGCTTTTGGTCTCCGCGATTGTCCTCGTGATTTTGATCGCGCTCGGCGCTTTTTTCACCTGGACGAAATTTTTCCGCGAAGAGAAGGAAGTGTTCGCGAACGAGGAAGAGCATTTTAAATACGGCTCGCTCGGCGCGGAAGGCGATCGCGGCATTCCATATTATCTCTGGCTGGTTTTGCCCCGCGTTTTTCCCGACCTGATGCCAGGCCCGGGCGGCTATAAATCGTTTGGCGTGGTGTGGGAAGAAGGCCATGAAATTCCGGTTGGCTTTTCGAAAAAGATCGTCGGTTTCCCGCGGATCACGAACAACTGCGCCGTCTGTCACACCGCGACTTACCGCTTGAGCGAGGATGAAGTCCCGCACGTGATCGCCGCGGGGCCAGGCCACAGCAACAATGTGCAAAGCATGCTGCGGTTCTTGTTCAAAGCGGCGCACGATCCGCGTTTCAATTCGGACATTATCATGAACGAAATCCGCCTCGTGAACGCGAATAATTACGGCAATGGCGGTCTCTCCTTCGTCGATCGGCAGATTTATCGTTATCTGTTGATTCCATTCACCAGGAAGGCGCTGCTCCGGCAGGAAAAACAATTCACCTGGATGGAGCGCTATATCGGCGACGGCAAGCCGAAGCCGCATTGGGGGTCGGGGCGGGACGACGCCATGAATCTGACAAAATATTTCATGACCAGCATGCCGGAAGACAATACTTTTGGGCCGACCGATTTTCCTTCCGTTTGGAACCTCGGGATCCGCAGTGGAAAGGACAATGCAGGAAAACAGATGTTCTTGAATTGGACTGGCGACACGCCCGCCGTCCGCTCCGTTTTAATTGACTCGGCGCTTGGTCTCGGCGCCCCGCCACGGCCGTGGTTTCTCCAGCGCATGGCCGATCTCAATCATTATCTCAGCAATTTGTCGCCGCCGCCGTGGCCTTTTGCTGAAACGAATCCGATCAACCAGCAATTGGCTGCCGAAGGCCAGAAGATTTACGCTCGCGATTGCGCGTCATGCCATGATCCGCGCGCTGAATTTACCAACAAGGTGGTTCCAATCGCCGAGATCGGAACCGATCCGGAGCGAATGTATTCATGGTCGGAAGATGCCGCGGCGGAAGCAAACCGGCGGGTCAAAGAAATGGGCATCGACCGTCCCCCGATGGTCGACACGCAAGACCCATACGGATATGTTTCGCCGCCATTGGACGGAATCTGGCTGCGCGCGCCTTATCTGCACAACGGCTCGGTGCCGACATTGCGCGATTTGCTGAATCTACCAAACGAGCGTCCGCAGACTTTTCATCGCGGCTACGATGTCTTCGATCCGGTCAAGGTAGGATTCAAAGAGCCGCCGCCGCGACCAGTCGGCCCGAACGGCGACCTATACCAACCTTATTTTCTTTTCGACACGAGAGAAAAGGGGAACGGTAATCAAGGCCACACCTACGGCACTCAACTGTCTGGTGAGGACAAGGACAAACTGCTCGAATATTTGAAGACGCTCTAGGCACGGGAGGAAACGCCTGCAGAACTGAAAGTCTGTATCCAATTTCCTCGCCGGGAGGCATTAATCGCCGAACCCATGCTTCAACTCCCAAACGCGTAATGCGGCATACAGGAGCGCTTCGGTTCGGGTAAAGCGGTCCTTGACCGTAATCCCCCGGTCATTGATTTCCTCTTCGGACGTCTTAACGGCACGGGACTAGTCCTCTCGGGGCGCTCTCGGCCTTCCGCTAAGACCCCTCTGTAACGCTCTTCCACGAATACCACGTTTACGCTTACTATGTGCGGCTTCTGTTCTGATCGCGACTAGTGTGCTCCTGTTCCTTTTTTGCACTTCTCTCATTATCGAAAACGCACGTCCACTCTGTGCCGGTTGCACAAAAATTGAGTTCCCATACCTGACGGCCAACGCCACAGAGCAATATCCGCGAAAAGCGCTTGTGCGAGCGGCGGTTCTCCGGCAGTTTCGTGCCATCATGGCAACAGATCGCAGGCTCGGTTGTCTCAGCATTTTTTTGTTCGTCGCGCTTTGCGCTAGTCTGTTCGTGAATTTCGTGCTGATGACGGCAGTTTTTCAGCGCTATGGCGGAGTGCGGGAAATCGAACCGCTCCCGCGTTTCCGTGAGATCCTGCTTCAGAGAGGCACGCGCGGAGCTACCGACAAGGTCGCCGTCATTACCATGCGCGGTCTGATCAGCTCTTCGGTTCCGGGCAGCGTCTCCGATTCGATGGTTGACGACATGCGGGCGGCGTTACAACAGGCCCGCGAGGACGATCGCGTCAAAGCAATCGTGCTGGAAATCGATTCGCCCGGCGGCGAAGTCACCGCTTCCGATGCGATTTACAGCGCTCTGGTCAAAGCGCGCACGAAAAAACCGGTGGTGGTTTACATGGAATCGCTCGCCGCTTCGGGCGGCTATTACGTTTCCTGCGGCGGTAAATTCTTGATGGCGAGCGACACGACGATCACAGGCAGCGTCGGCGTGATCATTCAAACGCTGAATTACGAACAACTGTTTAACAAAGTGGGACTTGCTTCCGTCGTTTTCAAAAGCGGCAAGTTCAAAGACATGCTCAACGGGGCGCGGCCGATTACGCCAGAGGAACGCGAGTTGGTCCAGAGTTTCATTATGAAAACCTATGATAAGTTTCTGGGCATTGTCGCAAAGGAGAGAAATCTTTCGGCCGATCTGCTGCGCAATACCATCGCCGACGGCCGAATCCTCTCCGGGAAAGACGCGTTCGAGAACAAGCTGATTGATGGCCTGGGTGAATTGGACGATGCCTTCGCTAAAGCCAGACAATTAGGAAATGCGCCGGGAGCGAAAATTGTGAAGTACGGTCCGCCATTCAGTCTGAGCCGATTCTTGCGAATATTTGGAGAGGCTGACTCAAAAATCGAACTGCACCTTCCGAAGCAGTTCGTTCCACAATTGGAATCGGGACGTGCGTATTTCCTGCCGAGCTATTACGCGCCGTAGCTAACGAGCCGCATGCCATCCGACGGCTTTTTCGCGGCGTTCGGAGCCGCCCCGACCTACGTTGTAAGCCTCTTTTCGCTCCTTTACCTTCTTGTCAGCGTTTACGTTTACATCTCGCTGATTCGCCAGATCGGCGCGCGAACATCAGCCCCTGCCGATGGGCCGACAAAAACATTCGGGCTGCCCGAAGCAATACTCGCTGCGGCGTTGATCCTGTTCCTTTTGCTCAACATCGCCGCGTCCGTTTCGCATCCCTCTGCCGAGCTCAGCGCTCGAAATCTTTTGGTGAATCTCCTTTTCACGATGTTCGTCGTCCTGCTGATCGTGACTTTTCTACAGCTTCGCGGATTTGATCTCAGCTCGTTGGCCGGCTTTTTCAAAATCGGTTTGGTTCGAGCCTTAACCACCGGGATCATCCTGTTGTTGGCGTCTTATCCTTTGCTCGCACTGGCCAACACGATCACGCAGCGCCTTTTCGGCAGCGGTTCAAGCAGGCAGAACATCGTCGAACTTTTCAGCGGTTCGCACACGATCGAACAACGAATCATGATCATTGTGTTTGCGGTGGGAATTGCTCCAGTGGTCGAGGAATTTCTCTTTCGGTTTTTCCTCTATGGAGTAATCAAGCGTTATCTCGGCCGGTTTCTCGGAATTACGGTGAACGCACTGCTCTTTGCGGCTGCGCATGCGCATTTCCCGTCTTTCGTGCCGCTATTCGTTTTGGGAACCTGTTTCACGATTGCCTACGAATGGAGCGGCTCCATTCTTGTCGCGATGACGATGCATTCGCTCTTCAATTCCGTGAC
>JBKOWV010000045.1:0-3344 GCA_046724585.1 Verrucomicrobiota bacterium
GTACCGTTGAAATGACCTTGAACGATGTTACCGACGAAGGCCGACTGACAATAGCCATGGGTGCTCGGCAAGTTGAACTGGCAACCACAATTCACAGCGCAATTGCAGTTGTCGTAGGTTTCACTCTTGAATAACCATTGACTAGCCATCTCGGCGATCCTCCCCTAATCTGTCATCTGGCCTCAGTTTATTGCTTTGGGTTTTGTCATGAGAAGGTGGGGGGCTGGGCAGCGCTGGGGGCTCGAAGAGCCTCCCAGTGGCAGGGCCCGACGGGACCGCTCGTGGCGCGCGGGGTCGAGGGTTGAGCTCGGGTCGCTTAGCATCTCGAACTCGGCTAGGCCGAGGTAGCCGAGCGACTCGTGTCGGCGCCGGCGATTGTACCACGCCCGCCACCCGGACCAGGGCTCGCAGCCGACGATCCATCGGCTCGAACTCCCGAGCCAGCCTGTGGGTTACGCCCGGCTCGAACCAGGTCCACCATCTGGCGCGGGAACTCCGGCGGGTATGGCGTGGCTTTCCGCATCTCGGGCTCCTTCCTCCAACAGGGTGTAGTGTCCTCGAAACCGGGTCAACTCCAAAACAATGATTTTGAGGCGCGTCTCGGCGGGCCGCATCGACTTTTTCGCGCCGCCTCTGCAACGCAGTAGTTCACAAGGTCGCAGAGCTTATGCGTCTCGTAGTCCACGGTCCGAGTTAGCACGCGCCACCGTTTTCATGATCGTTTCATCGACTGGGAGCAGAGCGTCAAGGACGTTCCGTCCGTCCGCCCTTTTTAGCCCTATCGAAAAGCTCACGAATGTCTTTAGCTGCAAAAGCGGATGCGGATTAGCCGGGCCGAAGATAAGGTGAAACTGTCGGATGACGTAATCGAGGAGGCTCTTAGATGGTCCGCGACAGTTTGTCGAGCTTTCTTTCACGCACTCCGCAGTCCTCTGGGCGTTCTGCCGGATCGAATCGCCAATTCGAGTTCCAGAAAAGCCGTCAGCTTTTCATCTGCTCGCACAACGAACCGCATTCCATCGTCGCGAGGTGCGTCAGCAATCCAGATCGTTCGGCCCTTGGAATCAAGGGTTGAGACAAACCCAAGCTCCAACGCGTTTATTGAGATTACGGGCATTATTTCTGGACTTTTCCTTTGGATGATCGGGCGGAAGTAAAGAATCTCTTTACAAAACCGGAGGCCCTGTTGCCGCAACTAGAAGCATTTGTGGACCGGCAGGCTTATCAAAACCTTCGACATGGCGGGACCGTGCGGGTTGCGTTCCGGCCGTGCTTCTGTGCACAATTCGACGAGCTTTTAGCTTCGCCGCTGCTTGCGGTGCTTTTGTTTGGATTGCTGCGGATGCGCGTCACGAATTAGGCGAGCGAACGCGCTGTGCACGCTCTTGCGTGCCGCGACGAGCCGTCGCCACTCATGGTAGATTGTTTTCTCGACTCGCAGCGCCGGACCGACTTGGTACTGTGGCCGTACCCGACGCGGGCTCCGCTTAACGATTGCTCGCGATGCAACCTTGCCCTTTCTAGTGTTCGAGGTCGCGGGCGATGCACCTTTCAAATCGAAGCCGAAGTCCGTCGTCTCGGCCAGAGCTGGTGCGACAAACGACGTGGCGACGAGCGAAGTGGCGACAGCCTTCTCAGCCTGCCCAGCCAGGTCCACCGCCTGCTGACTTATCTTGCCTTGCTGGCACAAACCCAAAAGAAGACTAACGAGGGCAACCGCGGCGTGCTCAACACGAGAGCACAAGGACCGTACGAGATACCCGACGCTAGAAGCCTTCTCCAGCAGCCAACTTTGCAATTGAGCGGCGGCGGTGCTCACAGGCAACAAGAACAGCGAAGGAATCGTGGTTGTCGGTGAGCGACGGCTTCCATTCTGCCGACTGCGTTGTGCCGCCTGCTGGGATTCGAAGAGTTGCCCAGCGATAACGGCGCAGGTCTTGAGCATGATTTTCAGATCGAGCAAGATCGACATGTTCTTGAGATAGAACAGATCCATCGTGATCATCTGGTTGAACGTCGTTTTGTTTTTGCCGTTTACCTGCCAGTATCCGGTCAGGCCGGGCAGACCATTCACGCGTTCTCGTTGCCACGGCTCATAATGGGCAAATTCATTTGGCAGACACGGCCGCGGACCGACCAGACTCATCTCACCGCAAAGCACGTTGAAAATTTGAGGCAGCTCATCCAGACCGCTCGCACGCAGAATTCGCCCGAAAGGGGCCAAGCGCGGGTCGCCGCAAGCATCCAGCTTCGTCATCGGGCAATCGACCTGCATCAATTCGTGGAAATAGCGCTCGTGAATTTGTGTCTCAGCGCTCAGGTTCATTGTCCGGAACTTCCAGATGAAAAAAGGTCGTCCGCCAAGGCCGATGCGCTTCTGCCGGTAGAAAATCGGACCACGCGAAGCGATTCGCGTCACTAGCATGAGCAAAATCATCAGCGGCAGCCAGACCGGCAGCGAAAGCAGAATGCAGGTAATATCGAGAGCGGATTTCCAGCCAGGCCTCAGAATGCTTCCGTTTGTGGTGCGGATCGACATTGTTGCCGACATAGAACCCGGCCTGCGCCGCGAGGTTGCCGAGAATTTGCTCGCAGCGTGAAGAGCTCTCTTGCCGAAAAAAGATAAACCCCGCATTCGAAAAGCCTTAATGCGCGGGCGTGCGGTTCATGGCCCAATCCGGGCTGCTGCGTGTTTTGCGAGCCTTCATCGAGTCGGGAACGCCGCATTTCACCGCACCGTTGCGGACAGTGTAGAAGCCGTGTTCATCCTCATAGCCTTCCGGCGCTTTGCGCAGTTCTCGGATGATCAGCGCGAGAGAACAACCCACTCCCGCGACAAAAAAGCCTGCGGCTACGATCATGACTAACGTTAAGCATGATCTGCGGCATTACGAGTCGTTTTCCGATCCCTTTCGTACCAATACACGCTTTCGCGCTTTTCAATCGGAGAACTTACTAGGGAAATGCCGGCGCAAAAGAATTCGCGCGAGCCAGTAAAATCTTTCCGTAGAGTCTGCCCGGCTCTGTTTCTATCGGCACAATTCGTCAGATTTTGGACAGTTTTGTCAGATCCCGAACACCCGATCGTGCCTATCAGATTATGACAGAGTTGAGTCGGTGCCAGTCCATGCAACCTTAGAGGTCCTGGCGCGCCGCAGTGGCCGCACTGAAGCTAATCTTTCCCGAATATCGCGACAGGGCTACAGACGTAAACGTAGCGGTAGGGGTGCAGGTCGTACTGCCGGAGGCGGAGCGGCAGAGGCTATTGGAGCGCCGGGACAAAGCGCTTCTGGCTTTAGCGTCCAAAAGCGGAGAGACTGCATGAAAAAGGATTGTTTCCGCCC
>JBKOWV010000187.1:0-3967 GCA_046724585.1 Verrucomicrobiota bacterium
TCCGCCGCGCTTCTGTGTCCGATCGTGCGCGCGTGCGTGGGCCACGAAATGTTTGAGCGCGCCGAGCAGAAAGGAACGGAACCGTCCCTTCTCGGGATCGGCTCGGGCATAGGCACGTGATTCGATGAGATGGGCGAAAAACCCCTGCGTCAGATCTAGTGCATCGTCTGGATTTGAGCCCTGGCGTCGAAGGAACAGAAAGATCGGTCGCCAATAAATCCGGCATAGTTCCGACAGCGCGCTTAGCGCCTGGTCGGGCGGTGTTTGCGATTCCCCGGCATCGAGGACCATCGTCCAGCGAGTGGAGGGGAACAGACCTTCGCGCGTGGTTTCGGTGGCCAACGTCGCAGGCATGCGACGTTTTTATCCGGTTGGAGGAAAATAGGCAAGCCTAATACGCGAGAGATGCGCTGACCCCACTAGCCGGCGACGCAACCGGCTAACTCACCTGTGCGGATTGGAAAAATTGAAAGGAATTCAAATCATGCCAAGCTTCATGCGACCAGCCTCGCTGATCATGTTCTGGTTCCAGGGCGGGTCCCAAACGAGCTGGACATCGGCTTCCTCGACACCGTCGATGGAGAGAATCTTGCTCTGGGCATCGTGGGCGATTGCCGGTCCCATTCCGCAGCCCGGGGCCGTCAAAGTCATTTTCACCTCCACTTTGGTGCCGCCTTCCGGCTTTTTGATCAACCGGCAGTCGTAAACGAGGCCAAGATCAACAATGTTCACTGGTATCTCCGGGTCGTAACATTGGCGAAGCTGGTTCCACACGTCTTCTTCTGAAACTTCACCGTTTGCGGTGCTCGCAGGTTTTTGAGCTGCTTGCGCCTGCGGTTTTTCCAAGCCCAGGGCATCCAGGTCTTTCTCGGCGATGCGCGCCAAGCCCTGATAAGTTGCAATGGTATAGCTCCCTCCGAGGCTTTGCGTGATTACGCCCTGCGTTCCGGCAGGGATCGTCGTTTTCTGTCCACTGGGGATCTGGATAGCTTCGCAATCGCGGCTCAATGTGAATTCGGTATTCTCGTACATGGCTTTCTTTATGTCATTCTGTCATTCCGAGCGGAGTCGAGGAATCTCTAATTCTTGATCCGACAACTTCGCTCGCCGTTCGAAATGGTCAAAATATTATGCCACAGCTGTGGCCAATGACGAAATCGGAATAACGAATGACGAAATCCAAATGACGAATGAATCGCGACCGTTTTCCGAATTTAATCATTCTTTCGTGCTTCGACATTCGCCTGCCTCGCCGTAGCCGAGCGAAGGTGGGTGCTTCGTCATTTAATTAATACACATCGCGTTTGTAGCGTTTGTCGCTCTTCAGTTTTTCGACGTATTCGTTGGCCTCTTCGAAGCTTTTGCCGCCCTGCTCCTGCACAATTTTGCGTAGCGTTGCGTCCACGTCCTTCGCCATTCGACGCGCGTCGCCGCACACAAAAAAGTGCGCCCCTTCCGCTTCGAGCCATTTCCAGATTTCGGCGGCGTTCTCCATCAGGCGATGTTGCACATAGATTTTCTCAGGTTGATCGCGCGACCAGGCACAATCGAGTCGATTCAAAATCCCATCTGTCTTGAGCGCCTCGAATTCATCGCGATAAGCGAAGTCGCAGTGCTCATGCTGCGACCCAAAGAAGAGCCAGTTTTTTCCTTTTGCCCCGACCGCCTTTCGCTCCTGCAAATAGGCGCGAAAGGGCGCGATTCCTGTTCCAGGGCCCACCATGATGATGGGAGTGTCCGGATTTTCGGGTAAATGAAAGTGTTTTGCCACGCTTGGGAAGACCGGAACGGGCACATCGTCGGCGCGTTCGGCGAGAAAGGACGAGGCCACCCCCTTGCGTATGCGCCCATGACTTTCATAGCGGATCACGTCCACGATGAAGTGCACTTGGTCGGGATAGACCTTCAAACTCGAGGCGACTGAATAAAGCCGGGGCTGCAATTTCGTAAGCAACCCGACAAATTCTTGCGGGGTAAACTTTGCGGACGGATGCTCATTCAAAAAATCAATCACTTCCATTCCCCAAAGATATCGATCTAAATCTTCTTTGCGTTCCGGCTGCAGCAGATCTTTCAGCAGCGTCGAGGAGTTTGCACGGGCTGTGATCGCTTTCAAAAACTTGGGCGTCGGCTGCGTGATGCCATAATCTTGCAGCAGTGCTTCGCGCAGCGTCGTTGGGGTGCCTTTCGGCCGCGGCACTTGTTCATCGCCGGTCGCGCCGATCGCGTGAATGATCTCATCCACCAGTTGCGAATCGTTTGTAGCATAAATGGCCAGAGAATCGCCGGGTTCGTAGCTCAATCCCCAACCATTCAAATCAATCTCAAAATGGCGCGTGTCCTTTGCGGACTCGGGACCGCTCAGGCGGCGATTTACAAGCAGTCTGGCTGGAAACGGATTCGCTCGCGAGTACGGTGGCGGTGCGACAGTAGCGGTAGCTTCGGCAGTCATAGCAGTCTTGTAGCGGCGATCACTGAGCGTCGCAAATGCTCATCCGTCATTTCCAATCGCGAGCGTGGGACAAACGTCCATGGCGCGCTGTGCGGCCGCCATTTCCTCTGGTGTTTCGGGTTGCTTAAAAAAATGCACGGCAGTTTCATCCCGGTTGTACCTTATAAGATTCGGCGCTTCCTCGAGACAGAGACGGCACAACGCGCAGCTTGTGTCCACGTACCACGGTCCAGGAACGTTCTCGGGCTGTTTACTTAGTTTATCGGCCATGGCTGCAACGGGCTACCCGCGCCGGCGGCCTCTGCCAGAGGAAAAGACAAGCGGCTGAGTTGCGCGGCGGCCCGCTTTCATTGGCGCCTGGGAAGCAATTGCAAAATCGACCTGCCGTTTGAAGGCATCCACTCGTACAACGAAGACGCGGACCTCATCGCCGATGCTGAATCGTTTGCGCGCTCGTCTGCCAATGAGTTGCCTTGGAGACGGCTCGAATAAATAGAAATCGTCGCTCAGGGACGAGACGTGAACCAGGCCCGTGATAAGGGCATCGGGTAATTCAACCGCCAGACCGTAATTGCGGACATCGACGATTGCGGCGCGAAAAACCTGGGGGTTGCGTTCGTCGAGTTGGCGTTGGAAAAACTCGAGCTTCTTCATCCGAACGGATTCGATTTCCGCATCGGCCGCTATGCGCTCGGTCGTCGAAACATGTTCTGCGATCGATGCGACGTGGCTCATGTCGGGCCGAGAGCGGTATTTCCCGTCGTGTTGCGCCAATGCGCGATGTACGACCAGATCAGCGTAACGGCGAATCGGGCTCGTGAAATGCAAGTAATTGGTTTTAGCCAATCCATAATGGCCGAGCGGCTGCGGAAAATAGCGTGCACGTTTCAAACTTTTCAGCAGGCCGATTTTGAGCGCTTGCTCCTCCGGCTTTCCGCGAATCGATGCCAGCAGTCGCTGGACCTCAGCCCGATGGGTCAGATCGCCGACCTTGTAACCAAAACTGAGCACGAACTCGCGATACTCCCCCAGCTTTTCCGGATCGGGGTTTTCGTGGATGCGATAGATCGCAGGCACGGCGTGGTTCTTTAGCTCTCGCGCGACGGCCTCGTTGGCGGCCAGCATGAATTCTTCGATCAACTGATGAGATTCATCATTCTCGACGCGCTCGAGACGCACTGGCTTGCCGGCTTCATCCAGCCATACTTTTACTTCCGGAAAATCAAGATCGAGCGAGCCATGCTCGAATCTTTTTTGGCGCAGCAGCCCGGCGAGTTCCCAGGCAACGTGCAGTCGCTCACTCAGTCGATCGCGAGGCGGGGACTTTAGAATCGCGTAAGCCTGTTTGTAGGTAACGCGGTGCGCGCTGCGAATCACGCTGCGGCCAAAGCGCGCGCCTTTCGCAGTCCCGTTTCGATCGAAATGAATAAAAACCGAATGGGTAAGCCGATCGACTCCCGGATTGAGACTGCATACTCCGTTACTCAATCGCTCCGGTAACATCGGAATCACGCG
>JBKOWV010000016.1:0-8216 GCA_046724585.1 Verrucomicrobiota bacterium
TTGGTCGCGGGGCTTCGCGCATACACGAGAGGCAACAACTCGTTAGATAGGTTCACGACGGATTTTGAGTCCAGCGCATCTGCCAGTTCCGCCACGCCGGCGCAGAAAAAAGTGAAGTTATAAAGCCCGACGCGAAGCTCAAGCGCTTCCGGCGCGATCGAGAGGCTGTAAACTTCGTGGCGGCCCGAAAATTTCGCGAAGAATGATTGCGTTGCGTTGTCCTGTGGACGAGCGAAGGAATTTCGCGATGTCGGCACTGGTGTATGCGGCTTTCATTTTCAAGTCGGCGGGCGTCGCATCTGCCTCCTCAGGCAATTTAGTGTCGGAGCGCGGTTCGATTTGCACCGGCTGTTCCTGAAGTTCAATAACGGGCGGCGGAACCACGGGCGTTTCATGCAGGCTTACGCGTCCTTTCGGGCGTTCTTTAGAAGCAAATCGACCGCGCGGCATGGGAAATGGCCCAGGGGGAGGTTGCACCGGAGCCAAAGGTCGCGGCGGGATATCCGTGCGCGGAACAACTGGCGGTGGCGGTCTCGACCCGGTCGGCTGGCCAAGCGCTTCGAGAAATCTGCGAATACGTTCTTCATCCGAGTCGACCGGCGCACGTTCAATTGGCTCGGCAGCGGACGGGCTCGTTGTCGAAGTCTGATCCGGGTCCTGCTCTCTTTTCTTTGCTTCGCCGACTTTGCTTGCGAGCAATTTGAATAGCACCGCCATCGCGATCAGCAGAATGAAGAGGAGATTCTCGATGTTCATCTTCGCGAGGTAAAAAGGTTACAACGTTACATCGTTACATTGGTTCACGGGATCACGAATCACGTTCCTTCTCCCCGGGTCTTCTCTCCTCCGGCGATTGATTCCCGCATGGAAGTATCCGCCTGAACATTTTTCATTCGCACGTAATCCATTATCCCCAGATTCCCCGACCGAAATGCGTCCGCCATTGCCTGCGGAACAAGCGCTTCGGCCTCCACCACTTTTGCTCGCATCTCCTGCGTCCTGGCGCGCATCTCCTGCTCTACGGCTACGGCCGCTGCGCGACGCACTTCGGCTTTGGCTTGGGCAACACGCTTGTCCGCGTCGGCCTGCTCGGTCTGCAATTTCGCGCCGATGTTGTCTCCGACATCCACGTCGGCGATGTCTATGGAAAGGATTTCAAAAGCCGTATTGCTGTCGAGACCTTTGGCCAGCACCGTCTTGGAAATGCGATCAGGATTTTCCAGCACGTCCTTGTATGAATGGGCGGAGCCAATTGCACTGACAATACCTTCGCCGACTCGCGCGATGATCGTTTCTTCCGTGGCGCCGCCAACGAATCGGTCGAGATGCGAACGCACCGTAACACGGGCCTTCACCTTTACGCCGATCCCGTCCTGAGCAACGCCATCAATGGTAACGCGACCCATGTTTGGGCTCGGCGCGTCGATCACTTTCGGATTAATGCTGGTGCGCACGGCTTCGAGAACAGTCTTGCCGGTGCCCTTGGTCGCCAGATCGATCGCGCAGGCCCGATTGAAATCGAGAGAAATCCCGGCCTTATCCGCCGCGATCAAAGCCAGAATCACATGATTAACGTCGCCGCCAGCCAGATAATGCGCTTCGAGCGGATCGCTCCGCACATCCAGGCCCGCTTTCACGGCCGTGATGCGATTATCGACAATCAATCCGACCGGCACTTTGCGCAGGCTCATGCCGATCATTTTTCCAATGCTGACGGGCGCGTTTGCGATCCGGGCCCGGAGCCACGTCATAAAATATTTGGAGACAACAATCACAATCACAAATGCGAAGACCGCGAGTACCGCGAGGCCAATCAGATAAAGCGCTTCCATAGTGCGAGGAAGCTATCGGAAGGAGCACAGCGCGCAAAGCTCTAATTGGTGCTCGGGGCGGGACTTGAACCCGCATGCCTTTCGGCATACGCCCCTCAAACGTACGTGTCTGCCATTCCACCACCCGAGCGGCGCTGTAGGGGGAAGCCGTCTGCTTCCCCTGGATAGTAACTAGTGAACGGTAGATTGTTGGTGCTCTGTCGCAAGCGCTTTGTCTACGTCAGCTCTCTTACTCTTCCGCATGATCGTGATCGAACCTATGTCGGGTAACGAGCGTGGTCATGATGACGAGCTCGAGCACGCGATATGGCACCAGCGTGATCCACGGCTAGAATCTCGTTGATGGAACCCGAGCATGAGCACCCAGCCTTCGCATAAAGCTACGGCGCGGCAGGCGAGCACCAACCAGGAATGGATCAAAATTGATCTGCATATCCACACGCTGGATGATCCCAAAGACGCAATCGATTATTCCGCGCATCAATTACTGGAGCGCGCTCGTTTACTTGGGTTTCGGGTGCTTGCGATCACGCTGCATGACGCCGTGTTTGATCGACCGGAAGTGTTCGCTGATGCAGCAGCAATGGGCATCCTGCTTATCCCTGCGGCCGAGGTGCGCTTATCCGGCGCGGACGTCATCATTCTGAATGTGACTGGCGAAGAAATGGCAGGGCTGAAGGACTTCGACGATCTCAGACGGCTGCGCACGCGGCGGGGGAACTCTATTTTTACGATTGCGCCGCATCCCTTTTATGTCTTTGGCAGCTCAATCGGATCGCGATTACTTGCCGAAATCGATTGCTTCGATGCGATCGAGCTCTGCCATTTTCACAAGGGCCTTTTCAACCCCAACCGCCGCGCGGAAAGGGTGGCCTCGCGCTTTGGCAAACCATTAATCGCCACATCCGATGCCCATCGGCTGCACGCCTTCGGACGGCATTACACGAGTATTCCGACTCCGCCTGAGCTCACCGTTGAGAGTGTTCTCAATTCCTTGCGAGCCGGCCCGCTTAACTTAACGAGTCCTCCCTGCAGCTTCGTCGATCTGGTGAGCGCCATCTATTTCGTGTTGCTGGCACATCCATTTCGGCTTCGCCGAAAGCGTCGCCAGATCTCCGGATAACGCATGCTTCGTCGTTCCTTCGTCATTCAACATTCGTCATTCGTCATTCGTCTTTGTCCTTCATCCGCCGCGTTCATTCGGCGTCGGCTCCAGATCATAAATCGCGCCCCAGGGTCCGGAAGCGATAACCGGCGCGGTAGCTTCCCATGGCCGCTTGCTCGCAGCGTATTTGGCCATTTCTTCGCGTCCCCAAAAAATGTAGCGGACATGCAAGCTGCGCGCGATCTCGCGCCAATTCTCGGCGCCTTGCATCAGTTGGATGAGTGAGTTGTTGGGTTTTATGTAATCGGCGAAGCCCTGCGACCACAGATGCCCCGGATAACCAAGCACCAGCTTCCGCCCCTCGAGCAAGAGTGGATGATTGAAGGTCGGATAGGCAGCGAAGCGAGCCTCCACCGGTAAACGCTGGACGGCATCGCCGACCGCGGCAAGTTCGAGGCGATTGGCTATTCCAAAACCTGGACGGCCGACAGAAAGCCCCCCAAACAGACTGATGAATCCTGAGCCAAACAGTGCCATGCAAACAAGGGCGCGCGCCGGCAGATTCCACTGCGCAATGAGATCCTTCCACAAAAACGGGAGCACGAGAAAATAAGCCCAAATCATGAGCTTGATATTGTCCCATTGCCACGGCGCAAACTGAAACAGCAAACCCGAAATGAAAATCGCGAGCGCGGGCAGGAGAAAGGCGATTGCCTCAGAAGGCTCTTGATTCGATTTGAGGCCGCTTTTCCAGGCACGCCAGCCGCACATCCCGATCAAGAGAAGTGCCAGTGGAATAAAGATACCAAAGTTATCGGACCAGAATTGAAAGAAACTCGCACGCCCGAATGCAGGATCAGCCATGACCCAGCCTAAATGCGGCTTCAATATTGACCCGGCGCGGAAGTGATCGGTGGTGAGCCACGCGAAAAAAAAGGCCGGAAGCAACGCGCAGGCCACGAGCTTCAAGGCATGCATGCGCGTGCCTCCAACGAGCTGGCCCCGTCCTGCCGGATCCGGAATCAAGCGTCGGATGCCGCCAATTCCTTCCGTCCGGAGAGGATTTACGATGAATTTCGCTGGCTGAAGACATTCAAAAACGAAAAGAAAAAACAGAATAATGCTGAGAGCGAGAAACGTGTGAACATGGAAGAGCGGCATCGAGGCATAGAGAGACAGCTCGACCCAGAAGGGCAGCGGCCCGGAATGCCGACCTTCTCGATCTTGCGCGCCCTGGTGAAAGAATGTTTCGCGCCAATGCCAGAGCAAAAGCACGCCGGCCGGAATTGCGTAAAGCAATCCGCGCTGAGTCACAAACATGGATAGCGCTATGCTTTTCCAGGCGATTGCTTTATCGCCCTGATAGTCTAGAAACTTCAGATTATCGAAAAATTGAAAACCCGATGTGCCGCCATTGAACAAGAACCCGGCGACACCGAAGGCACCGGCCCAGCGGAAAAACGCGTAAAAGGTGGCAAGTGATGCAAGCAATCCGGTCCAAACCAATCCGCGTATCAGATCGACGTTAACCAGGCAGAGCAATGCGTTGAACAAATCCATCCCTGCGGGATATCTCAGTTTGCTAAAGACATAGATCGGGTTGTCCGGCCAAAGCGCTACTCCATTCGCGAAATTCCTGATCAGCGTGAGGTGCAGAGAGAGGTCGCCCAGATTATTGGGCGATTGAATTCTCAGCTCGCCGCCGTCGATGTAGAGAAGCCAGCAAAAAGAGCGCACGGCAAACATGAGGAAGCATACGCCGAGCAGCCACAGCCAAACCTTTCCATAACGCCAGGGAGCCGGAGTTAATTCGGGCGCGTCCTTCTGCCCTTCGCTTGCCGATCCAGGGGAGGCAAGCGATGGGCCTGCCCTACGATTCGGTTTTTCGGGATCAAAAGTTCCCAGGTAGGCCGCAACAGCAAATGCGGCGCCGGATATCAGCCCTAAAAGCGCACTCCACTTGGTCAAGCCGTGCCCGACGATCCCAAGAAGAAGGCCGCAAACAGTCGATAGATTGACAAAGATCAGGCCAGCAGAAAGCCATCTCATTGACGTGAGCCTTGCCTAGCCTGGTCCTTTCCCAACGAAATCAGGCGATCGGCCCGGGAAAAACTCTTTGAAGATTTCGGCGCTAAGATAGAGCTTCGATGTGTCCTGGTAGTTGCGAATCCTCAGGGGCTCGGTGTAATACGCATTGCGCAGCTTGGACTCGACCTCGTTGATTTTGTCTTCCTGCACGAGGAGAAAAGCGGCATCAAGGTCTTTAGGCAAATTCCCATGCTCGTAGTAGCCAATATGCGGAAAATCACCAAGAATCCATGGAAGCGGATAGGTGCTGCTTCGAATCAAGTGCCCGGTGAGATGATAGTTGGCCGGATCCCTTTTCGCCAACTGCAGCAGTGGCTTGGTCAGTTTAAAGATGTCATTATAAGTCTGAACGTACACGTACGGCTCGGTATCGGTCGTGCAGCGAAAGTAGTTCAGCCAAATTGACGATCCGAGCGAAATAGACAGAAGGAGGCCTATCCCGACGTATGTTGCGCGCAGAAATTTCGGACGAACAAGCAGAATCGCCGCTCCAAAGATGAAGAGGAAAGGCCAGACAAAACTGATGATGCACCACGGAGTTTTGTATTTAACATAGCTGTAAGCAATCAGGGTGCCGACTCCATAGATCGCCAGATAACGCAAACTGACGTTCTTCAGCTCCTGGCAAAACACGCAAAGGATCAGACCAACGCCGACGGGAATTTCGTAGCGTTTAATCAGTTCCAGCCAGTAATACCAAGGCTTTTCATGACCGTGGCCCGCCTGGCCGGTCTGGGCCCACGCGTGGAAGGTTTGATACAACCCCTTCACGCCGCTCCAGTTAAGGAACGTTCCGGAATAGAAAAAAACGATCGCGGCTCCGCCGACTCCAATGACCATCAAAAGATCGAGATAGGCCCACGTTTGCCTCGCTGGCCTGGCGTCGGGAAGCCGATTGAGCGCGTGGGAGACCAGTAAGACCGGAATTGCGACCACCGCGCAGACGAGATGGATGATGTAGGTTTCCTTGGTCAGGATCATGCCGGCCACGCCCATGCCGGACCACCAAAGGTAATTCGTCGTCCCAAATTTCCAGAGACCGAGCAGTCCCAGGATGAACATCATCGAGAAGAGCACCAGCCACACCTCGTGAATCGAGTAGCGTCCGTAGAAAATGAAAGCGGGAGAAACCGCCATCGCCAGGGCTGCGATCCGAGTCACGTTTCGTCCAACTAGCGGCTCGAATTTCAGGCTAAGCCAGACGCAACCGATGCTGACAAGGACGACCGGCAGGCGCAACGCCCAGATATTTCGGCCAAACAAACTTTCTGAGAGCAACAGAACGTAAAAATGAAGCGGCCCGTGATAGTTCGTCGGATCGTACCGGTAAAACCCATTCTTCATCATCTGATCGACAAACCAGCCGTTGATGCCTTCGTCGAAATGCGCCGGCTTGATGTCCAGGAGAAAAAAACGCAGGAAAACTGCGAGCCCGAGGATCAACCACGGGACCCATGCGGTTCTGACGAACCATGTTTTCCGCGTTGCCAGCTGATTGCCGGGCACTGGAAAATCTGCTAGCGCGCCGCCTCCGGCGCTGCTAGTACGCGCTGCGATGCGCTTTCTGGTAACCGGTGGCTGCGGCTTCATCGGGAGCAACTTTGTTCGGTATATTTTGCAGCATTACAAGCCCGCGTACGTGACCAACGTCGACGTGCTCACTTACGCGGGTAATCTCGCCAATCTTGACGGCGTAGTCGAAGAACATGGCGAGCGTTACGAGTTTTTCAAAGCCGATATCGCCAACGCCGACCAAATGGACGCGCTCATGACCGAGCACCAATTTTACGCGGTCATCAATTTCGCCGCCGAATCGCACGTCGATCGCAGCATTAATTCTCCGCTGAATTTCATCCACACCAATGTTATCGGCGCCAGCGTGTTGCTCGATTGCGCACGTCGGCACGGGGTTCAGCGCTTCATCCAAGTTTCTACGGACGAAGTCTATGGCTCGCTTGGCACCACTGGGAAATTTACCGAGCAATCGCCGCTCGCGGCAAGCTCGCCCTACTCAGCGAGCAAAGCCGGCGCCGACCTGCTTGCGCTTGCCTCTTACAAAACTTACGGCCAGGAAGTGCTGGTCACGCGCTGCTCGAATAACTACGGCGCGTACCAATTCCCGGAAAAACTGATTCCGCTCATGATTATCAAGGCGCTTCGGGACGAGCCGCTCCCGGTATATGGCGACGGCATGAACGTGCGCGACTGGATTCACGTGACAGACCATTGCGCCGCGATTGTGGCCGCCCTCTTCGAAGGCAAGCCGGGATCGATTTACAACTTCGGAGGCGACAGCGAGATGGTTAATCTGGATGTCGTAAGAATGATCCTCGATAAGCTGGGCAAGCCGCACAACCTCATTTCATTTGTGACCGACCGGCTCGGGCACGACCGCCGTTACGCAATTGATTCTTCTTTCGCGCAACGGGAGTTAAATTGGAAACCGCGTCGCAATTTTCAGGAAGGGCTCGCCGAAACGATTCAGTGGTACATCGACAATCCATCCTGGTGGCAGCCGTTGCTCGAGCGCGCCGGAAGATACTAGGACAATAATTCCGAACGCTCCAAATCGCACGCCCTGTCGAGCAAGGATGAAACTTCTAATCATTGGCGCGAGTGGACGGCTTGGAGCTGCGCTCATGCGGGAATGTCGGGACAAACATGAAGTCACTGGCTTCAACCACGCGCAGCTTGACCTGTCGGATTTGGGCGAGGTGCGTGAGAAAGTCGGCGCGACGAATTTCGATGTGCTGATCAATGCTGCGGCATTTACGAATGTCGATCTCTGCGAGACCGAGCGCGATCGAGCGTTTCATATTAACGCCGACGCTCCGCGTGTGCTCGCCGAAATTTGCCAAGCCAAAGACGCAAAGCTCATTCACTTCAGCACCGATTACGTTTTCGACGGTGAGAAACGCGAACCGTACACAGAAAGAGATGAAGCGAACCCGATCAGCGTTTACGGCGAATCGAAACGGGCGGGCGAAGAGAACGTTCTCGCCGTCCAAGATCGGCATCTGGTCGTGCGCGTCTCCTGGGTTTTCGGTCCTGACCGGCCAAGTTTTATCGACGGGCTGATAAAACGCGCGCAAGAGAATGGCCAGGTCGATGCAATCGCGGACAAATTTTCCACGCCCACTTATACGCATGACATTGCCGAAATGCTTGGCCGCATTTTGGATGGTTGGAGC
>JBKOWV010000007.1:0-13133 GCA_046724585.1 Verrucomicrobiota bacterium
TCTTTTTCAAGACCCTTGCTTCGCAACTTCCGTAGAAAGAAGTGAGATTTGGAAACACAATTGGGGGCAAGTTGGCCGCTCGACTATACCTCTTTGTCTCAGCGTCTCTTCGGACGTGTTTCGTTTGCTTGTGCGGTGGCAGGCGCATTGCTACACACGCGCGCGCTCGCCGCCAAATTCTATGCCAGACGCATAGAAAATCCTTGACGTAACAAGGTTTAGCGATGAAAAACCTTGCCTGAAATTAGGTCTATAAGCCAAAGTGCACATGAATCGGCAACTTCGCCTCCTCGCTTTGATAACGATCGCGGCGCTTGTCAGCCGGTACTCTAATCGGCTCAACGCCGCTTCGCCCAACGAAGCGCGCGTAACGCAAGCAAAGAATTACGTGCAATTGGTGCACGTGAACAACGCTTCGCACCGGGCCTCGCTCAACGACATGATCGACGAGGGTACCGTCGTACGAACGGGCAACGGCTCGCGCGGTGAGCTGACTTTTTCCAACGAAACGGTTGTGCGACTGGCAGCCAACACTGCTTTCAATTTCAAATACGGGACCCGCGGTTTGAATCTGAGAGAGGGCGCAGCGCTGATTCAGGCTACTCGGAAGGCGACTGGCGCGACAATTCACGCGGGTAATGTCGCGGCAGCGGTGGCGGGGACCACCGCCATGATCGAGTATCATCGCGGCGTCTATAAATTTCTGGTGTTGGAAGGCACGGGGCGATTGTATCGGCCCGGACACCTTGGTGATTCGGTTCTCGTTCGTCCCGGGCAGATGGTGATAGGCAACCCCGATGCCACCGTAAGCGACCCGGTAGACATCGATATTGGCCGCTTTATAACAACGAGTCGCTTCATCACCGATTTTCTGCCGCTGCGCAGCGAGAAGTCGATCCTCGCCGAGGGCCAGAAGCAGCAGCGCGAGAAATCCCGGAAAACTCTGATCGACACGAACCTGGTCATTTTTGGGGGTGGCACGCTAGTGTCGCTTGTCGGTGAAGGGCAGACCGACGGAGTAGGTCGCACAACCGCAACGCTGGTGACCCCCCGTCGAGCGCCAAATCTGGCTCCGGAAGCGGCCCCCGCCGCGCAATAACGACCGAATTATGAAAAGATCCGTTCCGAAAACTTTCACCAGCGAATCGATCGTTCTGCTTTTGGTTTTCCTGTCCTTCGCTGGCGCAACACGGTTGGCAACCGCTGCGCCATTAGACCAAGCGCGTGTGTCCCAGGTAATTCAAGACGTGCGGCTGCTGGAAGCTGATGCCGCCCCACGTCCTGCGGTGGTGAACGATAAAGTGATCCTGGGGACGGCGGTGCGCACCGGCGTGGAATCGCGCGCAGAACTGACTTTCACTGATCTCACGATAACGCGGCTCGGCGCAAACACGATTTTTCGTTTTTCGCGCGGTGCGCGTGAACTTGAGCTGACGAGCGGCGCGGTCCTTCTGCAGGTGCCGCCCAACAAGGACCCGGTCAAGGTCAAAACAGCTGCTGTTACCGCGGCGGTGACCGGTGGGACTGCTCTTTTTGCAACGGGCCCGCCCATAAAATTCATGGTCTTGGAAGGAATAGGCACCTTTTATCCCACAGGTCATCCCGAAAGGGCTGTAACGGTGCACGCCGGCCAAATGTCGATGATGACGGAGGACGGGCGAATCACAAAACCCGAAAAGTTTGATGTGAAGCTGGTCATGGAGACGTCGCGTCTGATTCTGGACTTTCCGCCGCTGGCGAACTTGCCGCTGATCCTGGCGGTAATGAACCAGCAACTCGCGGAGCAATTAGCTGGGACAACGAGTCAGCCACTTGCCAGAAACCTGATAGACGTTATCGACGTGACCGATCAAAACGCCAACGCGAACCCGGCTGTTTTAGTAAGCACCTCAACGTCGAGTCCGACTCCACCGCCGCCAACGCCGACGCCGACCGCTACGCCAACGCCCACGCCGACTGCTACGCCAACGCCCACGCCGACTGCTACGCCAACGCCGACGCCGACCGCTACGCCAACGCCCACGCCCACGCCAACACCGAGTAAGTTCGGGACGCCAAGCACGATTACTTCACCGAATCCTTACGTCATAACGAGCGGCACAGTCATTAACACCGATCCCTCAATCACCACCAACGGCGTGACCGATTACGGCAAAATTTATCGTGGACAATCCGTCGACGGCGCCCTCTCCGCGTGGGCCTTTGGATCGACATCGCCTTTTGACACCTCAAGCGGCTTCGACGACCAAATCGGGGATAGTTCGGGAGCGGCCTTCAAGTTCACTGCGCTCCAGTTAACCGGCAATCCAATCATCGACACAACAAACGGCGAGGTTAACCTTGCACTCATCGCCGTTAATAGTATCACTTCGGGCGGCCCGGGCGGTGTCTTAACCTTCTCAGGTATCCACAGCTTGCTGCTTGCAACGCAGGATGGTCCGATCAGCTTGGGTCCAGAAATTTCGTTCTCCGGGCTACACGATCTGAATATTTACGCTCGCGGCTCCAGCAGCGACCTGGCACTTGGCTCCGATGTTAGCACAACAAGCAAAGTCCGGCTGTTCGCTGAGCGCGACATGTCGATGACGTCGAGCATCGCAACCGACGATCTATTCGCGTTCGTTGGACGCAACGTCTCGATTAACGGTTCTGCGATCATCCATGCCCCGACCATTACTTTATCCGTTGGACAGAACCTGAATTGGAGTGGTCAAACCTCTGATGAAACAGCGTTCAACTCTGACGGCAACGTGATTATTTCCGCCGGTCAGACGATCAATATTGCGAACGATCTAAATATTATTCGTCGGAATGGGGGAATTAGTTCGGGTCTCAATGTCGTCCTTTTCGCGGGCACTGACTTGCTGGTCGGCGGAGATCTGTCAATTGCCACCGATATTAGTAACTTAACAACCGGCGCTAACATTGATGTTCTTGCGGACAGAAACCTTACTGTGGGCGGATCGCTTGCGTTGCAGACATCGGCGGCTGCACAATCAGGGACTGGGGCTAATATCGATCTTCGCGTCGGCGGGAACTTGAGCGCGGCCGATTTGTTCCTCGGGGTCGAGCTCGGCATGCCATTTCCACAAGTTAGCGGCGGAAATGTGACGCTCTTCGTTGGGGAGGATTTGATCGCTCACAACGAGGCCAACTCCGGTGGGATTGACCTCGAGATCATCACTCCGGTCCATCAAACAGTTGACTCCGGCGCCAATCTTTTCCTAAGCGTCGTAGGTAACCTGGTTACGAACCTCGGCGGCGACACCACCCTTTTCGTCAACAACAACATCAACGAAGTTGTCAATGGCGCGAACATCTTCGGTGCGATCGGAGGGAACCTGGAGACCAACAATCTGACGCTTGAACTCTTAAACAATGGGGGAGAAATCGGTACCGGAGGCATTGTTGGCCTGGCCGTAGGTGGCAACATAAGCACTCACGGGGACGCTGTTTTCGAAATTCAAAACAACGGTGGAATATTTGGTCATAATGCCCTGATGTCCGTAGCTGCAGAAAACATTAGCACGAATTCTTTGTCAGCTCAGATCGATAACCGCAACGGTGGTGTTATTGGCGGTGGAGCCATCGTCCATATGAACATTGCCGGAAACGCAAATGTCACCAATGACGCGACAGTTGCGATTTACGGCAGCGATGGTGCGGCGGGCAGCGCGATTCTAATTAATGACGGCAACTACGATGTCGGCGGGACGTTCCTCGCCTTCATTGACGGAAACGGATTGATCACCACATTCAATAATGCGGGGGTTCACGCGGACGTGCTCAAAGTGGGCGTGTTCGGCGCAAACGGTGTCGTCAACATCGGCGGTGGCATTCTGTCAGCTGATACCACGCTGAAACTTTACGCACCAGGGAGTAACGGCGAGCTCAACTTCGTTTCAAACGTTACGCTCGGCGGCAACAGCGCAAAGATTCTCGCAGCGAATTCCGTCACGATTTTCGACGATGTCGTGGTCACCATCGGCGGCGACATTCCAGCCGCTGTTTACACTAACAACGCGAATTACTCCGAGGAGTGGGGTGGCAATGGCTCCACCACCGGCACGTTTGCTGGCGCTGGTGCGAACAGGCCCCGGCCACTCTCAGAGGCTCCACCATTCGATGGCCCTTCGCCCGGCAAAGTCGCCAGCGCGAAGAGGACCCGAGCTGTGATCAACGTCAGAGATAGTTCGCAGCTGCTTTCGCTGCTCGATCATGCTATTCCGGGCCCCGACGGGAGGCTCTCGGTTGCGCGTCACAACCGGAACAGCCACCGGGCAAACGCTGATCGGATCAATGCCGATCGTATAATGAAAGCAAATCGCGGCATGGCAGATATCCGGCGCATGCGTGACCGCGGAGTGACCAACTCGCGTCTTGGTAGCCGTGCCCGGGCTTTCTAATCACGACGTGCCTGGCATTTTCAATCTGCACATTGACATGGCTGACGAGACTAGAACCCATCTCATAAATGTTGTAGCCACGCCTCTGTGGGGCGTTTACTGCGCTCGGCGCGACGAGTCTCGCATGGCGCACAGCACTGTGGCTACAGCGCTTCCTCTTTGTGAGATGGGTTCCAGCGGCTTAAGGGGCGAACCAACTAGCTTAGGAAAGCGACCGCGCTCGTGAAACCTCGTGTTCACCGTCATTTAGGCGTGTTCGTCACCACATTGTGCGTACTCTTTTTCCTCTCAACAAACGAGGGCTCGGCGCAAGCGGTTCGGCCGGACCAAGCGCAATTGACGCGTGAACAGGCTCCGTCGCCCTTTGCTCCCACCGTACCTCCAGGCGCTGTCGAAGATGGGCCTGTCGTGGCCGCACCCAGTGATGCCGATCTCGGCGAGCAGCGAATTCTCAAGCGCATAGAAGAGTATCAACCCTTTACCATCTCCGCCGGCGCGCCGTTTTACTGGACATCAAATGTTGCGCTGACCAGCAGCGGGGAGCAGAGCGATTTTGTTGTGGCGCCTGCAGCTGGTGTGTTTTACGAGCCGCGGATTACTAGCACGTTGTACGGACTGATCGATGTCCGGGAGCAACTCTTTTACTACGACCGGTTCGACAGCTTCGATTTCGGAAGCTTCGATTTTGAAGTCGGCCTTAGATATCTCGTGCCGCAGTGGCATAATTTGCTTTTGCGCGTCGAGTACGATTACAACCGGCTGACTAAGAAAAACAGCTTCGCCGCTTTTTTCCAAAACCATGGCTTTATTGTAAACGCGGAGATTCCTTTTCGCTTTGGCCGCGCTCAGCAGTTGTCATTGGGCGCGGAGGCAAATATCAGCGCTGCGGCCGAGGAATCCGGGCAGCCACCCCCTCCAGTAAGGACGATTTCAGCACGCCGAAACGATTATGAGGTCTATCTCGGTTATTCGGTAATCGTCACACGTTCGTTTTTCGTTAGTGCTGTCGGTCGAATCGTGGTGCGTGATTATTGGGACGGAGATCGGACCGACGTGAGCGAGATTCTCGCCCTAACCGCGAATTATCGGGTGAACAAATATTTTACCGTAAGTGCCGTAAGCACGTTGGCGGCAAACCAATCTAATCAGAGTGGTTTCGATTACGAAGTGGCCAATCTCGGCGGCGCGGTGGCGCTCTCCGTGAAGTTTTAGAAATCGAAGAGTCGCAAAGCAAGTTTCACTGCGAAGAACAGCATTACCGTTGCGGTAAGCGCCTGGGTCAAGACCTGCCAGGCCGGATGCGCGAAGATTTTCGCACCCAAACGGACGGCGACGCACAGCACAATCGTCCATGCCAGCGCCCCGAGGACTACGGCACATGCGAGGATCAGCGAATTTAAGAACGATGGCGTGGGCATTACCGTCTGCTGGCTACCTATTACCGCAAGCCAGAATCCGATGTTCCAGGGACTTGACATGACAAAAAGCAATCCCAGCCAATAACCGCCTCTTGCGCGGGCCTGGTTCACCAATCCTGGTGCGGTCGGACTCTTTGTGCGACGCAAGGTCTCCCATGCCGCTCGAGAAAAAATAACCGCAAGGACGAGTAGAAGGACGAGACTGATTATGCCGAGGATAATGCGCACAGTCGGGTTGTTAAGCAGTGCGCCAGCCCCCGCTGCCACGGCAAACGCCCAGAGGAAATCTCCCGTGCACGCGCCCAGACCCACGCTCCATGTTTCCCAAAAGCCGCCGCCCTCTTTTCGCGGCAGCAACCCGCGCCGGATCATCTCGGCATTCACAGGTCCCGGCGGCCACGCCACCGACCAACCCAGCACGAACCCATTAAACAGGATCGACATGCTTGGAATGACGAAGCACGAATGACGAAGGACGAGGGAATGTCGAAACTTGCGCAATCGGCTCCCGTTCTGCCGGGACTCCCGCCTTCAATAGATTGTCACAGACCGCACTTCGCGCCGGCTTCGGCTATGCTGGAGCGGGTCCGAAGGAGAGACGCCAAATATCTGTCAACGGAGGGTGCACCACTGATCCGCGCCAGATTAGCAGGCGTTTGAAGCCGCGAAAAAATGACGTAGGCGATCTTGCTTCGTGGAACGCTCTTCTCGCCGTAGCCTGATGGATTGTTGCTTGACCAGAAGCGGACATATTGCGTGCCGAACCGATTCTCCGTTCCGAGAAAAATGGTGGAATGTCCGTGCTCGGTTTTGCCAACCTTCCGCGACCAGAAAATTTTCATGAAGTCGCCTGGTTTCGCCTGATCAAGATTATCGAAGTTCGACCCTAGCCCCAGTTCGTGAAAGAGACGGGCGGTGCCCGGTCCATTTGCGTTCCACCGGCCCCAGATGCCCTCCCCGTCGCGTTGATCCCGAATGATCAGTTGTTCCAAAGTGGCGTAATTCAGGCGAAGGTCGCCGCGCGCACGCAAGGCCTCGATGGTTCTAATGAGAACAAGATACGTTGCGCCTGAGCAAAAACTCGGCGAGGCCGCCGAAGGCAGAACGAAAAACTTGCCGGACTCGAAATGCGCCGAGGACTGCAGGCGGACCTTGGCAATGCGTGAAACAGAATAACGACCGCCCTGCGGCATCTGTTTGATCTGCTCGAGAATCAGGCTGTTGTAATCTCCGGCGAAAGACGTCTTCGCTGCGAGCCCAAGAATCAGAAAAAAAACCGAAACGGCGAGTCTCTTCACGGCTGAATAGATAAACGGCAAAACACAATCTGGCAATGGTAGGTGGCGATTTCCCAATCGTCCCAGCGGCGGCTAGAATCCGTCGCTCCTTGGCTTTCCCCAGAGACTATGCTAGACGAAAAGCGGATGCTGCGTTTCACCAAAATGAATGGGGCGGGCAACGATTTTGTCTTGATCGACAATCGCGCGGGGGAGGTTGATCTAAATCGAAACCAAATCGCACATCTTTGCGATCGCCACCGGGGGATTGGCGCAGATGGTGTGTTGCTGCTTGAAAAGCCGTCGAACCGCGCGGATTTCCGGATGCGCTACTTTAATGCCGATGGCGGAGAAGCCGAGATGTGTGGCAACGGCGCGCGTTGTTTCGCGCGTTTTGCAAACAAGATCGCTGGGGCGGCAGGCAAAATTTCTTTTGAAACTCCGGCTGGCGTCATTTCGGCAGACCTGATCGGTGATCTCGTAACGCTGCAAATGACTGAGCCGACTGATTTGCGATTAAACGTCCCGCTTCGGGTCGCAAATGAAGATAAAACCATTCATTTCATCAACACCGGCGTGCCGCACGTGGTAATCCCGGTCTTGCAAGTCGGCGAGGTGGATGTCCTTAGAGAAAGCCCAGCCATTCGCCGCCATGAGATGTTTTCACCAAAGGGCGCGAACGTAAATTTTATTGAGAGGCGAGGAGCGAATAAGATTGCGGTCCGAACGTATGAGCGCGGCGTGGAAAACGAGACGCTCGCGTGCGGCACCGGCGTAGTTGCGAGCGCAGTCATCTTCGCCGCTACCGAGGACACCAATGGTCCGATCGGAGTTCTCGTCCGCGGCGGAAGTGAGCTTCAGGTGGGGTTTGAGAAAACGGGAACGAAATTCACGAACGTGACCCTGACCGGTCCAGCGGATTTCGTGTTTGAAGGTACGATCGATCTTTAAGCGATTTAACGTTGTAGCCTTTTTAACGTTGTAACGTACTCCATGTTTCGCGGCACGCTCACTGCGCTGGTCACTCCGTTTCGCGACGGTGCGATCGATACTTCCGCTTTTGCGAAACTGCTCGACGCGCAAATCGCCGCAGGGGTTACGGGAATCGTCGCGGTCGGTACCACCGGCGAATCGCCGACGCTTTCGCACGAGGAACGCGAGGAAGTGATCAGTCTCGCGGTCACGACGGCAAACAAACGCTGCCAGGTGCTCGCTGGCACAGGTTCCAACGCCACGCAACATGCAGTGACCGACACGAAGATGGCCGAAAAACTCGGCGTCGATGGCGCACTCCTCGTTGCGCCATACTACAACAAGCCGAGCCAGGAAGGTTTGTTCCGTCATTTCAAAACAATCGCTGATGCAACCTCCTTGCCCATCGTGCTCTACAATATCCCTGGCCGCTGCGGCGTGGACATCGTGCCGGATACGGTGGCGCGCCTCGCGAAGGAATGCCGGAATATTGTTTCGATCAAGGAAGCGAGCGGGAGTGTCGAGCGCATAAGCGAGTTGCGCATGCGTCTGCCCGAGCCATTTACGATTTTGAGCGGTGACGACTCGCTGACCCTACCGTTCATGTCGGTCGGGGCAGCCGGCGTTGTCAGCGTAGCCTCGAACTTATTTCCGGCGGAGGTTTGTGCACTCGTCCGCGCTTTTGAATCAGGCGACCTAAAATCGGCGACGAATTCGCACCACAAAATGTTTCCGCTCTTTAAAGATCTATTCATCGAGCCGAATCCGGTCCCGGTGAAAACAGCGCTCGGCTGGCGCGGCGCGATGTCGGGCGAAGTGCGCCTCCCCTTGTGCGACATGGGCGAAGCGAATCAGGCACGTTTACGCAAAACTCTCGACACCTTCGAGCGGGCCCGATGAAATCACCGATGCGCGTGTTGCTCGTCGGCGGGGCCGGGCGCATGGGAAAGACGATTGTCGATCTTGCGAAGGACGATCCGAACATCGAGATCGTGGCACAATGCGATATCGGTGACGCGATTGGATCCGCGATGAAAAAGTCAGAGGTCGTGATCGATTTTAGTCATCCGGACGCAATCGATGAGCTTTGCCGCGCGGCATTGCACGATCAACGACCTCTCGTTATCGGAACAACCGGACATTCCGCGGAACAACGCGCCGAGATTGAACGAGCCACCAAGGCCGTTCCGGTCGTTTTCGCGTCGAACTTCAGCGCAGGCGTGAACACGCTTTTCGCCCTGGCACGTAACGCTGCGGAGACACTTGGCTCAGAATTCCATGTTGAAATTATTGAAACGCATCATCAGACGAAGAAAGATTCACCGAGCGGCACCGCGAAGACGCTTGCCACTATTTTGCGCAAGGCGCGGAACGCCAATGATGAGATCTCCATTCGGTCGATCCGCGAAGGCGATGTCGTCGGCGAGCATACGGTGATCTTCATCGGGCCGGGTGAGCGCCTTGAGATGACGCATCGTGCTGCAAGTCGCGAAATTTTCGCGCGCGGGGCATTGCGCGCGGCGCGCTGGATCATCGGGAAACCCGCAGGTCTTTACAACATGCAAGATGTGCTCGGACTGTAGCTCTGTAGCCGGGGTCGGTGACCCCGGCGGCTGCGATCAACGATCACGGCTAGAACAACAATGAAAACAGCCGTCGCGCTCGGATCGAACCTTGGCGATCGGCTCGATAATTTGCTCGCCGCCCGGCAACAAATTTGCGATCTCGCAGACATCCAGCCACCAGTTTTGTCTTCGGCAATTTACGAAACCGATCCGGTAGATTGCGAACCGGGCGCGCCCAAATTTCTGAATGCGGTCGTTGAGTTCGGTTACAATGGCGATCCTCTACAGCTTTTGAAAAAATTGAAAGGCATCGAGGACGCGCTTGGCCGGCCGCGCGAACATCCGCGGAACGTTTCTCGCAAGATCGACATCGACCTTCTTTACATTGGCGAGGCCGAAATCAACGAGGGAGAATTAGAATTACCGCACCCGCGGATGCACATGAGAAAATTCGTCCTTCAGCCCCTCGCCGACATCCGGCCGGAACTGGTCCTGCCGCGGCAGGCGAAAACCGTTCGGGAGTTACTCGCGCAGCTTGATGACGCATGTAACGTTGTTCGCCTCACGAACGACTGGGAATCGCAATGAAAGATTTTCGCGAAATGAAGCGTCGCGGTGAACGGATCACTGCCCTGACGGCTTACGATTACCCAACTGCGCGTCTGCTCGATGAAAGCGGGATCGACATCATTCTGGTGGGCGATTCGTTGGGCATGGTAGTGCTCGGGTATCAGGATACGACCCGTGTAACGCTCCATGAGATGCTGCATCACACCCGCGCGGTGGCTCGTGGGGTAAAACAGGCGCTGCTCGTCGCTGATATGCCGATTCATACCTACCATACGCCAAGGCAGGCAGTGGACACGGCTAAAGAATTTGTCGATGCCGGCGCACAAGCCGTGAAGCTCGAAGGCGGCATGAGCCATGTCCCGCAAATCGACGCGATCGTCCAGGCGGGAATTCCGTTCATGGCGCACATTGGCATGCTCCCGCAAAGTGTGCGGGAGGAAGGCGGTTATAAAGTCAAAGGCCGCACGCAATCCGAAGTGGAAGCCCTGATTGTGGATGCGCATGCGGTGGAGAAGGCCGGCGCGTTTTCTGTCGTATTGGAGATCGTGGTCGCCGATATTGCGAAGCAAATCACAAATGCGATTGGCATACCGACCATCGGCATCGGGTCTGGCGAGCATTGCGACGGCCAAATTCTGGTCACGCATGATTTAATCGGTTTGTTTCCGTGGTTCACCCCAAAGTTTGTCTCGCCTGAGGCGCGTGTGGCGGATGAAATTCGCGGGGCCGTGCGCGCGTTTATCGAGCGAACGCGGGGAAGCGCCAGAACATAAATGAGAGATTCTCCCGGCCTTCGCAGGCGACGCCGCTCGAACCGTGGCTCGCGCGTTCAAATGTGTTATTTTACGGCCGAGCGAAATGAGAGTTTCTGACTTTGACGATTTCGACAGCGTGGAGACCCAGGGGCTGCTCGCGGGGAGCAAAGAGCGCAGTTGGCTCTGGTTCGGATTGATTCTCTCTCTGGGATTGCACGTCGCGCTCTGCACCTATTTTTACCGGACACACCTTGGATCTGTCGCCGCCGTCATCGCTCCGCGCGAGCAGACGTCCACGTTCAAGGTCAGGAGTATTGAGGAGTCGAATCTTGAGAAAAGCAGTGTCGATTCGACGAATCCCGCCGCGAAACCGGAGCCGGACAAGACCGATGTGCAGTTGCCGGACGAAAAGAAATCATTCGACCAGCTCTTACAGGACATTCAGGCGAGCGCGGCGCTGCCGGACGACGTGCGCGATGTTTTGCCCGACCAGCCGAAGGTGGAACAACCGAACGTGAATTCGGCGCTTACGGAGATCGAGCGCTCGACTGCGCAGAGTCTCGCCAACGATCCAAACGCGACGCGCGACCAATCGCTGCTCAACAGCAGCTCCGCATCGGGCCGCCCGCAACCTGCCCTTACCGGAACTGAGCTTGCCACGAGCACCACGATTAAGCGGCCCAATACTTTCACGAGCAAAATCCCCGGCGACAGCGCCGGACCGAACAAGGGTCGCGCTCCCGGTTTCAGCGATTTAGATCAATTGCTCGCGCAAAAAGGCCCGCTCGGGTCGGGCACAAAATTGCGAATGCCGGACGATCAACTGTTCGAATACGACAGCGACGTGTTACAAGTTAGCGCCGTTGGCCAACTGCAAAAGCTTGGCACCCTTATCCAGCGTAATCCGAAAGCGACATTCTCGGTCGAGGGCTATACGGATTCGTTCGGCACACCGGAATACAATTTCGATCTCAGCCAGCGCCGCGCCGACAGCGTGAAGCGATATCTGGTGGAAGCGATGGGAATCAGTCCCGCCCAAATTCAAACGCGCGGGTACGGGGCGACGAAATTCCGCACCTCGCCCAATGGCTCAATTGAAGAGCAGAGCCCGAACCGGCGGGTAGAGATCGTGGTGCACACGAGCGAAGGGTGATCGGCGCGCCCGGCGGTCGCGCCCTACCAGTTCTTGATCCACTGGTTTGCATCAGTTGAATTGGCCGTGCTCCAAAGATCGAAGGTAGGGTTGTAACCTTTGGGGGTCGTGGGGTCAGCCTGATTTGCTGTGGAGTAACCGTAGCTATTACCAAACGGGTCACGAATGTATTCCACGTTTAGAGTTTGATCGGCGGGACTAAGCATATTGGGCTTGAAGACGAAATAAGACCTCGCTCCGCTGGCTGGAGTACGACTTCCATTTGTCGCACCAAATAGCGAGTTGTAGAGGTACAGGCTGGCGTTCTGATAGACTGTTGCCGTTGCGTTTGTGTCTTGCCGCGCATCTAGCGTGTCCGTGTATTGGTTAGTCGTGTCATCTCTTGGATAAATCCCATTATCCGCCTTGTAGCTTTCGATCGCGGCGGACATGGCGGCGATCTCGGTTTCGGCGCGGGAACGTGCGCCTTTCTTTTGCACGTAACCGACTGTGCTCAGAATCAGTCCAGCCAGGATGATAATGATGGCGATGACGACGATCAATTCGATCAGAGTGAAGGCGCGTGTGGCTTCGCCAACGTTAAATCGTTGAAGCGTCGAAGCGTCCTCCATCATACGGATTTGTTTCGTCATTCGTCATTCGGCCTTCGTCATTCCCGCTGCGGCGGGTTACGTTTGCTGTTGTAGGCCGCTGATGATGCTGATGAGCGGCGTAAAGAGCGCGAGCACGATCGTGCCGACAATCACCGCCAGAAACACGATCATGATTGGCTCCAGCATTGAGGTGAGCGCGGCCACCGCGTTATCGACCTCGTCATCGTAAACGTCGGCAATCTTTAAAAGCATTTCCGGCAACTTACCGGTCTCTTCGCCGACGTCGATCATGCTGATGACCATCGGCGGAAAAGCGCGGCTGGCTTCGAGCGGTTGCACGATCGATTCGCCTTCCTTCACGCTGTCGTGCACTTTCGAGATCGCGTCCGCAATGGCCGCGTTGCCGGCGGTCTCGCGAGTGATG
>JBKOWV010000152.1:0-8056 GCA_046724585.1 Verrucomicrobiota bacterium
GAGGGACTTGAGATCGCCGAGGGCGACGACAGAGCAAGCGTCCGGCAATTTCTCGCGCGAAATCCGGGACTGAGCCGAGTGGCAACCGATGGGTCGGCGGTCGTTGGGGTCGCATTATGCGGTCATGATGGACGCCGCGGACACATCTATCATCTGGCGGTTGATCCTGCTTATCAGGGACGCGGACTTGGTAAGCGTCTATTGAATGAATCCCTCGAGGATCTGCGCCGAGCGGGAGTCAAGCGCGTCATTATCATGGTGGCTGACAATAATCCGCGCGGCCGTGAATTTTGGAAGCGCTCCGGCTACGAAGAGATCTCCGGCGCCATCGCGATGGGAATTGATCTTTAGCATCGGACTAACTCTAGGACGGCGCTGGTTTTCTCCTGGACTCGACTGGCTAAGCCATACGATCTCTTTTCCTCGGTAATCCGAAAAGTAAAATGTGCGACTATCGCCTCAGTTTGAAAAGGCGTTGATCTACGCCACGCGCATTCACGGCGGCAAACTTCGGAAGAAGACCAGAATTCCCTATATCGGCCATATCCTCGGGGTCACTGCGATTGCATTGGAGTACGGCGCGAATGAGACAGAAGCCATCGCGGCGCTGCTGCATGATGCCGTGGAAGATGGCGGCGGCGCGAAACGGCCGCGTGATATGGAGCGTAAATTCGGGAAAAAGGTGGCGAGAATAGTCGAAGGCTGCACCGACACGGAGCAAACGCCGAAACCGCCATGGCGTGAACGAAAAGAAAATTACATCGCGCATCTGAAGCGAGCCTCAGCATCGACGCGGCTCGTATCGGCAGCCGATAAACTCCACAATGCCCGAGCAATCTTACATCATCTGCGCCACGAGGGAGACAACCTTTGGTCGCGGTACAATGGCGGCAAGGAAGGAGCCCTCTGGTACTATCGCTCACTCGTCTCGGCGTTTTGTGAACACGCCAGCAACGAGTTAATTGAGGAACTCGATCGCGTCGTAACAGAAATCGAGGAATTGGCCAGATGAAACAGATGCGTCGAGCTTCGAACGGTATTTCGCACCTTGCTCCGTCTGCGTGCGCGTACTCTCTTATGGAGTGGAAGTCGGCTTGGGAGTCACGGTTGGCGCAACAGTCCGAGTGGGAGTAACAACAGCTGCCCGAGCGAGGGAGATGGATGCGCATGATCTGTTCATTTGAACTTGCATCGTGCCAATGGCGCGCGATCCTAACCATATGCTGACGGAGCGGCAAAAGAGCGTACTCGACTTTATCCAGCGGGAGCAGCGAGAAAAAGGCATCACGCCCAGCACGCGCGAAATCCAAAGTCATTTCGGCTTCGCCAGTCAGACTTCGGTGATGCAGTACATCGCGGCTCTGGAGCGCAAAGGTTTTCTCAACCGGCACGCGCGTAAGGCCAGGGCGTTGATTACTCCAGCCATGAAAGTCAGGATTACCGATGTTCCAATCTACGGCCAGATTCCGGCGGGCATGGCGGCGCTGACCGAACAGGCCATCGAAGGTCACGTCTCTCTGGATAAGGGGTCGGCTAATATTTCCAAAAATCGCGGCACATTCGCCTTGCGCGTCCGTGGCGACTCGATGATCGGCGCTCACATTGTCGATGGCGACATCGTAATTTTGGAGGACAGCAAGGAGGTGCAAAACGGCGATATTGTGGCCGCATTGATCGACGGTGAAACCACGCTGAAGCGTTATGTGGTGGAGCATGGTCGGCCCTATTTGAAAGCAGACAACCCTCGTTATCCAGACCTGATCCCGGCGCGCGAGTTAAAGATCCAAGGCGTGATGGTCTCGCTCCTCCGCAAACAAGAGCGGCGGAAACGGCATTAAGGGCAAACTGTTAAACCAAGTCGAACGAGCACGTCATCTTTAATTGATAATGTTCGTTTGAACATAAACCCGAAGCGTGCCATCTTTTCTTCATGGTTGCACCCGGCAAGATTGTCGATCTTCGGAAACTCCTCGCCGAGCGCTTTCCGCATACGCCTCTCCCAATAGCAACGAGCCGGCTAATCACTGGTTTGTCTTTTCTCGATCAAGCGATTGGCGGCGGCTTGCCCAAAAGTGCGATCACCGAATTGATCAGCCCACGAGTAAGCGCTGGCAGCGCTTCGCTCATTCATGCGCTTGTTCGGACCGCCCATCGTAATCGCTATTTCCTCGCTCTGATCGATGGGCGAGATTCCTTTGATCCTTCTGGCTCAGGTGGACCAGGCAATGCGTGTTTGGGCCATCTGCTTTGGGTTCGTTGTACCAAAGCTCTCGATGCGATCAAAGCGGCTGATCTGCTTTTGCGCGACGGAAATTTCTCGCTCGTGATTGTCGATCTTGTTCTCAATCCACGGGAAGAATTAGCCAAAATCCCACAGACAAGCTGGTATCGTTTGCAACGCCTTGTCGAGTCAGCGACCACCGCATGTCTGGTCCTGACACGGCAAGGAATGGTCAGCAGCGCGCAACTCAAAATTGTTCTCGAAAATTCGTGGACGTTGCAAACTTTTGAAGACGAGAGGGCGATTTCGCGGCTGCCAATTCGTGTGCAACGATCCCAGCTCCACCGGCAGGCGGCCCAAATGGGAGGAGCGAGTTGATGTTTGCGACAATTTACCTGCCGAATTTTTATTTGCAGGCCGCCATGCGCCATCAACCAAAACTGCGCGTCCAACCGGTGGCCTTGCTTGAAGAACAAGAAAAGAAACCGCTTATCATTCAATTGAACGAACCGGCGGAACAGGCCGGTATTCGCAAAGGAATGACTCCAAGCCAGGCCCTGGCGCGCTATTTGCAGGTCACGATCAAAGCGCGGGCGCGCACGCAGGAAAAATCGATCCAGGAAATGTTACTTCACTACGCGTTTACGCTCAGCCCGTTTGTGGAAGCTACCAAGCCCGGTATTTGCACCATTCAATTTACTGACAATCGCAATCTGAGGGCGAAGGTCTCGCGCGTAATTGAGCAATTAGCGGAATGCGAAATCATCTCCCAAGCCGGGATTGCCCTTACGCCGGATACAAGTCTTCTCATTGCGCATCTGGCGCGTCCGGTTTTGGAAATTAATGACGCAAAAGAATTTCTCGCGCCCCTGCCAATCGAGACGCTCGCAATGATCGGAACATAGACTTTCAGTTCCAGTTACGTCACGGGTCGTCGTTCGATCAAGAGCCGATAAGCGAAACCGCCCAGCATTCCGCCCCCCAATGGTCCAATCCAATAAACATAATGGTCGTGCCAGAAATTTGCTGCCACGGCAGGGCCGAACACGCGCGCCGGGTTCATGGCCGCGCCGGTAAGCGGCCCTCCAAAAAGAATGTCGAGCGTGATTGTCGCTCCGATCACGAGGCCGGCGATGCGCCGCGGCCCGCGTTCGTCAACGGCGGTGCCGTGAACCACAAACACGAGAAAGAATGTGAGAATCGCTTCGACCAGAATTCCCTGCCAAGGGGCGAGATTAATGGCGAGCTGTGGAGTGCCCGTAATGACGACATCGCGCCCAAACAAGCCGAGGCAAATCAAGGCAGCCGAGATTCCGCCGAGACATTGTGCAATCCAATAGCGAACCGCGTTCGGCCATTTCATATGACCACCGCAGAGCAAACCAAACGTTACCGCTGGATTTAGCTGGCCTCCCGAGATATGGAGCGTGGCCGAGACAAAAGCTGCAATCGTGAGGCCGTGAGCGAGCGCGACGGCGAGCACATCATTCCCGGCCGTTTTGATCGCGCCGATGCCGACAAAAATCAGCGCGAATGTTCCGATAAATTCTGCGAGGAGCGGGCGAAATTTGGTCATGCGTGGATGCAATCAAATCAGCCGTAGACGGGCAACCGTCTTTTTAAGATTGCAGCCACCTGTGCGGCACACGACCCATGTCTCTCATCAGTGCGCACTCGGTCCGAGAGACCTGAGCAAGCTAACCGCCGGCGTAATTGGGATATCTCTCGCGCAACTCCCGGGCCAGCCGATCTGCTTCCTCGTTCTTGCCAGCCCGTTGGTAGGCGGACGCCGCTTTGTCCAATGCGCGAGGAGTAATGGCTGGATCATCATACAGCAGAGCAACACCCATGAAAGCCTTGCCAGCATCATCGAAATTTCCGCGCTCCAGTTGGACCTCGCCCGCCAGTAACCGCGCTTCGGCATTCACGCGTCCTTCGGGCTGCAACAGCATGATCTCCTCGGCTATCTTCTGAGCGTCGTCTGGCTTGTGGACACCAATCTTGATCGCGCCCAGTGCAATTAACACTTTCGCTTTTCCCGCTGGATCCTTCGCGACCTGTAAATACTTGCCAAATGCATCTTCGGCATCGGACAATCTTTTCAACTTGGTCGCCGCGTCTCCCAGATAAAACAAAAAGTCGGGTTTGACGTTGCCGCGATCGCTAATCTTCGCAAGCGCGCTCAGATATTTTGCGGCGGCCTCGTAGTTTTTCTCGTTGTAATATTCGATCCCCAACCATTCGAGAACTTCAGGCGGGACATTCACGTTCGGACTGTTCGCCATGAAATCGTTCACCTCTTTAGTCAGAGCAGGCCGATCTTTTAAGTAAAACTGGCACAAAATGAGGCGAAGCGAGGCGAGATTGTAATATTGCTCCTTATTCAGCTGCCGAGCGGTATTGAGCGCCTTCATCGCCGTTTTATAATCCTTCCCCTCAAACGCAGCCTTGCCGATATAGTAGTGCGCCTGCGCTGCGACGGAACTCTTAGGGAATTCTTTCAAAAGCTGACGAAAGGTTTCGACCATGCCTTTCGTGTTTTCCTGTTGTCCGAGAATCAAAGCCTTTAGTTGCAGCGTCGCTTCCCGCTCCTGCGCACTGGGATACTTGGTGAGAATCGTGTTCAGGTCGGAAAGCGCGGCATCGTAATTCTTATCCTGTTCGTAAGCCAAAGCGCGCTGAGCCAAAGCGGCGGGTACCTGCGGGTTATCCGGAAAGGTCTGTACGTAGTAGGTGAAAGCTTCGATAATGGCCGAAGTGTTTTTTGCCGGGACGTAACAAAGGCCAAGCTTGTAAGCCGATTCCGCGCGCAACTTTGAAGAAAGCTGAGAGCCGCGAAGCTCCCCGTAAATCGAGGCTGCTGCAGCGTAATTCTGTTGTTTGTATAGCGCTTCGGCCTTTAAGAGCTTCGCCTGATCGGCGCGCTCGCCCGTAGGATTTGTTGCGAGGAATTGTTCCACCTCCGCGAGGAGCGCGGATGGATCGGAGTTGTAGACGTTGATCAGCCGCTGATAGGCAGCATCCTTGGCTTCTTCTCGGTCCGGAAATTTTGCGATAATCTGGCGGTAAAGTTGTTCAGCTTCCTTTGGGTGACCAAGCTGCCGCTCGCTGTTGGCTGCAAGCAGCAACACTTCGGCTTGAGCTGCCGCCGGAAGGTTCTCCTGCTCCTTTTTGTACTCAGCGAGCAACTGCGCGTATTGGCCGGTCTGATATTGCAAGCGGCGCAGACCGACTTGCGCGATCGCCCGGAATTTCCCGGGTTCGGATAGAGTGCGACCCTTTTGCAACAGGCTGGTGGCTCTATCGACCATTGCCTTGTCGACCTTGCCTTTATCAGCCTGGATAAGGTCGAGAGCGATCATGCCGCCACGCACAGCCGACTCTGCCTTTACAACCGGCTTTTGCGTTTCGTTCGAAAGCGCTTCGTACTGCTTGAGCGCATCGATCTTTCTTCCCCGCCCAATCAGAATAGATGCGGCAGTCCAACGTGCATCCTCGCGATAAGGATTCGGGTTTCCAGCCTCGGCAACCTCCAGGTAAATATCACAGGCTTCCTCTTTGCGACCGAGCACCTCGAGGCAACGCGCTTCAAAATAGCGCGCCGACAACGCCACGGCTGATTCCCTTGATTTCGCGGCCGAGCGATGAAAGAGCGGAAGGGCCGCGGCGTAATCCTTCTCCGTGAAAGCCATCTCGGCGAGAGCGTACGCGGCCGGTCCGGCAAATTCGCCGTCGCCATAGTCGCTCAGTACTTTCTGGAAGTTTCTCCGAGCGTTCGATGGGCGCTTGAGATTTCGATAGCATTCGCCCAGCGAAAAATAGGCGTTGGCCCGTCCCGCATACCCCGGGTAGTCGTCCAGATATTTCTGATATTCCGGGATCGCCAGATCGTAAAGTTTGCGAGTGAAAAGCGCGTTCGCATAATCGAGCTGGCGGCGATCGGGCGCTTCGCTTTCTCGCGTCGGGGGTTCGGAAAAATCCTCCACCGGAGGCCGAGGCAATGTTGGCTCATCCACAGGCAGAGCACGCGCGACCGGCGGCTCATCCACGGGCCGAGCGCGGCGCACTTCTGGCGGGGGCCCTTGAGCGAGAGCCGCGCCCGCCATCGACAACAGCATTGCCAGTCCCAAACGACCGATTGCGCTTCGCGCCGCCTTCATTTCGCTGTTGCGAAAGCCACATTGGTGATCCCGGCTTCGGTGCAAACGTTCAGGACACCAATGATGTTCTTGTAAGCGCCGGCCTCATCTCCGCGGATCACGACAGCTTGCTCGGGATTGAGTTGAACCAGACTTTTCAGCAATTCGGTCAATTCAGGGCCGCTCAGAGTGCGACGATTAACGACAACGTTGCCGTCCGCTTTCACATTGACAATAACATCGCCGATTGGCGCGGTTTTCTCCTTCGCGGCAGAAGCTTTTGGCACCTTGACGTCGAGTTCGTTCTCGGTGCGAGCCGCATTCCACGTGAGCAGAAAAAAAATCAACAACAGTAATAGCACATCGACCAGGGGCGCCAGTTGAATGCCGGGGTGATGTAGGGGTGCATGTCCACGCAAATTCATATACCGAAAGAGACGATGTTGTTCTGGTGGATTGTCAGCGAGCGAGACAGCTTACAGTTCGTCCTCGATCAGCACGGGAGTCCGCTGGGCCCGCCTGTCATAGTGCAACGAAAGCAAAGCCAAAACATGCGTCGAAGCGGCTTCCAATTCTGAAATCAACTTTTGGGCTTTGCCGCGGAAAAAAGCGTAGAACATCATCGCCGGAATACCGATGGCCAGGCCTGCGGCCGTGTTGACCAGCGCCTGACTAATCCCTCGCGAAAGGGCCACATAACGAGCCGACCCAATATCGGCTCCGAGCGCGCCGAAGGAATGGATAATCCCGAAAACCGTCCCAAGTAGACCGAGCAGCGGCGCGATCATGCCAATATCGGCGAGATAAATAACTCGATTATTCAAGCTGGCCGCGACTCGTGTTCCCTCCGTTTCGGCGATTTCGCGGACCTGCTGAAAATCTGCATTCGGGTTCTTGGTCGTGAAATCGAGCATTTTTTGCACGACCCGCGCGATGGCTTCTCCGTGTCGATTGGAAACGGCGAGTAATCCCAGGTAATCGCGCTTGCGCAGAAGGGCGTCCGCTGTGGCCATGTAACCGCTCGAAACCACGGCGCCGCGCCGGATCGTCATGAGGTAAACGATGACGAGCGCTACGGAAAAGATCGACAAAAGAAAGAGCGGAATCATCACCGGGCCGGCGTTGATGAGCGTATCCATGATCGTCTGCGACTGCGGGACATTCGGCACCAGGGGCGGCGTGGCCTCCTGTGCAAGCAAAGGAAGCGCGCCTGCCAGCGTGGCAAACAACAGCAACGAAAACTTCATGCCAAGAATTTCGTAATGATATGCGGAGCAATCAGTGGATGCAAATGCGCACCTGACAGAATCAAACACAAAGCAGCTTGCCGAGTTGCTAAACAAATCGATCTCCGCTGGCCCAGCGGCGCACCCGGAAAATATGCGCGGGCTGAATTTGCGGATCGAGCTCGACGTAGTTTCGGCGGCCCCGCCAGATGTAGCGCGCATCGTTTAACAGATCGTGCACCTCATACGCGTCGCTCTCCATTTGGCCGAACTGATCAATCGGCAAATCGACGTAGGAATGCTGTTTGCGATGTGGATCGAGATTCACAACAACCAGAATGATGTTGTCGCGCGCGGGGGTCATTTTGCCGTAAAACAGAATTGCTTCGTTCTCAGCGGGGTAGAATCGCAAGTTATCGTAAAACTGAAGAGCGCGGTTCTCTTTTCGGATCTTGTTTAACCGCGCGATC
>JBKOWV010000014.1:0-27162 GCA_046724585.1 Verrucomicrobiota bacterium
GATCAACCGCACCGGAATGTGTGGAATCCGTAAATCCTGAAGCGCGGGAGGTTGATCGATCATCGTGTCTGATTAGGAATGCGCCTGGGAAGCGCAAACAGATCGCTCCATTCAGGGAAAGCGCAAAGTAAAACCGCTCCAAATAAGCTGACCGAAATTAGCCTGGCGGATGGGGGGGGATTCGAACCCCCGGTGCCTTTCGGCACACACGCTTTCCAGGCGTGCACAATAGACCGCTCTGTCACCCATCCGTTTTTGCTTGCTGTAGCGGCGGTCTATAACTGTCGCACTTTGGATCCCGGCGCTCACCGAGCGCCGCTACAGCTGTCAAAGTTGCAATCGCCGGAACAATTCGTCGAGCGGCAATTGAATGCCGATGTAAAATTCGCCGAAGTCCGCATACTCGGCACTCACCGGATCGAAACGCATTTTGTAAACGATGGCCTTGATCTGAAATGTATCGCGCGCGAACAGAGTCACACCCCACTCCGCATCATCCAGACCGGTTGAACCGGTGATGAGCTGTTTCACTTTGCCAGCGAACTCACGGCCGACTGTCGCGTGTCCCTTCATCAATTTGCGGCGCTCGTCATACGGAAGCGCGTACCAATTGCGCTGCTCGCCGCGGCGTTTGCTCATACTATAGAAGCAGACCACGGGCCAATCGGGCAGCGCGGGATATACTCGCTCCTGCCGGTAGTGCTTCATTCGGTCGCGAAACGCATGCATCGCTTCCGCGAATTTTTCCGAGTCCGGCCTGATGTTTTGTTCTCTGGTCAGCGTCTCCGCGTAATCCTCTTCTGTCGTGATGTATTCACTTTCCTCGCTGAGCGAGAGATAACTGTAAACGGCTGTCAGAACGTCGGCGCCCAATGAGAGGGAGAGTTGCTTCTCGATCTTGTTCGCGCTCTGCAAATCCGGCGTGATCAGCATGAAGCCGAGGTCCGCTTTCGGCGTAACGATGCTGAGGGTTAACAGCTGGGTCGATGCCATCGCCCGCACTTCCTGCACGAGCGCGGACAGATTCGTCTTCGCGGCATTTTGCTCTTCGCGACTGAGCAACTGCCATTGTCCGTGCTCAAGCCGGTAAAACAAATGCAGACAATGCCAGCCCTCTTCCGGGACGAGTGCCATGTTCTTATCGCTCATCGCGGCTAGTCTCCGCGACGGGCATTAGCGGTCAAGGGCGCGTGCGCTACCCAGACGGCTGCTCGTCCACGATAACACCTGCGGCTTTCGGCAAGTGCGCCATGCAATATTCCTCGCCGTCGCGCGCGACTCGAAAGTCAAGATTTGGGTCGGTCAACTCAGTAGCGCCGCAGACTGCGCATTTGTGAAGCGGCTCCGCTTCGGTCCGTGATTGTGATTCGAAACGTTTGCGTCGGGCCGAGACTTCGGTGCGATGCCGGGCCTCGTGAATAATTTCCGGGCCGAAGAAGATCAGGTAATTGGCAAACGCGGCCACCAGCGCCATCCGATACGACATCCCATTGATCACGAACCCCAATAGCAAAAACGCGCCCATGATCCACGCCAACCACTTGATCTTCATCGGCAGAATAAAAAGGATGTAGATGACTTCTTCGGGATAAAACCGGGCGAAGGCGAAAAACAACGACACGATCAGCATGCCGTTCGAAAAGTTTGCGCCGAAAAAAAATGCCGCGGCGGTCGTGCCGATCATGCCGACAAGAAAATAAAGGGTGAGCCGGAACGCGCCCCACGCGCGCTCGAGGCCCTCGCCAATGAACCAAAGGAACCAAAGGGCAAGGATGACCCAGAGACTGAGGGTCTGCGGAAGAAAAATGTAAGTTATCAGCCGCCAGACTTCGCCATGGAGGATACGCGTCGGATCGAGATCAAGCGCAAAACGGAAATCAGGATTCAGCCAGATCAGCGCCCAAACGAGCGCCGTCAAGCCGACAATGATGCGCGTTAGTCCGGGGACGCCGAGAAAGCCAAAACGGCGTTCGAGTTTATCCAGCCAAGTCATTTAGTTGCGGGAGCATTGCGCACTCCATTCGTGAAGTCTAGGCTTTGCGCGTGAGCGAAGCCGCACAGAAACGGACTCCACTTTACGACGAGCACGTGCGGCTTGGCGCGAAAATTATGCCGTTCGCGGGATGGCTCATGCCGGTGCAATACACGAGCATCGTCGAGGAGCATCAGGCTGTGCGTAACAATGTTGGGATTTTCGACATTTCGCACATGGGGCAATTGGTCGTCGACGGAAGCGACGCGCGCGCATGGCTCAACACGATGCTGACCAACAACATCGACAAACTCGCTCTCGGCACTGGGCAATACACGTTTTTGCTGAACGAGGGCGGCGGAATCATTGACGACCTGATCGTTTACCGGATTGGCGATCAAAGATTTCTGCTCGTGGTGAACGCAGCGCGCACAGACGAAGATTTCGCCTGGCTGCAAAAACATCTTCCTGCGCCAGCAGCAAGTGAAGTCCGAATCAGTAATCGCAGCGCAAATTTCGGCGGAGTCGCAATTCAAGGGCCGCGCGCCGCGGAATTATTTCATGCGCTTTTTGGCGATGGTGTCGATCTGCCGCCGCGAAATCACATTGTTGATTTTCCGATCAACGGAACCGGTGTTTCCGTCGCCCGAACGGGTTACACGGGCGAGGACGGGATCGAAGTTTTCTTTCGCGCAACGGATGCGGCGAAGTTTTGGAACGCCGGGTTCGAAAAGGGCAAACCGTTTGGAATTAAGCCGTGCGGTCTCGGCGCGCGCGATACGTTGCGCCTTGAAATGTGCTACCCGCTCAATGGCTCCGATTTATCGCCGGAACGAAACCCTATCGAGGCAGGACTCGGTTTCTTCGTCGACTTAACGAAACCAAACTTCATCGGCCGCGACGCTTTGTTGAAGACAAAAGAAATCGGCGCGCGCGAGAAGCTCGTACCGTTTCGCATGAAAGAGAGAGCACCGCCGCCCCGGCCGCATTACTCGGTTTTCCAAAATGGCGAACGCATTGGGGAAGTGACCAGCGGCACGCTTTCTCCGAGCTTGAACTGGAGCGTCGGGATGGCATATGTCTCGGCCTCGCACGCGAAGATCGGCAGGCAGATCGACATCGAAATTCGAGAAAGGAAATTTCCCGCGACCATCGAAAAGAAACCCCTCTACAAAAAATCATGAATATCCCAGACGATTTGCTTTACACCGAGAGCCACGAATGGATTAAACGCGAAGGCGATAACGTTCGTGTTGGAATCACCGATCATGCGCAGTCGGAATTGACCGATGTGGTTTACGTGGAGCTCCCGAAAATAGATCGACAAGCGAATGCGAAAGAAGCGATCGCGGTCGTCGAATCAGTGAAAGCGGCCAGCGACATTTATGCGCCGGTAAAAGGAACGGTTGTGGACGTAAATAAAGCACTCGAAGCGGATCCGGGTCTGATCAACCGTGAACCCTACGGCCAGGGCTGGATTTTCGTTCTCAAGATCGACAACGCGGACGAGCTAAAAAGTCTTAAAGACGCCGCGGCCTATCGGACGCAAATCGGATAAACTTTGGACGAACTTTATCAGCATGCGGGCGTTAACGGTGATTTTTCTGGCAGCGGTCTTGTTTGTCGTGAACAGCTGCTCGCGGCGCGCTTTTGATGCAGCAACGGAGGAAGCGAAACTGTTGCGCCGAGATTCCGAGTGGGCGGAGGCCGCGTCATCCGGAAAGGATATCGAAAAAATCCTTTCATATTGGAGCGATGACGCGCTGCTGATTTTTCTAGGGCAGCCGGTGCTGGAGGGCAAAGCGGCGGTCCGTCCCTACGTCGCTTCCAGTTTGAACACTCCTGGTTTTAAAATCCGCTGGGTGTCATCCAAAGCTGTGTTCTCGCCGGACGGCAAAATGGCTTACATGCCCGCGACTACGGAGCTCACTGTCCCCGGCCCGGATGGCACGCCTATCACGAAGCAGCTTCGAGGAATCACTATCTGGCGCCTCGAGCCCGATAGGCAGTGGCGCTGCGTGGTGGATATTGCGAATGAGCAACCAACGGCCGCGGCGCCAAGTAACCCTCATTAGAGTGAGAAGAATCTGCTCCGATGAAGATCAAATACTTCAGATCACCAAGAGATTTTCGCAGGTGGCTGGAGAAGAATCATGCGACCAGGCAAGAATTATGGGTCGGCTATCATAAGAAAAACTCGCGGCAACCGAGTATGACCTGGCCCGAATCGGCGGACGAGGCGCTCTGTTTTGGCTGGATCGACGGGATCCGCAAGAACGTTGATGATCTACGCTACACGATTCGATTTACGCCGCGAAGACGGGGAAGCATTTGGAGCGCGGTCAATATCAAGCGTGCACGGGAACTGAGCGATAAAGGTTTGATGAAGCCTGCGGGCATGGCCGCGTTTAACGCGCGCAAAGAAAACAAGTCGGGTATTTATTCATATGAACAAAGGAGCGCCAACCTCGATGTACCTTACGAAAAAAAGCTGAAGCAAAACAAAGTGGCGTGGGATTTCTTCTATGCTCAACCTCCCTCGTATCGAAAAGCAGTCGGCTGGTGGATAGTGAGTGCAAAACACGAAGCAACGCGGGTCAAGCGGCTGGAAAGGTTGATGAGAGAATCGGCCAGAGGAAAACGACTGCGATGATAAGTACGCGTCGATGCGGTACCGTTTGGCTGTCGTGAGCTTCTCATCTGCGACGGCTTTAAGATGAGAGCGAACGTTAATTGCCCACGACAGAAACCGAGAGGACTCGTGCAACTCCTCGAAATCTGAGGCGTAAGTCGCCCTTTTCTCCTGGCTAACCTGTGCTTTATTCCCCGTTCTCCCCATGAGCAGCAGACCGAAGCAGCGCGAGACAGAGCCTAACTTTGAGCGAGCGATGGAGCGTCTCGAAGCGATTGTCGAGCAGATGGAGTCCGGTAAACTGCCGCTCGAAGATCTGATCGTGCGCTACGAAGAAGGAATGAACCTTGTAAAAGTTTGCCAGGAACGACTTGCCAACGCCGAGCAGAAGATTGAAATCATTGCCCGCAACAGCGCAGGCAAATCCGTAGTTAAAGAGTTCGAGCCGACGCAGGAAGCGGCTGCTACAGATAAAAGGACCGAGGAAGCCGAAAGCACAAATGACGAAATCAAACTCTTCTGAAAATTCTCAGACCGCCGGGGCGACAGCTACGCCACCGCGGCTACTCGACGGAATCCGTTCGCCGGCCGACATCAAGGCGCTAAGCGAACAAGACTTGCCCCAGCTTGCGCAGGAAGTGCGCGATGAGTTGATCAAAGTTCTCTCTCAAACCGGAGGACATCTCGGACCGAATCTCGGCGTGGTCGAACTGACCATTGCGCTGCATCGTGTGTTCGACTCGCCGCGCGACCGATTTGTCATGGACGTCAGTCATCAGGGCTATGTCCACAAAATGTTTACGGGGCGGCTCGACCGCTTTTCCACGATGCGTCAATATGGCGGGCTCAACGGTTTCCTTTTACGCACAGAAAGCGAACACGATTGCTACGGAGCTGGTCATGCGGGCACGGCGCTTTCCGCCGGGCTCGGCATGGCGGTGGGACGCGATCTGCGCGGCGGCGATGAAAACATTATCGTGATCGCGGGCGATGCCGCGTTCACTTGTGGAATCAGTTACGAAGCGCTGAACAATGTGAAAACGCATACCGAGCGTTTCATCGTCGTGCTTAACGACAACGAATGGTCGATCGCAAAAAACGTGGGTGCGATCGCTAATTACCTAAACAGCATCGTGACGAATCCCACTTACGCGCATCTGCACGATAAGGCGCGTGATTTCATCCAGGCAATTCTTGGAAAAACCGGGGTACAGCTCGCCCACAAAGTGGAAGAAAGCGTCAAGGGTTTGCTCGTGCCGAGCGTGATTTTTGAAGAACTCGGTTTGCGCTACTACGGCCCCATCGATGGGCACGATATTCCATTATTGATCCGGACATTCGAGTTTTTGAAAACGCAGGAGGAGCCGGTGCTGCTGCACATTCTCACCAAGAAAGGTAAAGGGTACGAACCGGCCATCAAACAGCCCGACAAATTTCACGGTCTCGGCAAATATAAGATTGAGAGCGGCGAGACCGCGCCGACGCCGACGCCGACCTATTCGGAAATTATTGGCAAGACACTGGCGAAATTCGCGGAGACCAATCAAAAGCTCGTCGCCATAACCGCGGCGATGCCGAGCGGGACCGGCCTTTCCCATTTCTCCAAGGCGCATCCGGACCGGTATTTCGACGTCGGCATTGCGGAAGAGCACGCCGCGCTTTTCGCTTGTGGGCTGGCGACGCAAGGCCTGACGCCGTTTCTCACGATCTATTCCACGTTTTTTCAGCGCGCCTATGACATGGCGATTCACGACATGGCGATCCAGAAACTAAATGTCAGACTCTGCATGGACCGGGCTGGACTAAGCGGCGACGATGGCCCGACACATCATGGATTGTTCGACATCGGTTATCTGCGCCACATCCCGAACTGGGTGCACATGCAACCGAAGAACGAAGATGAATTTGTCGATATGCTCTGGACAATGGCGCACTACAACTCCGGTCCAATCGCGGTCCGCTACCCGCGAGGTTCGGGGACAGGCGCGCAAATCAAACCCGAACCGAAACTTCTCGAGATCGGCAAGGCCGAAGTCGTGCAGCACGGTCGCGACGTGGCAATCTTCGGATTAGGCAACATGTTTGAGGTTGCGGAAGAAGCCGCGCGCAAACTTGAAGAAAAAGGAATTTCCGTTGCGCTGATCAACCCGCGTTGGATCAAGCCGATGGACACTGGCACCCTCGAGTTTTTCGCTCGCAGCGTCGAAGTCGTTTGCACGATCGAAGATCATGTTCTGCATAACGGGTTTGGGTGCGCAGTGATGGAACATCTGCATTCGCAAATGATCGCGACGCCGGTGGTGCGCATCGGTTGGCCCGACCAATTCATCGAGCACGGCGCAGTACCAATCCTGCGCAATAAACACGGCATCACGGCCGACGCATTGGTCGAAAAGGTTTTGCCCCTCCTGCGCAAGAAATCCACTCTCCGGCCGTCCGTCGCCTAATAGAAAAGCGAAGGGCGCCTTCGTTTCCGAAAGCGCCCTTCATATTTCGATGGCGGTAAGCCGAATTCTGTCGGGTCGCCGTGGCGACCGGATGATCATTTATCTCACCCGGATTTCTCCGAGAGCCCGGCGAATTTTCATTCGCCGTGATGCGACGATACCCGAGGAATAACCCCGAAAGGCTTCGGGGTGTACGGACCGGCTGCCCTTCCTCTGTTTTGTCTTGCACCACATGGGGTTTTTCCTGCCTCGCGAATTGCTCCGCGAGCGGTGAGCTCTTACCTCGCCTTTTCACCCTTGCCTGTGCCCTTGTTGCCAAAGAACCGGCGGTGTCTTTTCTGTGACACTTTCCGTCGCCGCAGTTTTACAACCACGGCGCCCGCGTTTTCTACGCGGCATGCTGCCGTATGGTGTTCGGACTTTCCTCCAGCAAGCCGCAAGCGGCTCACCAGCGATCATCTGCCATCAGCAGTTAGTTTAGCACCGAATCGAGAACCTGGAAACCAGGGCCCAGGAGGAAGTGGGGAAAGAGGAAGGGAGCAAGCCGATAAAAAGATCATTCAAGAAATTCCTGACTTCTTGGTTTCCAAATTTTGTTCCTTTTTTCCTACTTTCCAGATTCAAAATAATGGCGGTACGGTCATGAAGAAAATCGTGATCATCGCGAGGGCGATGACGAGTTTGCCAAGCATTCCTCCGAGATTTCCCAATAAACTTCCCCAGCCCGCCCGTCCAGCATCGATCATTCTTTTGCCGGCGATGAACTCTCCCAGGATCGCGCCAATTACTGGTCCGATGAATAATCCGACGATTCCGAAAAAGAGACCGACGAGCGCGCCAAGAATGGCGCCGAACGTTCCCCAACGTGTCGCTCCGAAATATTTCGCGCCGAAGTAACCGCTCAAAAAATCGAGCGCATAGGTCGCAAGGGTCAGGAGCACAAGAACGACGATGGTCTGCCAACCGATACTTTTCTCCGGGCCAAGCATGATACGGTGAACGATTGCGCCGGCCAGAATGATGATCGTCCCGGGAAACACCGGCAGCACCGTTCCGATCAGACCGACCGCGAACAACACAACCGTGAAAAACCACCAGAATAATTCCATGCGGAGTGAGAGGTGAGACGTGAAATGCGAGAAGTGATTAGTGAATCGTAAACCGGAGAGAACCGCCGGATCTGAAACCAACAGCCTTGCGCTTTAACGCTTCAACGATCCCTTTGACCGGCTATATGTCGACCTTATACTGAAACTCCCGACACTTAATTCAAACTGAAGGACTCATTCATGTCGCTGGCCGTTGGAACCAAAGCTCCAGATTTCACCTTATCGACGAAGACCGCCGACGGGCCAAAGCAAATCAAGCTCAGCGACAATTTCGGAACGAAAAACACGCTGCTGCTTTTCTTTCCAATGGCGTTCACGGGCACGTGCACGACAGAAATGTGCGAAGTCAGCACGGGCCTGAACGCTTACACGAATTTGAACGCCGCCGTTTATGGAATCAGCGGGGACAATCCGTTCGCGCAGGAGGCGTGGGCGCAAAAGGAAAAGATTACCGTTCCGCTTCTGAGTGACTACGAACACCAAGTCGCAAAGGCTTATGACGTGATGTACGACTCATTCCTCCCGCGATTGAATCTCGGAATGGCGGGTGTCCCGAAACGCTCCGCGTTCGTCATCGATAAGAACGGCGTGATCCAATATGCCGAGAGCAACGACGACGCGAGACAGTTGCCGAACTTCGACAAGATCAAAGCAAAGCTGGGAGAACTAAGGTGACTCTTGTTATGTCGAGCAACGTCGAGACACCTCTTATTGTCCTCCAGGAAATAGTCAGAGATTCCTCGACACCGCTCGGAATGACATAAATTGGATGCACGACGAATTCAAAGCGCTGAAGAAATTCGACGCCGGCAAAGGGCGCGAAGGTCTTCTTTATTCGCTGCCTGCTCTGGAAGAGCAAGGGATCGGCAAAATTTCGCGGCTCCCGGTAAGCATTCGCATAGTGCTCGAATCGGTATTGCGCAATTGCGACGGCAAAAAAGTTCGACGCAAAGATGTCGAGACGCTGACGAACTGGAACGCGAAATCGCCGGCCAATGAGGAGATTCCTTTCATTGTCGCGCGCATCGTCCTCCAGGATTTCACCGGCGTCCCGCTGGTGGTCGATCTTGCCGCGATGCGCAGCGCAGTAAAACGGCTGGGTGGCGACCCGAAGATCATCGAGCCGCTGGTGCCTGTCGATCTGGTGGTCGATCACTCAGTGCAGGTAGATTTCTTCGGTTCAGCGAGAGCGTTGCAACTCAACCTGGATATGGAGTTTAAGCGCAATCGCGAGCGTTACCAGTTTTTGAAATGGGGACAACAAGCTTTCAAAACGTTCCAGCTCATCCCGCCCGGCATCGGCATCGTTCACCAGGTAAATTTGGAGTACCTGGCCAAAGGCGTTCTCTCCTCTCAACCCTCAACTCTCGACTCTCAACTCTTCTTCCCCGACACGCTGGTCGGCACTGATTCGCACACGACGATGATCAACGGCCTCGGCGTCGTGGGCTGGGGTGTGGGCGGGATCGAGGCGGAAGCGGGAATGCTCGGGCAGCCGGTTTATTTTTTGACTCCAGAAGTGGTGGGCGTCCACCTGAGTGGACAGTTGCGTGAAGGGGTAACGGCGACCGATCTCGTGCTGCACATCACGCATTTGCTGCGCGCACAAAAAGTCGTCGGCAAATTTGTCGAATTTTATGGCGAAGGCGCAGCATCGCTGCCGGTTCCCGACCGCGCAACGATTGGGAACATGTCACCCGAGTACGGCGCGACCATGGGATATTTTCCGGTCGATCGAGAGTCGGCGGACTATTTGCAGGCCACCGGGCGCACCGAAGAGCAATGTCTTGCGTTCGAGAATTATTTTCGGGCGCAGAAAATGTTTGGGATGCCGCGGAAAGGCGAAATCGATTACAGCGTCGATGTCGAACTTGACCTGGCAGACGTGCAGCCGAGCGTCGCCGGACCAAAGAGGCCGCAAGACCGAATTAGTTTGCCGGAACTTGGGAAGACATTTCGCGAGTTGCTCGAGAAGCCGGTAAGAGATGGCGGCTACGGCAAAAAGCAGGTCGATCTTCGTGAAAAGCATGTCGTGGAATTGAACGGCAGCACGCCGCGAAACGGCGACATGGCTTCGACCGATAAAAAAGAAGATCAGGGAATTAATCCGGGTGACGAGCTCAACAAGATCGAGATGATCGCAAACCGGCCGACGCCCGATCCGGGTAAAGAAATTGAAGCCGAATCCAGCGAGGTCTTTATGCACGGGCGTACTCACGTCGGACATGGCAGCGTCCTGATTGCTGCGATCACGAGCTGCACAAACACCAGCAATCCAAGCGTGATGATCGCTGCCGGTTTGCTCGCGAAAAAAGCCGTCGAGCGCGGCCTGCATGTCGATCCCGCAGTGAAAACTTCGCTCGCACCGGGCTCGCGCGTCGTGTCCGATTATCTAGACAAAACCGGACTACAAAAATATCTCGACGAGCTTGGATTTAATCTCGTTGGCTACGGTTGCACGACTTGCATCGGCAATTCCGGGCCGCTCCATCCGAACATCGAGAAAGCAATCCATGAATTCGATTTGGTCGCGGCCTCAGTGCTTTCGGGCAATCGAAACTTCGAAGCGCGCGTGCATCAACATATTAAAGCAAACTTTCTGATGTCGCCCCCGCTGGTCGTTGCGTTCGCGCTGGCTGGTCGAGTGCACATCGATCTTTCGCGCGAACCGCTTGGCAAAGACAAGGACGGCAAAGAAACTTTCCTGCGCGACCTCTGGCCGAGTCTCAGTGAAATCCGGCACACGATGCAAGCTGCGCTCAAGCCGGAAACGTTCCGGAAACTTTATCGCGATTTCGCCAATCAAAACCCGAAATGGAACGAAATTCCATCGAGCACGGGCGACATTTACCAATGGGATGAGAAAAGCGATTACATTCACGAGCCGCCGTTTTTCCAGGATTTCTCGATGGAGCCCGGACATATTGAGGAAATCCGAGGCGCCCGCGCACTTGGGATTTTCGGCGATTCGGTCACGACCGACCACATTTCGCCTGCAGGAGCGATCAAGGAAACTTCGCCAGCCGGAAAGTATTTAATGTCGCGAGGAATTCGGCCGGAAGATTTCAACAGTTACGGCAGCAGACGCGGCAACGACTTGGTCATGACTCGTGGAACATTCGCGAATGTGCGGATCAAGAATTTGATGGTGCCCGGAACAGAGGGCGGAATCACCGTTCATCAACCGAGCGGCGAACAAATGTCGATCTTCGACGCCGCGATGAACTATGCGGAAACGAAAACTCCGTTGGTTATTCTGGCTGGCCACGAGTACGGCACTGGTTCGTCGCGCGACTGGGCAGCAAAAGGAACGCGTTTGCTGGGCGTGAAAGCGGTCGTGGCCGCGAGTTTCGAGCGGATTCATCGCTCGAATCTTGTCGGTATGGGCGTGTTACCGTTGCAATTTGCGGATGGAACGACAGCGCAATCGCTTGGACTCGATGGTTCGGAAATCTTTTCGATCATCGGGCTGTCGAATGCAGTTCAGCCTGGACAAACGGTAACGCTCGAAACTGAAGGCAAGGATCGAGAAAAGCGCTCCGTGCCGGTGAAGCTGCGGATCGACACGCCGATAGAGATTGATTACTACCGGCACGGCGGGATTCTGCCGTTCGTGCTCCGGCAGTTGCTCGCGCGAAAGTGAATCAAGCGGACCAGCCGCGCTGATATTTCGAAGTGTATGAGGAAGGTTCGGGTGGCGGTGTTGTACGGCGGTCGGTCAGGAGAACATGAAGTTTCACTTCAATCGGCTGCATCCGTTATTAATAACCTGGATCGCGACCGCTTTGAAATCGTGCCGGTGGCGATTGACAAGCAGGGTCGCTGGCATCTCAACGACATTTCTCTGCTCAAGGGAAAGAAATCTCTCCCGGTCTTCAAAGACGCGCCGAAAGTCCTGCTCCCGCCCAATCCCGCCGATACGAGCAGCGGTAGCGCCTTGATCGGCTTGAGTGGAAGCGGAGAACCACGAACGATCGACGTGGTCTTTCCCGTCATGCACGGACCTCTTTGCGAAGATGGAACGATTCAAGGATTGCTCGAGCTGGCCGACGTTCCCTACGTCGGGTCCGGAGTGCTCGCATCAGCAGTCGCGATGGACAAGGAGATGACAAAACGCGTAGTTCGTGAGGCCGGGCTTCCGATCGTGTCCTATGTTTCGTTGAAGCACGAGCTCTGGAAAAAAGAAAAAGAGTCGTCGGCCGAAAGGATTCAGAAGGAGCTTGGCTATCCCGTCTTCGTCAAGCCAGCTAACCTTGGCTCGAGCGTCGGCGTGCATAAGGTGAAGGAACCGAGCGCGCTCAACGCTGCGCTCGAAGACGCCTTCATGTACGACACGAAAGTGCTCGTCGAAGCCGCCGTAAATGCACGTGAGATCGAAGTGTCGGTTCTGGAAAACCCGGATGCAGGAGCCGATCCACTGGTGAGCGTTGCGGGCGAGATCAATCCAACGCACGAATTCTATTCTTACGAGGCCAAGTATCTGGACGAGAAGGGCGCCACCCTGATCATTCCGGCAAAACTTAGCCCCGAGCAGACAAAGTGCGTAGAGGACCTTGCAAAAAGAGCGTTCTTAGCGGTTGAATGTGAAGGCATGGCTCGAGTCGATCTGTTGCTGGACCGAACAAGTGGGAAATTCTTTTTCAATGAATTGAATACGATCCCCGGATTCACTTCGATCAGCATGTATCCAAAATTGTGGGAAGCTTCAGGGATTGGTTACAAAGAACTGTTATCGAAACTTGTGGATCTTGCGATCTCACGGCACAAGAGAAAGAAAGTGCTCGTTAGGGAATTTCGATCTTAGAAGAAGTGCGACTGTCATAGACCACCGCTACAGAAGAATGGATCTGCGCTCGATGGTGATGGGCGAACCATCGGCGATGAATGCGGAGCGCGGCGGCTGATTTCGCGTTTCAGCGAATTGTTCGCCATAAAGAGCTCTGACGTCTGCGTCCAATTTGAAGTCGGTCGCGTTCCAGATTTTCCAGCGGGGATGTTCCACTCGATATTCGCTATATCCGTCGCGCACACAGGTGTAACCCCAATAGTGTTCGGTAATAAATTCCGCATGTGAACCGGCTGGGATTGGCTGGGGTTCGCCGATTGCACTCATCCTTAGCGATTCCCATTTCTTCCCGTGTCGCCAGGAATACTCTACGTTTAATCTAAGATCGACGTGCTCGACATCGTGCTTCATCGGAACGGCGAAATAGTTTTCCCCGTAAAATGCACGGGCCACTAGAGCGATGGCGCGGCGTGGCACAAGCTCACGGATAAAAACAACACCGCGCCGCCACGTATCCGCCGATCTCTTTCGAACATAAAAGCGCACGTTCACTTCTTCGAAATTCCGATGCAATGGAATTGGAAGGCCGAGCAAGCGAGTGTCGACAAAGAGAAAGCCAACAATGCTGAGAAACGTTTGGCCATTTTCGTAATCGATCTCGGTTCCCGACGGAACAAGCGGCTCGATCAGACGCGGATCGACGATGTAATTCAGCATCGCCAGATAACGCCACTGGGCGCTGAGGAAGGATTGCATGAGCGGAAATTAAAAATCAATAATGCGGCGGCCAGACTGTCTCCGCTAAGCTACGACGTGGCAGGCAGACCGCCGCTACAGGGTCAATTATCAACTGGGCGGACCCGATAGCGAACGGCGATTCTTTCAGGGTCGGGAACCGGAGTAAGATCGGCGCGTTGCGTTGCGAGTGTCCAGTCGGACCAGGTTTCGTTTTCCCTGCGCGGAGCAGCCGGCAAAGTTTTTAGGTCAATGAATTGTGACGCGCTCGGTTCGTTACCGAGGGAAATGAAAAGCGATCGATTGGCGCTGTGAGACATCAGCGCCGCCGTTCCTGGAACAATCACGTAGCCTTCCTGCTTTGTTATCGATTTGAGATTGATGCTGGCATAGCGATTGTCCCTATTGTTCGCGTAAAGGCTGGCCCGGATGGTGTAATCGTTCAGCTCTTCAGGAATTTGGATGGTCGTTGGAATTTTCAGTTCGAATTCGAGCACGAGTTCTTTGCCATCGATCTTCGGCGGTTTATCGGCGCCAAACCAGAGAAGACCCGAAACTGCGGCGCCAACCGCAATCATAATCAAGATAGACAACCCCTGGATCTTGATGAAGCCAACAAAGCCGGCCCAGTGCGTGCGCAGCGCCGCGATTACTCCAATTACAAAGCCGACGATCAACCCGAGCGGTCCGAAGAGGAAGATGACGGCCATGCCACGCTGTCCTTCCATGTCCGAAACATGGTAGAGCCGCGTGAGGCAGTCAGAGGCGAAAATCGCCAGGAACATTCCGACGACGGCGGTGATTACGCCGATTGCGAAAACGCGAAGAAAGCGCATTAGAGAGCGAACGTCGTCTGCTTCGAATCACCGCAACAATTCGATGCTGATCTTGCGGTCACTCCAACAATTTCTCGAGTGACGGATCGGGCTGGGTTCCGAGCGCAGTGGCCCTGGCGTAGTGTCGTTTGGCTAATTCTTTCGAAGCCGGCTGCGTCGTGGCGAGAATGACCGCCAGGTTAAAATGGGCGTCTGCGTACTCAGGATTGTTTGCGATAGCCTGGAGTATTTCCTTTTCGGCTTCTTGCGGTCGCCCTTTCTGGCTCGCGGTAATACCCAGATAATTGCGAGCTGTAGCGCTCTTTGGATTAATCTCGACTGCCTGAGTCAACTCGGCGAGGGCATCGTCAAACCTGGATTGCCGATAATAAACAATTCCGAGCGCAGTGCGCAAAAACTCATCATTAGACGAAATCGTCAGAGCCTTTTTCAGCGTTGATTCCGCCGAGCGAAACTTGCCGTTGCGAAGATAAACCGCGCCGAGGTTGGAAAGCGCGTAAAGGTTTTTGGGGCTCTTGGCTAGGATCTCCCGGTACCGCTTTTCGGCCGCCCGATATTTGCCCTGATCGAAACTCTCTTTCGCCGCCCGTGCAACATTTAGCAGATCATCTGGCACGTCCGGTTTGAAGTCGGGTGGTCCAGTCGCGTCACTCGAGCTATCTGTTGTCGCCCCACCGCTGTCCCGAACCGATCGTTCCTTTGCATTTGGTTCCACCACCTTCTCGAAATTTGGCGAGGATTCTTTGGCGAAAATAAAGCTCGCCTTCAATATGCCGGGATCTTGGTTGGAAATAGAGACAACTGGCTGCCGTAGCAGGGCGAGCTCTTCGCTGCTCAATTTTGTGACCGGCTGTGCGAGGAGCTCGATCTGCTTGCTCAAAGCGTCCGATTTAATCTTCAGTTTATCCAGCTCCGCCAGCATCCGCTCCTTTGCCTGATAACGACGGGCTTCCTCCTGCCGTTCGCGGACAACGATGTCTCGCAGGAGTTCCTTTTCTTTCGCCAGCTGTGCCGTGTCCTCGCCGTTTACTCCCGTGGCCTTCGGGTTCTGAAGCTGCGTGCTGGTTTCATCCAGTTGCACGTGAAGCTCGGCAACTCTGGCCGCGAAGTATTGATTTTGCTTCCCGGTTTCGGCCAGTTGCTGTTGTAGCTGTGCAACCTGCCGTTTTAGGTCAGCAAGTTCATCCGCGTTTTTCGGTGCATCCTTGCCAAATTCACGCACTTTTTCGTCAGCATTTGCCAGCTTTTGTCTCAAATCGCTGTTCTCGGCGAGGACCCCCTGGAGACGTTGTTCCGCTTCCTTCATTCCCCGCAATTGAGCGAGCGCTTCATCGCGTTCCTGTACGAGCGTAGCGATTTGCCCGCTTGCGTCGGCAAATTTTGCGTTGGTCTCGCCCCTTTGCTTTTCCGCTGCCACGCGCGCCTCCTCTGCGGCAGCAACAGCATCTTTTAGACGCGCGACCTCCGTACGTAATTGTTCCTGTTCCTTCGCGTCATTGTCTCGCGATGCCTGGAGCACTTTCAACGAATCCTCAACCTTCGCGAGTTGATCACGAGCCTGGCGCTCTGATTTCCTGGATTTCTCGATTTCGCTTTGTGCTTGCTCGAGCTTGGAGGCTGTGTCCTTAAGCCGAGCGTTTACGACTTCCTTTTCCTTTCGCGCCGTCTCGAGGTCGCTGCGCGATTTTTCAAGTGCATCCTGCAATTGATCGACCTTGCCGCGCAATTTCCTGGTTGCTTCTTTAATCGCGTCGCCACTCGGGCTCTGGGCAATCGTTTCGGCTTCTTGCGGCGCAACCGCTTCGGGCCCGGGCTCAGACCAGGCACCCTCAGTCTCAGGCAGTGAGGGAACAATTTCCGGTAACCGCCTTGCACTTGTAGCCAGATCATTTTGCCTCGACATCCTCTCCTGAATTCGGAGGATGCTCTCGCTGATTTTTCGGCCGCGATAGTCGACGATGGCGGGCTGCCAGTCAGCGTGCGATTTGCGCAATTCCCCGATCAAGCTTCCGGCAAATCGGTATTTGGCCAGGGCTGTCTTGAACCGGTTTTCGTATTCCAATTTTGCGCCCTGCTGGGCCGACAGGTAAGCTTTAAGAAAAATTTCACTTGGGTCGTCTTGCTGCCCCACAAGGAGATCAGCCGCCAAGAGGAAAAAGAAGAAAGCGAGCCAAGCCGAACCGACTCGCGCCATGCGATGGCGAGGCACAATGGTAGGCTGGTTGCGGGCAGATTTTCGTTCCACCGGCGTAGAGAATTAGGGTAGCGAATTACAAAAAGCGAGTCCTTTGTTTGCAAAAAAAGATTCGAATTTTAGAATCTTGGTTCCACGTCAGCGATGGTGGCCGTAGCTCAATGGTAGAGCCCCAGATTGTGGTTCTGGTTGTTGCGGGTTCGAGTCCCGTCGGCCACCCCATTTTTAAGAGTTAAAGAGTTAAAAGTTACATTGTTACAAGGAGTTACAACCGCAAGCTGGCTAATTGAACCTTGTAACTCTTTTAACTTTTGTACCTCTTTTGACCGTCAACAGTGTCTGTAGCTCAACCGGATAGAGCATCTGACTTCGGATCAGAAGGTTGGGGGTTCGAATCCCTCCAGGCACGAATTTTGATTGAGAGAACCAATTCGATCTCACATCTTTGATTTGTGCCGGGACCGCCACCGCTAACGAAAAGATTGAGAGTCGAAAATTGAATATTTCGCGAACCGCCCCGCTCATATCATCGCGACCTCAGATGCAGTACGAGGACAACACGAATAGCATCAAGTGCCACGTTAAGCTCTTCATTGAGCAGAATCAGCAGAAGTTCAAAAACAAAGTGGTGATTGATGCCCCGGCGGGCGCGGGTGTCACCTCGCGAATCTTAAAGGAAGCGGGGGCCGTCGTGTACGCTTACGATTTGTTTCCCGAGTACTTCAAGGTCGACGGGTTGACCTGCGAGCGAGCCAACGTCATGGAAGGCATTCCGGTAGACGACAATTTTGCCGACGTTCTAGTTTGCCAAGAGGGCATCGAGCATTTCAGCGATCAGTACCGCGTGTTTCAAGAATTCAACCGGGTGATCAAGCAGAACGGCTCGCTGCTTGTCACCACGCCTAATTACTCGAATCTCCAGTCTCGCCTAAGTCACTTTCTGTTCGAAACCGAATATTTCCTTAAAATGATGCCCGCTAACGAAGCAGACTCCGTTTGGATGGCTGCTCCCTCGCTTTCCAATGAGATCTATCTCGGACACATTTTTTTGATCGGAATACAAAGACTGCGCCTGCTGGCGAAATTGTCTGGGTTTAAAATTAGGCGGATTATTTTCACCTATCCGAAAACGACTTCACTGGTCCTTCTGCCTTTTGCTTATCCTTTTATTTGGCTCGCGAGTTGGCTGACCTATCGCAAAAGCATCCGGGAACCAAGCAGCGCCCCGCTGGCGCTGCGCGAGCAAGTTTATCGAGAGATAATGCAACTAAACACCAGTGCGAGAATTCTGGTCGATAAATATTTGTTTGTGGAGTTCGAAAAGGAAGCCCAATTGGAAGCCGTCCGGAGCACCTTACACAGTCAACACAGAACATTTGATCGAATGTCGTGAAGCCGGCCGCACCAGGATCTGTTAAGCCGTTGCGGCGCTTCTTTGCAGTTCAACGCGAGAGTTGAAGAAACTGCCGAATCCCTCTCTTGGCCAAAGCGTCGTTTGCGTTTTGTCCAAGGCAGACGATACTAGCGGCCTATTGGATTAGTTCTGTTCTGTTCGTTGCGTGGTAGATCGTCAGTTGAGATTTTCTCAGTGGTGATTTGAAACCCGATTCCCGGGAACGGCTCTGTAGCTGGCAGTTATTTTCCAAAACCAAATCACAATGAAACTATACGTAGGAAATCTCTCCTTTGAGACTACCGAGAACGATCTTCAGGATCTTTTCGAACAACACGGCAAAGTCGCCGAAGTATCGCTGATGATGGATCGCATGACGGGCAAGTCCCGCGGCTTTGCATTCGTCACGATGAACGAGACGACTGAAGCCAATGCCGCCATGGCGGCAATCAACGGCAAGGAACTTGGCGGCCGCGCTTTGGCGGTCAACGAAGCGCGCCCGCGTGAAGACCGCCCGCGCCCGTCCGGCAATAACCGCCGACCGTACGCCAGTTTTCGCCGGTAAAGAATCGTGGAGCCGGCCCCCCCGGCAATATCCGAGGGCCGGCGTTCTTCATCCAAAATCATGAGTTTAGAAAGAGCAATTGAGGTGGAAGGGACAATCCTGTCCGTTCTTCCGGGCACAATGTTTCGCGTCGCGCTGGCGAACGAACATCTCGTGCTCGCGCATATTTCGGGAAAAATGCGCAAACGTTTTATTCGGCTTACAATTGGCGACCGCGTGAAACTCGAAATGTCTCCTTACGATACCGCCAAGGCTCGCATCGTTTATCGGCTCGCATAGAAAGGAATTAAGAATGAAGTTTTTCGCAACCGCTTCGCCGCGGAAATTAAGAAACGGACCAGTCATTAAACGCCTGCTCGTGCGGTGCCCTTCCACCGCGAAACTCACCTCGACCGGTCAAACCATCGAAGAACAACTCTGGGCCGAAGCGAAGGTCAAGACACCCAAATTCACCTGCCCTCATTGCCGCCAAGTCCACACCTGGACAAAAAAAGACGTCGTTCTGGCCCGCTGACAACCGACGCATCGCGGTCATGCTTTGCGGCTGGCAAGGCAGCCTTGACATTTTATTCAGCGAGCGATTACCAATCGCAGCGTGATTCCGCCAAGCGAGAGCCGCCGCGAACTCGATTCTACAGTCGTTAATATCGAGCTCACCCTCGCCAGCATCATCCAGGGCGTCGCGCTTTTTTTCTTAACGGATAATGCCCGCGCATCGATCTCGGCGCGGCATTGGGGAAATTTTCTCTATGTTGCTGCCGGTCTGTGCGTGATCTTTATTTTTTGGTCACGGTCAATCATTCACACGCTCACTTTGATCAAATGGCCTCTCGAATTTGGGCACAACTTTTTTTACATCGCTTGCGCGCTTGGAGAGTCGATTCTTTTCAGCCGCCTCGATAGCCACCGGCGTGGTTTCAACTGAGCGCCGCTTATGCAGTAGTCGTTTGGCTGCTTTTCATCTACGACATGCGGCTGATCCGCGCACGCATCACCGATTCAAACAGCGTTGCCGATCGCACCCTTTACGCCTGGGCCAAGGCTGATCAACTGCTCAACATTTGGGTGCTTGTACCTTTGCTTATTCTTCTCAATCTCGGCAGCGCCTTTTCCATCTGGAGGTGGCCTGATTTCTTCATCGCTCGTGCCGGTCACATTTGTTTGATCAGCGTTCAGCTTGCTTCGTTTATTGGCTATCTCATCTACATTGGCCATCACTTTAAGGCTATTGCGCCGCTGCTTCTGCGGAGCCGCGAAGGGGCTGGCGAGCAGGGAAACGCGTCAGCTGAGAATTTCGAGGGTGGAAGCAATGCATCTGCCGGCTAAGCGAAGACACGCCGAGCATCAGCCTGGGAATCGCGCGAGGATTGTCTCGGCCCCGCAAGCTTAAGCACCAGTGTCAGCCTCCCGATGGCTCGAGTTCATTCGAGTGGCGTCCTTGCTATCGAAGTAAAGCAGGACAAAGGCGATTCCGAGCAACGGCTGGAGAATCCGTTGCACCACATTCAGGCTGAAACTCAAAAGATTAAAGCCCTGAGCTCGCTGGCTTTCGGTAATCTTTTGCAGAAGCGCCTGTGGATCCTGCGTGGTGGTCAGTTCGTGAAAATATTGCTGAATTGTGTGCCACTCTGCTCCGATCTGAAGCATCAATACAAACGCGAACCAGATTGAAGCGATCAAGACGCCGCGCCACAACGGGCGTTGAAACCAGGGAAGATCGCGACCACTGCGCGCTAGTTCTCTGCTTTGACGCAACGCGTTTGCAGGGTCGGCATCCGCGAGAACGGCGAACTGCTGCCAGAAGAGAACGTTGATGAAGAACCGTCCGAACATCCAAACCTGCAACCCGAGCAACGCCAGGGCGAGAAAGGGCACGAGCAACGAAGACCCGCCGGCAATGATCATGACCGCTATTCCGAACCCAAATACGGTCAGCAGGAAGAAGACACCATAGACGAGGATGCAGAGCATCGCAACGCGCGGCCAAAACTTCAAGATGCGCGGGAAAATCTTGAAGAGCCTCGCTTCTCGACCGGCGGAAAACTCCGCGGCGAGAATTTGAATACCGGCGATAAAGACCGGCCACGCTGCTAGACTCAGCAGCAGCATGCAAAGCCCGAAGGCCGCGGCAATAAATGTACGAAGATTCAGTTCCACCTCGGCTGACGCACCCAGCGCCGAATTTGCTAACTGGGCGCAGATCGAAGGTGCTGCCACGATGAGTGTAAGAGCAAGAAATTGCGGGAACCCTTTCCGATAAATCCGAACGGTCTCGCTGAGGATGGCGCCGAAACTGCCGCGGGCCGCTAACGGAGGCTCTGTCAGCCGTCGGACGCTCGCCGCGGCGAGCGCCCCTGCATTAAAAAGACCAGGAATCTCCTCGGCCGTCTCCCAAAGATCGCTCTCTTCTCGCCGAGCTTCGTTTCCGGGAAGGAGTCGGCCTTCCGTTTTCCATTCGCGCAGCGTCTCGATGTCCGCAGGACCGTATTCCCTGCCCTGCACGCGAATAATCCATTGCTGCGCCATCGCTTGATCATCCAGCATCCTGCATCCAGAATCCAGCATCGGGATTTGCAATGAAACTGCTGCTAATTGACGGCCATTACTACGTTTATCGCTCCTTCTTCGCGATCCCGAATTTATCGAATTCCCGTGGCGAACCCACCAATGCCATTTTCGGTTTTACCAAAACGCTCCGCCTAATGCTCAAACATTTGCAGCCTGAGCTGGGCGCGGTGGTGTGGGACGAAGGCCTGCCACAACGGCGAGTAGAACTGCAGCCTTTCTACAAAGAGACCCGCAAAGAAATGCCGACGCCGATGATTGCCCAGCTTGAGTTCATCCAGGAAATCTTGACGCCTTGCCTTGGCTTTAAAAACATCTCCCTGCCCAATACGGAGGCAGACGATTTGATGGGTTGTTACGCCATCGCTGCATGCAAGCGCCGCGGGATGGAAGTCGTGCTCGCCACCAATGACAAGGATTTATATCAGCTCGTCGGGCCCTGCGTGAAAGTTTACACGACCGCAAAAGCCGATCTCGCTTCACCGAAAGACGCTTTCGCCTTGCTGGGGGAAGATCAAGTACGTGCAAAGTGGGATGTATCCCCAAACCTTATCGGCGATGTCCTTGCTCTGACGGGCGATTCGGTCGACAACATCCCCGGCGTTGGCCTGGGTCGCAAAACAGCCGCAGCGCTGATTCGCGAGCACGGTAGCCTGGAGGCGTTATTGGCTAGTCTCGACAAGGTGAAAAATCTGCGCACGCGCGAAAAGCTCGCCAACGCCCGCGACCAGATTTTGCAAAACCGGAAAATGGTCGATCTGGATTGTGATTTGGAATTGCCAGTGGCGATCGAACACCTTCGAATTGAGGCCGATTATCCGAAACTGATTGCCGCGCTCGAGAAGTGTGAGTTCAAATCGCTACTTCAGGAGGTGCGCGATGAGGCGGCCCGAGCGAGCACTGGAATGCAGGGAAGCCTTCTGTAACGCTTCTACGAGCGCATTTTAGTTCTTAACAGAGACTTGGTAATCGACTGAACGCCTTATAATTACCGTCAGACACGAATTTGTCGTAAAAAATTCGAACGGGTGGCAAGTTTTGCTGTCCAATTAAACAGGTTAAGGCGATTCGGGCGGTAGCGCGTGTTTCTAGATTCGTTGTTTCTCCTTACCGCGCGTGCTGCCCGAATCTTTTTTTTCTGGATTGATCCCATCCGGAAGATTTCAAAAGGTTGCCATTTCGTCCTCTGATCGTTGTCATCGAAATGTCGACAATCCGATTGGCGAACTCTCCAAAGATATTCTCGCATCTTGCATTTATTGTGCCGGGTTAAACGTCAATTTGAAAACCAGCGTGCGTGGGCGATGCGTTATCAGCCCAGAGACCACGCAATGCCAATGAAGCCCGACCATTACGATCCTATCGCCGCCGCGCTGAAAGAAGATATTGGCCAAGGCGATGTCACGACTGACTTTTTTGTGCCGGCAACCTTGCACGCGACAGGACGCATTATTGCGCGTGAAAGAGCTATTGTGGCCGGCACTGGGGCTGCGGCGGAAGTTTTCCGGCAAGTCGATCCATCGATCGACACCCAGATTCTTCGCCGTGACAGCGACGAAGTGGTTGTCGGAGATGTGATCATCGAGGTCCGCGGCCTGGCCCGTTCGATTCTCAAGGCAGAACGCGTGGCATTGAACTTTCTACAGCGCCTGTGTGGCATCGCGACGCTGACCCGCCAATTCGTTGACGCCGTTAAAAATCATCCTGCGAAAATTTTGGACACTCGAAAGACCACTCCTGGTCTGCGGAGCTTGGAAAAAGCAGCTGTGCTTGCCGGCGGCGGCGGCAATCACCGTTTTGGTTTATACGATATGGTGCTCGTGAAAGATAACCATTTGATCACTCTTGAGGGACTCTCCGGCTTTGCGGACCGAATCAAGCAGCTTCGCGAGGAACGACAAAACATCCGTATCGAAGTGGAAGCCAATGATCTGGAACAAGTTCGCGCCTTCGTCAGAATTCCGGGTATAGATGTAATCCTGCTGGACAACATGGCACGCGCTCAAATTCGGGAGGCTGTCGCGCTCAAAACAGGCAATATCGAATTCGAAGCAAGCGGCGGCATCACTCTCGAAAACGTCAACCGCATCGCGGCCACCGGGGTCGATTACATTTCCGTGGGTAGCCTCACGCACGCCGCCCGCGCAATCGATATTGGCTTGGAAATGACCCATGTCCCAGGCTGAAATATTAGATCGGCTTGTCGCTGATGAGGTGCGAGCGGCTCTCGGTAGCCCCGTCATTGGCCGCAAAATTATCGTTCTCGATCAAACCGGCTCGACCAATGATGCGATCTTGCAAATCGCGACGCCAAATTCAAGTGAGGGTCTGGTTCTCTTTGCCGAACACCAAACGGCTGGCCGCGGACAACGAGGTAATCGTTGGGAATCGGCGGCGGCAAAAGGGCTTTGGTTCTCAATCCTGTTGCGACCCAGGATTGAGATAAACCGTTCCCCGCTACTCACCGCCTGGGCGGCCGAAACTATTTCAGGAGTGATCGAAAACGAATTCTCTCTCAAAACAACCATCAAATTGCCTAATGATGTCCAGATTAGCGGCCGCAAGGTTGCCGGTGTTCTCGTCGAGATGCGCGCGAGAGAGAAAGCGCTGCATTCGGCTATCGTCGGAATTGGAATCAATGTGAACCAGGCATTGGAAGATTTTCCCAAAGAGCTGCGGGCACGGGCAATTTCGCTTGGGATGGCGTTAGGTCGACAAGTTGATCGTCAGAACCTTACCATTGCGCTCTTGCGTAGTCTGGATCGCAGCTACAGAGAGCGTTTTGGCTGACGCAGATCAAGCGTCACAAAGTTAGATGTAACCTCTTAACTTTTCGTCTGATCTGCCCACCATTCCTGATACACTTGCGGTGAAATTTCCGAAGGCTTGATCTCGCTGCGCCCGCCCCAGAACACGTTCGTGTAAGACACCGGGATGCCGATCGTCTGTAGATGCCGATCGATCGCCTTCTTGTGTTCGAGCAGCAGCTGTTTGTCTGTTCCGTGCGCAACGGCCATGATGTTGACATTCTTGAATTCCGGACCGGCCTCGCGCCAGTAGCAATGGGTCAGAATATGATGCCGCCCGACTTCGCCGCCCGATTCGATTTCGCGACCAGCCGGCACCGCCCAGTGAAAAAGCGCATTGAATCGCGTGACCCGTACTCCACCGGTTGACGGTTTGACGTGTTCGAGAAAGGTGGAAAAGCGGCCGATGATCTTACGCGCGTTCAATTGGTTCGCCACACGATAAAATTCATCGAGCGAGATCCCAGCTTCTTCCGCGCGGGCCGCCCACGGCGATGGCGTAATCTCCTCCGGGCTAAATTGGCACTTAAGCGCAAGCAAGGCTTTCCATTCCTGCTCGCTAAGATCGACAACCTGCACGGGAACCATTTTCGCGGGCGCTGCTGATTTGCTGCCCGGTTCAATTGTTTTTCGACGAACGTGACCAACGCCCAGGGTGAAGATTCCTTTCGCCGGCATGACTCGGAAACGTTCCGCGCCGACTTTGTTCGCTAGCAATTCGCAATGGCGCTGCAGCGAGGATCCGTGCGGCACTTTCACTGTTGTCCACAATTTGTAATCCGATCCTGACGTTACCGTGTCGGTTGAGCGCAGGACCACATGCCCGGAAAAAGGGTCGCGCTGAAACATCCAATCGAACGCGTTTTCGATTTTATCCTCAGGAACCTTCCACGCGACGAGCGCGCCATCAGCGAGATTAGTTGCGAGCAACGTCTGCCGGACACGACGGATCGTTCCCGCCCGCAGCATCGCGGCGATGCGCGCCATTACGACATCGACATTCACGCCTGAGCGCCGCGCAATTTCCTCGAACGGCTCACGCACGAACCCTTCGATCTTGTCCTCCGAAATCGCGAGGATTTTCTCGTTAATCGGATCGTTATGCTCAGTCGGCAGCATCGCCTCAATGTAGCGGGAGGGACACCCGCTGTCGTGTGCCAATATTTAGAGCGCCGATAGGTCGCGATAGGACGAGTCCGTCCGGTTGGCGGACGCGGATGCTCTCCAAAATTGAGCGTTGAACGTTGAGTGTTGGACGTTGAACGTTTGCTTCCGATGATCAAAGCCATCTCCTTTGACGCAGTCGGGACGTTGTTTTATCTCAGCCAAACCGTGGGCGATCATTATGCGCTTGTCGGGAGTGAGGTAGGTTTGACGCTGGACGCAAGGCAGCTTGATTGCGCGTTTTACGTTGCTTGGAAACAGATGCCGCGGCGTACCGCCATCGACGGACCACGTCCGAACGATGACAAAGACTGGTGGCGCGAACTCGTTAATCTCGTGCTTGATCAGGCTGCGCCTTCGTTGAGCGAATTTGATCGCGATAATTTTTTCGAAATTGCCTACGAACATTTCGCCGAGGCCGGAGTATGGGAATTGTATCCGGAGGTTGTTGGCGTCTTGGAGAAACTGCAGCCGCGTTTTCAGCTCGCTGTCATCTCAAATTTCGATGGGCGCTTGCGGTTCATTCTTGGGCACCTCGGCATCTCCAAATATTTTGCGCACGTTTTTGTTTCCAGTGAAATCGGCGCCGATAAGCCCGACCCGGAGGTTTTCCGACGCGCAGTCAAAATTATTTCTCTAAAGCCGGACGAGGTCCTGCATGTTGGCGATGATCAGGAACGCGATTGGAAAGCGGCCTCTGAGGCAGGCCTGTCGATCTTTCGATTGGATCGACAAAAGAATTCGCTGCATGATTTGCTCAAATTCCTTTAGCGGCGGTCTGTAACTGTCGGATGAATTTATGCGACGCTCATAGAGCGCCGCTACAGAAGCTGGGTCGGCCGGGACTCGAACCCGGAACCAACGCCTTAAAAGGGCGCTGCTCTACCGATTGAGCTACCGACCCGCAGGGATCTTCACTTTCTAATGCCTGTGAGATTTTTCAATGTACAATGAGGCGCCGTTAGATGTGATCTCTCACAAGCACAAGTGCATTTTTGTCGAGGTGCCCAAGACTGGTTCGACCAGCGTCAGAGCCATCCTCGGCAAAGCTTGGAAACCGCACCTGAACCTGTGGCAGATCAAAAATCACATGGAGACATACCGGACCCATTATGGCGGGCGGAAGAACCGGATTTTGGAATCTCTTTATCTGATGCTGCCGAAAGAGCGGCGCATGGAGATCGGGCGAAAGCAATTCGAGACCTACTTTAAATTCGGATTTGTTCGCAACCCCTGGGATCGTGTTGTCTCCCTCTACGAGCGTACGGAGGCTTTACAACTGAGAGACACAATGAATTTCGAGGAATTTGTCGATTGGATCCAGTATAGCAGCAGCACTTGCGTCCACTCTTCCCCGCATCGCTACCAATTGGATTGGTTTGTCGATCCCAATGGAAAAATGCTGGCCGATTTCATCGGGAAGTTCGAACACCTCGACGAGGACTGGGCTTTTGTGGCACAGAAGCTCGGCGTCGCCGAGAAGTTGCCCCACCGCAGAGCCAATCCGCGGGCGCGACACTACACAGAATATTACACTCCCCGAACAAGAGACGTAATCGCAACCAAGTTTAAAGTGGACATCGAGCAGTTTGGCTATGAGTTCGGCGGATAAAATAAAGGCGATCGTTCTGACCTGCGATCGTTACCGCACGATCACGAAGCATTTGATCGTTCAGTATGAACGATTATGGCCGGATCATCCGTTTGTTTTCCATGTCCCGTATCAGGAGCTTGGCGGCGTCGAAAGCGAACGAATCAAATATTTCACGTCGCCGTCGGATATTAAGGGCACCGTTTTGCATTTGCTCGCCGACATCGATGATGAGGAGTGGATTTATTGGTGCGTGGACGACAAATATCCGATTCAGCTCGTCACCGACAAAATTGCGAGCCTGATTTCCCACGCCATGCGTTCGCCCGAAGTAAGCGGTCTATTATTCTGCAGATGCGGAACGAC
>JBKOWV010000138.1:0-4046 GCA_046724585.1 Verrucomicrobiota bacterium
TCCTGTTCGACCACAATGTCGCGGTCCTGAATTTCGGGCGTGAAGAAGCGCAGCGTTTCCTCGACGATCGTATTCACGTTTTCCGGGTGCAGTTCTGGTTTGGAAGGTCGAATCGCGCGCAAGAACTGGGTCACAATCGAATCGAGCCGGTTGACTTCGGAACGGGCGATGTCGATTGATTCCTGGAGTTCCTCCCGCGCGGCGCGGTCCAATTTATGCGCCTGGCGTTCCATCAACTGCAAATGGATGTGGAGCGAGTTGAGCGGGTTGCCAATCTCGTGCGCAACGCCGGCGGCGAGCAGGGTGAGCGCATTCAATCGCTCCGACTCAATGATTTGCTGTGCGGAGCGCCGACTCTCGGTGATATCGCGCAGGATTATGGCGTGCCCAACCTGTTCCGCTGTAGCCGGGATCGTTGATCCCGGCTCACTCCGATCACTTGTAGCCACGGGCCTGTGGCCCGTCTCCTCCCTGACGCCCCACAAGGGCGTGGCTACAGCCCCAGTCTCGCGGTGTTCGATCATCAATGGCACGATGTAAAAATTGATGAAGCGATTTGCCGGATAAAAAATTTCCATGTCGCGACTGACTGGCCCGCTGCTCTGAGTAAGAGATTCCCAATCAAGGCCGCGGACGCGCTCGTCGAGGCGTTTCCCGATGGCGTCGCTCCCTCGAAGCCCAAACAACTCGCCAGCTGCATCGTTGAGATAAGTGATGCGGCCTTTCGAATCGGTCACGATGATGCCTTCCTGGATGGCATTGAAAACGGTCTCAAGGAAACCTTTCTCCTGCGCCAGGCGCAAAAAATAATTCTGTACCTCTTCCGGCCCAATGCGACCGAGTCGCTCGATTAGTTTTTCGAGGAAGCCCGCCTTCATAATTCTCTGGTGGCGTTCGATGAGCGCCGCTGTTTTCCCATGAAATAATGCAATGCTCGCGGAGAGCCGCTACAAGTTTTGAGGCGCAGATGGCACTTCCACCTTCAACATTTCCACCCGCAGATAATTCAACACGACCGGCGCCAGAATCAGGCCGGGGATACCCATCAGTCTTTCGCCAATGATCAGCGCGATCAACGTCAGCCAAACCGGGTTCCGAATTCGCAGGCCGATAATTTTACTGTTCAAGAAATATTCGAGCTTGTGAATGACAACGAGAAAAACCAAAGCCCCGAGCGCGAGCTTCAAGGAAACCGTCAAAGCAAGGAAAACGATGATCGTATTACTCACCAGGTTGCCGACAATGGGCACGAGGCCGCAGAGAAACGTAATCGCCACGGCAAGCGGCGCATATGGCAATTGAACTCCAAAGACGAAAATAGCGGTCAGAACCGTATTGATCGACGAGATGGTAATCTGCGCGCCCATGACCGTGGCGAAACTGCGGTAGAAATCGAGAAATCGCGTCGAGACCTCATCGCTGTAAATAGAGTAGAGATTGTTCTTTACGGCATGCGTCTCTGCATAGGGATTGAAGCCAGTCTTTAAAAACAGGCTCGAGGCGGCGACAATCGCTATGAGGATGAAGAGCAGCATGGTGGTCGTGCGACCGGCGAAGTGGGCCACGTTTTGCAGGTAACGCGCTTGCTCCTTCACGGAATTGATAAAGAAATCCCTGAGAGTATCAAAATCGGTGAAGGGCAATTCAATCTGCCGCGCCTGGGCCCACGCGCTGGCGGAGGGGATCGAACGCTCGGCCACTTCCGGCAGCGCGTGGACAGCCGCCCGGGTGAAATAAACGGCGGCAAAGGCGAGCCCCGCCGCCACCAACCCAAACAGGATCAAGGCCAGCCATTTTCGTTTTGTCAGCAAGAGAAGTTTGCGCAATGCGAAATAGGAGAAAAATGCGGCCAGCAGCGGTGCTCCAAGATGCAGGAAGCCCGCGAGAATAATTGTGAAGGCGAGCACGCCGTAGGAAACTCGCGTGGATGTGCTCATAGATCAGCCTTTTAACTTCACCCGAAGCTGAGGTTGTCAACCTCACTCAGCCGACCGAGATCACCGAACCTGGCTACAAGTTGCTGATCAATGCTCGTGCTCTGCCGGGCCGGACTGACCTGTTTCGGCTTCGGCACGCTCTTTCAACGCGGCTTTACGCGAAAGTTTTACGCGACCCTTATCGTCGATGCCGATGCACTTGACCCAAATAATATCGCCAACCTTGGCAACATCTTCCGTTCGTTTCACCCGAAAATCCGCGAGCTCGGAAATGTGCACGAGTCCATCCCTGCCCGGGAAAACCTCGACAAACGCGCCGAATTCCTTGGTCGAGACAACACGACCCTGATACGTCTGGCCGATCTCGATCTCGCGGGTCATGCCACCGATGATTTCTTTCGCGCGCGCCATGCTTTCGCCGCTCGTCGCGTAGATGTGCACCGAGCCGTCGTCCTCGATGTTAATTTCAGCACCGGTCTCCGCGACAATGCCCTTGATGGTCTTGCCGCCAGGCCCAATAAGGGCGCCGATCTTCTCCGGATTGATTTTAATCGTTTCAATTCGCGGCGCGTACTTCGACAATTCCGGCCGCGGCTTGTCCAGCGTGCTGCGCATGATGCCGAGAATTTTGGTGCGCGCTTCTTTCGCGCGCTCGATCGCTTCGGCCATGATTTTGTGACTAATGCCGGGGAGTTTCAGATCCAGCTGAAAGCCAGTGACGCCAGTGTCCGTTCCGCAAAGTTTGAAATCCATGTCGCCGAAATGGTCTTCCGAACCAATGATGTCGGTCAGCAATTCGTAGCGCTTCAATTGGCGATCGTCGCCAAACTCGGTAACCAGCCCGACTGAAATTCCAGCCACCGGCGTCTTCACCGGAACACCGGCATCCATGAGCGCGAGCGTGCCGGCACAAACGCTCGCCATCGATGTCGATCCGTTTGATTCCATGATCTCGCTCGATATTCGGATGGCGTAGCGAAAATCGTTTTCACCTGGTACGACCGGTTCGAGAGAGCGCTCGGCCAGCGCACCGTGACCGATCTCGCGCCGCCCGGGTCCCCCCGTTCGTCCGGTTTCGCCTACACTGAAAGGAGGAAAATTGTAGTGCAAAATGAACCGCTTTGATTGCTCGCCGCCGCCGTATGCATCGAGCATCTGCGCTTCCTCAATTGGTGCCAGCGTGGTAAGCGCGAGCGCCTGGGTTTCGCCGCGCTGAAAAATGGCCGACCCGTGCGCGCGTGGCAGAACGGTCACTTCGCAATTGATCGGCCGTAAATCCTGGTAACCGCGGCCATCAACGCGCTTTTGTTTGTCCAATATACTGATGCGAAACGCCTTTTTTTCGATGTAATCGAATGCCTGCGAGATAGAAAAGGAATCGGCCTCAGGATGTTTTTCCAGGATCGAAGTCTTGACTTCCTCGCGCAAGGCATCGACCACTTTAGCGCGCGCCACTTTGCCTTCGGTGTAAAGCGCCGCTTCGATCCGCTCGCCCGCGACGCGATAAGCGATATCGAGCAGGTCCTGGTTCACCTCGAGCAACGGCAGGTCGCGTTTCGACTTGCCCATGTTCGCGGCCAGCTCTTTTTGAATGCGCATCATCTCGCGCACAGGTCCATGCGCGAACTCGAGCGCTTTCACGAACTCGGCTTCGGGCAATTCGTTCGCTGAGCCTTCGATCATGATTACGTCGTTTTCAGTGCCGACATAAACCAGATCGAGATCACTTTGGGCGCGCTCCGTGTGGGTGGGGTTGGCGACGAACTCCCCCTTGACGCGGCCAACTCGGACGGCGCCGATCGGACCCGCAAATGGAATGTCCGAAACACAAAGCGCGGCAGAGGCCCCGTTGAGCGCCAGAATGTCGGGATCATTTTCGCCGTCGGCGCTGAGCAAAATCGAGATGATCTGCGTGTCGTAAAAGTATCCCTGTGGAAAGAGCGGCCGAAGCGGCCGATCGATCATCCGCGAAGTAAGTGTTTCCTTTTCCGTCGGCCGCCCCTCGCGCTTGAAATAACCGCCGGGAAATTTCCCCACGGCTGCCGCCTTTTCGCGATAATCGACCGTGAGAGGGAAATAATCCTGACCTTCCTTGATTGTTGTAGCTGA
>JBKOWV010000175.1:0-10170 GCA_046724585.1 Verrucomicrobiota bacterium
GATGCATCCGGATGCGCTCCAGCGATATTATTAGCCTCTACCAAATTGTCGGCTGGCGCGCAGAAGTGACGATCCTCGATGCACCGCTCGCGTCGGCCATTCCAACACTGGCCCTCCCGGCCCAATTGGCGGCGACGAACCGGTCCACGACGAGCGAAATCCCCTAGGCTGGATCACGGCAATTTACCGAGATGTCTCCTGGGCGTTTCATGCGAGAGCAATTCCATGTCCGCGTCGACCATGATGCGGACGAGTTCGCGAAAGCGCACTTTTGGTTCCCAATTCAGAATCTTTTTAGCTTTGGAAGCGTCGCCCATCAGGAGATCTACTTCCGCCGGGCGCTCATAACGCGGATCGTGTCTGACGAATTCTTTCCAATCGAGATCGACATGTGAAAAGGCCGCTTCGGCAAATTCACGCACGCTGTGGGTTTCACCACTAGCCAGCACGAAATCGTCTGCTTCATCATGCTGGAGAATTCGCCACATGGCTTCGACATACTCAGGCGCATATCCCCAATCCCGTTTTGCGTTCAGGTTACCCAGGAACAATTCCGTTTGCAGTCCGTGCTTAATCGCGGCGACGGCGCGCGAGATTTTGCGCGTGACGAACGTTTCGCCGCGCCGCGGGCTCTCGTGGTTGAACAGAATGCCATTCGTCGCAAAAAGGCCGTAGCTCTCGCGGTAGTTGACCGTCGCCCAATATGAAAAAACTTTTGCGACACCATAGGGACTGCGCGGCCAGAATGGCGTCTTCTCCGTTTGGGGCACTTGTTGCGCCTTGCCAAACATTTCGCTGCTCGATGCCTGATAGAAACGTGAACGCAACCCCGCTTCGCGGATAGCTTCCAAAATGCGGATCGTGCCTACTCCTGTGACATCGGACGTGTACTCAGGAATGTCGAAGCTGACGCGCACATGGCTTTGCGCGCCGAGATGATAAATCTCATCCGGCTTCAATTCGTATAGAAGTTTCACCAGATTCACCGAGTCGCTCAGGTCCCCGTAATGCAGAAACATTCGGACCCCGTTGATGTGGGGATCGGTGTAAAGATGGTCGATACGTGAGGTGTTAAATGTGCTGGCGCGCCGAATGATCCCATGCACCTCATAGCCTTTCTCCAGAAGGAATTCAGCCAGATAGCTCCCGTCCTGTCCCGTGATTCCGGTGATTAGCGCTTTCTTCATGGAACCGCGTCTCGCTTTAAAGTAAACGGTGCGCGCGCAACGATTTAAGTTTCCGGCGGCGAGATCATGATTCGCGCTAGAACAGCCCGCTGCGCCGCAACCAGTTCCGCGATGCCTTTCCGGCCGAGCTCGAGCATTTCGTCCAGCTGCGCTTGCGCAAAAGTCGCTTCCTCACCGGAGCCTTGCACCTCCACGAATTCGCCGTCCTCCGTAGCCACGAGGTTAAAATCAACGGTAACAAGTTTGTCCTCTTCGTAGTTAAGATCGACGATGGCGCGCCCGTCGAGAACGCCAGCGCTCACTGCGGCCACCAATTTTCGCACCGGCGGCAGATCGATCTTTTTTTCTCTCCCAAGTTTCCGGCAGGCCATCGCAACGGCTAAACTAGCCCCGGTTATGGCTGCGGTGCGCGTCCCGCCGTCGGCTTGCAAGACGTCGCAATCCACCCAGATCGTGCGTGGCCCCAGCTTTTCAAGATCGACAACCGCTCGCAGCGATCGCCCAATCAAACGTTGGATCTCCGTGCTGCGGCCATCGAGTCGGCCTTTTGCAATGTCACGAGGTTTTCGCGTCTGCGTCGAGTATGGCAGCATCGAGTATTCGGCGGTAAGCCAGCCGCCCGTTACACCTTGCTCTTTCATCCATCGGGGCACGTTTTCCTCAATGGTCACGCCGCAAATGACACGCGTGTTACCCATGCTAACAAGCACTGAGCCGTCCGCATAAGGCGCGATACCCAAATCGAACGTAACCGGTCGCAATTCATCGTCACCTCGTCCACCGATTCGGTCCATGACGGCAAAGGTAGATGGTGGGCAGCCGCCCGTCACGTTTGATCAATCGTGCGCTATCCGCGCGGGAAGGCTCTGCGCGAGCGCGTGATTTTTGGGGATTCGTTCGGCGACTCTAGACCGTCGCTCCAATTTTTATCCGCCAACGGCCTGGTAATGGCCGAGGCCGCGTTTCCACATGGCGCGCGCGGCTGCCCAAGTGAGCAGAAGCCAGCCGCTTTGAATTGCCAGCGCTTCGGCCAAGGCTGCACCTTGCAACCGGCCCAGAAATATTGCGACCGGGCAAAACAGCTCGTAGTAAAACGGCAGCCATTTCATCACTGCCTGGATTCCCAGGGGCATGATGTCGATGGGAAACATTTGGCCGCCAAGGAAATATTCAAACGAATAAACGATGAAAACGATGGTCGAGATTTCCAGGATCCAGAAGGCCATCATCGCGAGGCTGTAGGTGATGAAGAATTGAATGAGTGCCGCCATTAAGATCGAGATTGTCGCGAAGAGATAAGTCAGCGGATCGCGCGGCAGCACTATATAGTCGCGAAAATAAAAGAAGATCAGCGCGATAGGCGGCAGCGTAACGAACGTGTAAACCAGCCGGCCGCTCATGAAAATGCTAAACCGATACGCAAGATAGCTCATCGGTTTGGTCAGTAGAGAATTGATCTGACCTTCGCGAATGTCGGCCGCGATCTGCCATTCGTCTTCGGTCGGCGTGACCAGATTGCTGACGAGAAGCGTGAGCAAATAATAATAAATCATCGAGCTGTAGTTGTAGCCGTGCAGTTCGCCGCCGCGCTCTTTGAACACCGCATTCCAGAGAAAAACGGTACCCGCCAGCGGAATCAACCCGAAGAGGGCGCGCAGAAAGTAATTCCAGCGATACACGAATGTGTTCTGCAGCCCGATGTTAAAGACCGAAATGTACTTGTCGACCTTCATGTGGTTTTCTTTCTCGCGAGTTCAACCGCGAGGTTGATCGCGGCGATCATGCTGTCGGGGCGGGCGATTCCTTTGCCCGCAATCTCAAACGCGGTGCCGTGATCGGGACTCGTGCGCGGAAAAGGCAGGCCAAGCGTCACGTTCACGCCGTTGTGAAATGCGTGCAGTTTCAGCGGGATCAATCCTTGGTCGTGATACATGCAGAGAATGGCGTCGAATTCACCTTCAATCGCGCGATGAAAGACTGTGTCCGGGGAAACCGGACCGGTAAAGACGCGCTGTGATCGGTGATCGGTGATCTGTGATCTGTTTAACTCGGCAACTGCGGGCGCGATGATTTCGATTTCTTCGCGCCCGATCTTGCCAGATTCACCAGCATGTGGGTTCAGACCCGCGACCGCAATCCGCCGGCTGCTTTTGGATCGACAGGAAAGAAAATCAGCAAGCAACGAACCAACGCGGACAATCTCCGATTGCCTTAGTGCGCTCGAAACCTCACGCAATGGAATATGAGTGGTGACGAGTCCGACCGTGATTTTCCCGCCGGTCAAACACATCGCGAAATTTGTTACGCCGCAGCGCTCGGCGAAAAACTCGGTTTGTCCCGGAAACCTAAAGCCAGCTTCGTACATCCGCGCCTTGTGAACCGGTCCGGTCACGACCGCGTCGAGTTCACCGCGCTGTGCTAGCGTGACCGCCTCTTCCAGCGCGGCCGCGGAAGCACGCGCTGTTTCAAGGCTCGGCACGCTTGATGAACAATCGGGATATTTCCCGACGACCACATATTCGGCGCCTGCCGGCAGGGATCCCGCGCTGAGCGCCGCACGAACAATCTCAGGGCCAATGCCGGCGCAGTCTCCCAGCGTAATGCCGATACGAAGAGCCATCGTACACTGTCACAAAAGCTGGGAGCGTACGCAATGTTACGGCCGACGCCGAATCAAAATGTCCGGATATAAGCTTTTGCGCGCAGACCGGCGATCCAGCGTTCCTGGAGATCTTGTGCTTCCTCTTGGAGTAGTTTCTTCTCGATGTCAGGTCGTGCTTCGGCGAGTGAACGGGTAGTTCCCCCCTGCCTCTCCTCGACCTTAAGGATGTAATAATTGCCGCCGTACCCGATGATGTTGCTGATTCTCCCGACCGGCATGTTGAAGGCGATCTTTTCGAGTGGCGGAGCGAGCGTTTTGCGTTCGATCCAGCCCCAGTCGCCGCCGACATCGCGCGTGCCGTCCTCAGAATAAGTCTGCGCAATGCGCTCGAACTCGGCGCCGCCGGCCAGTTGGCCGAGAACCTCTTCGGCGAGCGCTTTCTGCGTCGCAGACTGACCCGTATCGGCATGGCCCGGGATCATGATCATGCGCAGTTTGACCTGTTCCTTAGCGGTGAATTCCGCGCGGTGTTTCTTGTAATACTCTTCTACTTTTGTGGGTGAAGTAATTGAATTCCGCTTGACGTTTTTGGCGCGCATCGCCTGCACGATCATCCTTTCGGTCTCCTTCTGTTTGAACTCCCCTATCGAATAACTCTGCGCCTCAAGCGTCTTGATAAACGTATTGCGGTCACCACCGAATGACTCCTTGATAATTCCGCGCACTTGTTCTTCCACAAAATGATCCGGAATTTCGTATTTCTCCTTCCTGAACGCCTGAATGATGAGGCGCCGCTCGATCAAATCTTTTAGCGCCGCTTCTCGCGCCTCTTTCAACGCATTTTGCAATTCCTCCCCCGTGTATTGGGAACGCAGCAACTTGTCCCGGGGCGCAGACAACTCACGGACTTGCGAGTATGTGATCACGTCTCCGTTCACAACTGCGGCGATCCCATTGATCACTTCGGGCTCGGCGGCGAACGCAGCACAGCAAAGTGGCAATAGAGCCGGCCCAGAAGCCGCCAGCGACGCGATGGCAAACCAACGCATGATGTGTCTCATAGTCTTTTCATCAACTCCAGAATTTCATCGAGGTACTGCTCGATTCCGGCTGCAACTAAACGAGGGAATTTGCCCGCGACAAGTATAAAATCCTCGTGCCGGGTCAATATCAATTTGCGTTCCCGCACCTCGACCCGGCTCACGCCGGATCTTGCGGCCGCAAGCTTGATTTCGCTGAGAAGGAATAAATTGTCCACCGCGACTGGGAATGGCCCAAACCGGTCACGCCAATCGCGTCGCAAACGATCCAATTGATCGTGCGCGGTGATTTCGGCAATCTCGCGATAAGCTTTGATGCGCAAGGTGGCGTCGCTGACAAAACTGTTGGGAATGAACGCGGGGATTTTGCGGGGGAAGCTGTCAGCTTCCCTTGCCGGGGACTTCGGCGGTTGGACCAATTCCGCCTCGTTTGTGGCGACGAAATCGAGCCGCAGATCGACATCCAGCCGGAACTGCACTTTTTCGCCTTTAAGTTGCGCGACCGCTTGCTTGAGCAACTGACAGTATAACTCGAAACCCACTGCCATAATGTGGCCGCTTTGCGCTGTTCCAAGGATGCTTCCCGCGCCCCGAATCTCCAGGTCGCGCATGGCGATGCGAAAACCCGCGCCAAGGGAACTGTACTGCCTGATGGCATTGATCCGCTTGCGCGCCGCGCCGATTGTCATCAGTTCGCGCGGAAGAAGCAGATAGGCATACGCTTTGTGCTCGGCCCGGCCGACGCGGCCGCGCAATTGATAGAGATCGGCCAGACCAAACCTGTCAGCGCGATCGATGATGATGGTGTTGGCGTTGGGGATGTCGAGGCCGCTTTCGATAATCGTGGTGCAAACGAGCACGTCGACTTTCCCGGCGATGAATCGCGCCATGACCGATTCGAGTTCATCGGATCCCATCTGGCCATGCCCGATTTCGACCCGCGCTTGGGGGCAAAGATCGACAATGCGGTCACGCGCGCGCTCGATGGTTTGCACCCGATTGTGCAAAAAGAAAACCTGGCCCTGGCGCTCCAGCTCACGTTTGATGGCATCGCGAATAATTCGCTCATCATAAGCCGAGACCATCGTCTCGACCGGCAACCGGTTGAGTGGCGGCGTTTCGATCGTGGACATGTCCTTCACACCCACCAGCGACAGGTAAAGGGTGCGCGGAATCGGTGTGGCGGAGAGCGTTAAGACATCGACCAGCTTAAACAGCTCTTTGAATTTTTCTTTGTGCAGAACTCCAAACCGTTGTTCTTCGTCGATCACCACCAGCCCGAGATCTTTAAAAACAACATCACCCGAGATGAGCCGATGCGTGCCGATCACGATATCGACGCCCCCTTTGCGCAAAAGTTCGAGGATTTTTTTCTGCTCGCCTTGCGAACGGAAGCGACTGAGCATTTCGATGCGCACGGGATAATCGAGCGTGCGCTGCCGAAACACCTCGAAATGCTGCTGGGCCAGAACGGTCGTCGGCGCGAGGACTGCAACTTGTTTGCCGTTCATAACTGCTTTAAAAGCAGCGCGAATGGCGACTTCGGTCTTGCCAAAGCCGACATCGCCGCAAATCAAACGGTCCATCGGCTGCCGGCGCTCCATATCGATTTTCGTGTCGATAATTGCTTTCAATTGGTCCGGCGTTTCGCGAAACGGAAACGAATGTTCGAATTCCGCCTGCCATTTGGAATCAGGAGCAAATGCGTGGCCGGGATGCATCTGCCGCTCCGCCTGAACCGCGAGCATCTTACCCGCGTAGTCGAAGATCGAAGCCGCGGCGTTTTTCTTCGCGCGCGTCCATTTTGCATCGCCGAGTGAACTGAGAGCCGGTGACTTTTTGCCAACACCGACGTAACGAGAAACCAAATAGGCTTGTTCGAGTGGGACGTACAGTTTTGCTTCATCGGCAAACTCGAGAACCAGGGCCTCCTGCGATTGCCGGCGCTGTCGTAGAGCAAGCGCTTCGCTTGCCAAGTTTGCCTCATCCGCGCCGGGCAGGGGGCGCGCCTGCCCCACCGCAAATTTTTGCAGGCCTAAAAATTTCGCGACGCCGTGCTCCAGATGAACAACCAGGTCGCCTTCGGTGAGTTCGCTGAAATCGATCTGTGCGCGATGCCGTTCCGCACGACGCAGCCCCGAAAGCCTTCGGGGATGGGCGGCCAATCGTCCAAATAATTCAGCGGCCGAGAGGACGACGAGATTGGCCGTAGGAAAACAGAATCCATGGGCGAGAGTTCCTTCGAGAAGATCGACATCATCCAGCGCCTCATTTTCGCCCATGACCTCGCGAAAACGCTCGATTTCGCCTTCAGTCTGGAAGTAGATGACGATCCTGGCCTTGTTCGCGCGCCACTCTGCCAGGCGCGCGGAAAACTGCGCGCGTTTAGCTTCGATGAGTATGAGATCACCAATCGCGAACTCGCCGACGTCGCAATCCTGGAACGCGCCGCTAAAGTCTTCTGGACCGATCTCAATCCAGCCTTCGCTGATTTTGATTTGCGGAGGGGCGAGCGAGCCCGGCGTCGCCACCGGGGCGCCGTCATCCATTTCCGGATCGATGTCGATCGTTAAATGATCGCGACCAACATAATCGCGGACGACACTGCTTTGATCTTCAATCGCTCCCAGCAGAATATCGACCGAGGTCAAATTGCGCACGGAGGTTTGAGTATCGATATCGAATTCGCGCAACGAATCGATTTCGTCGCCAAAAAATTCCAAGCGCACCGGCAAGGGCGCCTGCCACGAATAGAGATCGAGAATGCCTCCCCGGACGGCGAATTGCCCGCGGGTGGTGACTTGAACGACGCGCTCATAACCAGCGCCCGCAAGTTGTTCGATGAGGTGTTCCATCTTCGCGTTTGCCCCGCACCGGAGTTGAACGACTGCGGATTGGAGCAGATCGCGCCTTGGCGCGGCTTGATCGAGACTTGCGCGCGTTGCAACGAGCAGATGCGGACCGGCCTCGCGCTTGACCTGCGTAAGCAGCGCGAGCCGCTCGGCGGCGATTTCTGGATCGGGCAAAACATTTTCGACGGCGGCAAACTCCTCTTCCGGCAGGAAAAGCGCGGTCGGCTGCCAGTTCAGCAAGCTCTCGTAAACCAGTTCTTGAGAATGAACGTTGGGACAGAGGACCCAAATTGTCTTGTTGATCCAATGGGCGATGGTGGCGACGAGAAACGCCTGCGCCGGCTGAGTGACGTGCGAAAACTGGGCCGGCCATCGTGCTCGATCGATTGCGCGAAGTTTGCGCGCGATCGGCTCGCTCGCCGCAACGATCTCTAGAAGCTCTTTCCGCCCCGATTTCTCCACCGGTTAGCTGTCGCCGAAAAGGAGTGGAAGTTCAAAGTTGCCCGGCAAAAGGCAGTTGGGCGCCTCGGACGCCAGGAGCCCGACGCCGCGTCAGGCAATAGCGGCATGTCGGGCGCGAGGCAGACCTGTCTTTGCCAGGGAGGAGGTGCGGGCAGCTAGTTGTTGAGCGCCGCAGTTCTCGCGGTAGAGTTTCACTGAAATGTCTGAACTGCTCATCGGGAGTCTTAAGTGGGCCGCCGTCGGCTTCGTGGTGGCGTTCACCCTGATGAAGCTCTATGAAGCCAGTCATATTCATGACGATATTCCCAGGCCTGAGTTCAAGATACGCCAGTCGAAACGCGCAGCGCTCGTGCTATCGATGTTCGCGGCAATGTTGTCAGCGCTGGTTTGGCTTTTGGTGCAGAAATTGGACTAGCGTTTATCCCATATAAAATCCGCCGTTCACATTCAAGGTATGGCCGGTGATGTATGAGGCCATCGGTGAGGCGAGAAAAAGCGCTGCATCGACAATCTCATTGACCTTGCCAAGACGGCCGATCGGGATTTGTTTGATGAAGTTCGCGGTCACTTCTTCGGACATGCCTTTGCTCATCCCGATATCGATGAAGCCGGGCGCAATGGCGTTGACAGTAATGTTCTGCCGCGCAAACTCGCGCGCGGAAACTTTGGTCAGCGCGATGATCGCGGCTTTGCTCGACGAATAATTAGCCTGGCCGAACAGTCCCATTTGGCCGCTGACCGAAGATAGATTCACAATTCGCCCGCCATTGCGCAGAACGCCTGCGGCTTTTTGCGTGACTGTAAAGGTTCCGATGAGGTTTACGCGCACGACACTCTCAAATTCTTCGATCGACATCTTTTTGATCGTGCGGTCGTGAATAATCCCGGAGTTGTTCACGAGAATATCGAGGCCGCCGCACTTGTCGGCGATCTTAGCCATCATCGATTCGATCCGAGCCGGCTGGGTCACGTCGCACTCGATCAAGAGCGGATCTTTCAACTCTGTCGCAACGCTTGTCGCGTCTGCCTTGTTCTGGCTCTGCGCATCGGCGACATAATTAACCACGCACTGCGCGCCGCGTTTGCCAAACGCCTTGATTATCTCTGCGCCGATTCCGCGCGAGCTGCCCGTGACGAGAACCACCTTGCCAGAAAAATCTAAAGGATCCTTCATCGCTACTGTTCCATTGCCCCTTGAGAATATCGCCGCGCAACTAACGCGGTCGGCAAGCCGATCAGAAACATGTGCACGGCCACGGCCAAGATGTCATTGGAAAGAGAGTGACGGAATTTGGGAAATACGTGCGGCAAAACGAACCAATACATGAAGAGGTAAACCGCCACGCCATAAAGCAAACCGGAAACAACAGCGTGTCGCGTTAGAAAGGAAAACTTGCGGCTCCCTATGTAGAAAACAATTACCACCATGAAGGCGACAAAAAAGTGAATGGCCAGACCCAGGCCCGCTGTCGCGAGTCCACCTTGGAACGATTGCGACCCAAGCAGACCTGCCGCAATTCCTTGCAGACCACGCACCGGCCCGACACCCTTGCACCACCAAGTGATAAACGCGGATGTGATGTCCAGGATCCCGACGATCAGACCGCCGGTCGCGATGGTGCGAACGGCCATCGATTTTTGAGGCGGTGGAGTCATGGCGGTCTCGCTACTAGGCTAGAATGCCATTGCCTGTCAAACGACTAACGTTAGGCTTTGCGACTGATGCTTTCACCGATCCGTATTCTCACCGCTGTCCCGATTTGCGATGGGCACGACAGCGCGATCAATACAATCAATCTGGAGTTCATCCGGCACGGGATCGAGGTCATTTATCTCGGTTATCACCGTTCGGTCGGCGACATTGTGCGCGCGGCCATTCAGGAGGACGTGCGCGCCATCGGGATTTCCAGTTACAACGGCGGGCACATCGAGTTCTTCGCGGAAGTTGTCGACCTTTTGCGAAAACGGGGAAGCGACATCAGGATCTTTGGCGGTGGCGGCGGAACGATCACGCATGATGATGCCGC
>JBKOWV010000145.1:0-3689 GCA_046724585.1 Verrucomicrobiota bacterium
AGAGAGCAGAAAGACCTACTTGGGAAAAAGGCTTCCTCGGCCCGGTTCAGATCAATTCGGTCAAACCGAGTTTGGAAGCAATGCGCCAATCTGCCAAGAGCAAAGATCGAACACTTTTCGCGACGCTCGCGGGTCGTGTTACCTATTTTCCTGCACCTGCACCTATCACTTTTCTCGCTTCAGGCGAAGCGCGCGCTCGATCTTCCCCAGTGGGAAACAGTTCACGACGTCGTCTTTCGTCAGCCACCCCTTGCGCACGATACCGATTCCGAACCACAAATCCTGCAAACGCTCCGTTCGATGGGCGTCGGGATTGATCACGCACTTAACCCCTTTTTGTTTCGCCAACGGCCACCAGCGCCAGTCGAGATCGAGGCGTTTCGGCGCGGCATTGAGCTCAATCCAGGTGCCGGTGCGCGCCGCGGCCTCGAGAATGGCGGGGATGTCGATCTGATACGGCTCGCGTTTCAGAAGCAGGCGACCAGTCGGATGGGCCAGCATGGTGACGAACCGATTCTCCATCGCGCGAATCACGCGCGCGGTCATGTCCCCTTCGCTCAAGTTAAAAACGGAATGAACGGAAGCGATCACGTAGTCGAGCCGCGACAAAACTTCATCCGGAAAATCGAGCGAGCCATCACGCAGAATGTCGCATTCGACCCCGGCAAACAGGCGGAAGCCGTTGAACTTTTTGTTCAGCTCTCGAATCCCTGTAACTTGTGCGCGCAGTTGCGCCTCATCGATTCCATGCGCTTGAATCGAGCTGCGGCTGTGATCGGCAATGCCGAGATACTCCAGGCCGAGCGCCTGGGCGGCTTCCGCCATTTCTTCGAGCGAGTTGTGGCCGTCGCTCGCGCTCGTGTGACAGTGAAAGGTGCCGCGCAAGTTTTCCTGCTCGATCAGTTTCGGGAGCAAATGCTTCTCGGCAGCTTCGAATTCGCCGCTGTTTTCCCGTAATTCCGGCGGGATGAAATCGAGATCGACTGCCCGGTACAAATCCGCTTCATCACGCACCTTTGGAATTTTCTTGACCGGCCTTTTCTTCTTCGCCTTCGGATCGCCGGGAATAGGGGCGAGCCGATACTCGTTCAGCGTCCAGCCGCGTTCGAGCGCGCGACTGCGCAGCTCGATGTTGTGCTCCTTATTCCCGGTGAAATAAGCCAGAGCAAACGGGTATTCGGCTGTGCTCACCACTCGCAGATCGCATTGAACGCCGGAACGAAGCCGCACACTCGATTTCGTCGGGCCCTGCGCGATGATCGAGTCCACCAGTGGATGGGCGACGAAAAATTTCGTGATCGCTTCCCGCTCTTTTGTGGCCACCACGAGATCGAGATCGTGCACAATTTCTTTTCGGCGCCGATAGCTCCCCGCAACATCGACCTGGAAAGCGTCGGGATGCCTCGCGAGATCGCTCCGCATCGTTTCCGCTTCGCCGGCGATCTGCCCGAACTGAAAGTAACCGGAGTGTTTTGCTCGCTCCTCGATCGCTTTGCAGATCTTGGTTTGTGTGGTTTCGCCAAAGCCGGGCAATTCCGCGACGCGGCCTGTTTCGCATGCCTGGCGCAATTGTTCGATCGAGCTGACCTGCAATTGCTCGTAGAGCGCCTTGATCTTTTTCGCGCCCAGCCCGGAAATCGAGAACAACTCCAAAATCGCCGCGGGAAATTCCGTGCGCAGGTCTTCGAGATATTTTAATGAGCCGGTGACGGCGAGCTCCCTGATTTTCTCCGCGATGCTTTTCCCGATCCCGGGAATTTTCGAGAGCGCTTCCTCATCCTGGAGATTGGAGATATTGCCGCCAAAGGTTTCGAGCGATCGCGCAGCATTCGTGTAAGCGCGAATTTTGAATGGGTTTTCCCCCTTCAACTCGAGCAGGGCCGCAACTTCTTCCAGGACGGCCGCGATCTGGCTTTTGGTCATTAACCAAACCGTTAGCCCAGATTGCCGCGGCGTCGATGCTCAAGCGGGAAGAAAACCTAGTGAACTGCCGATGCCTTGCCTGGTGCGTACACGATGCAGCCTCAACGCTGGCATGCTGAAATCAGCTGCGCGACGGAGGAGACTCCTCAGGGTGCAGCCAAGGTGTAGCCAGCGGCGAGAGTTGGACCGACAGCGCTGCCAATGAGAACATTGTTGTTCAGATACCAGATCACTGTTTGACGGGTGCTCGGATTGAACAGCAGGTAATCAGGTTTTCCGTCCCTGTTAAAATCCGCAACCCCCACCACGGTCCAGCCGCTGGGGAGAGTTGGACCAACAGCGCTAGCAATGCGAACATTGTTGTTCAGATACCAGATCACTGTTTGGCGGGTGCTCGGATTGAACAGCAGGTAATCAGGTTTTCCGTCTCTGTTAAAATCCGCAACCCCCACCACGGTCCAGCCGCCGGGGAGAGTTGGACCGACAGCAGCGGCAATGCGAACATTGTTGTTCAGATACCAGATCACTGTTTGACGGGTGCTCGGATTGAACAGCAGGTAATCGGGCTTTCCGTCCCTGTTAAAATCGCCGGTCGCCACCAATGCCCAGCCCGCGGGGAGCGTCGGACCCGCGGCGCTACCGATAAACGTGACTCCATTGACTCCAGAGAGATACCAGATTGCCGTCTGGCGCGTACTAGCGTTGAAGAGTGCATAATCTGGGTGGCCGTCGCGATTAAAGTCAGCCACATCTATTACTCTCCAGCCAACCGGTAGAGTCGGAGCGAAGGCCCCACCGATAAAAACGTTGTTATTCAAATACCACACGGCCGTCTGCCGCGTTCCCGGGTTGTAAAGCAAGTAATCAGGTTTGCCGTCACGGTTGAAGTCGGTTGGTGGATTCCCACCGGGCGTTGGTGTTGGAGTTGGCGTTCCCGCCGTAACGTTCACTGTGCCCGTCATTCCACAACATTCGCCATGAGGAGTACAGAAGTAGGGGAACGTTCCCACGGTGTTAAATGTGCGCGAGAAAGTCGCTCCCTGGCCGCGAATTCCAGAATCCCAGAGGCCATTCGGATTTCCTGGAGTACCAGACGTTGTACTGTGGCCGCTTGAACTAAAACTCCATCGCACGGTGTCACCCGGATGAATCGTGACGGACGACGGCGAGAAGTTGAAGCCGCTGTTGCCAACCAGCACCGTGACCGTCGCGGCGGACGCTGCGTTTAGCCACAGCGCCAGCAAGACAAAAAAGCTAATTGCACCTGCCCATGCACTGGTCTGGAACGCAGTTTTTTTTCTCTCCCATTTCGAATCTGATGGGTTTGTGGCCATATTCCTGTCCTCCCGTTTACGAGCAAATAACCAATTTCTCTATCGTGCCTGATATCTCTTTTGGAAGCCGCAAAAGGTAACAGCGTTGTTACTTTTTCGTCGTTGCCCTCCCACACGGTTCTTCCCAAGACTGCTCGATGCCAGTTCTGCGAGGCTCTCATGTTATCTGCGTCATTCTCTTCGCATTCTGCTGCTGCAACCGTGACGCCGCCGCTCAAGGGTTGGATTCCGGGGCAAAGTGGGAGGCACCAGTCTCAGCGAAGCAAACGAAAAATCCAATTTCCGTCAGTGAATCCTCCCTCGCAGCAGGAAAAAAAATTTACTTTAAAAGGTGCGTGAACTGTCACGGGAAGCTCGGAAATGGCGATGGACCCGATGCCTTTGATCTCGGTATTCATCCCGCAAAATTTTCCGATCCGCGCATGCGAGAGG
>JBKOWV010000051.1:0-41393 GCA_046724585.1 Verrucomicrobiota bacterium
GCTTCATCGTCGAGCTCGCGCCAATCCGGTCGGCATGCGCCGACGGCGTTGACATGGCAACCGGGCTTAAGCCACGCGCCGCACAAGATCGGCGTCTTGGAATTTGTCGCGGTCACGACGACATCTGCGCCACGTACTGCATCTGCCGCTGACATCGCTCTCGCGCCGATCTCCCTTGCGAAACGCTCCGCGTGTTCGCGCGTGGGACTCCAAACCCGGATCTCTTCGAATGGCCTAACTAGTCGCAGCGCTTCGGCATGACTGCGCGCCTGCACGCCGCTCCCGAAAATCGCGAGAATTCTTGCGCCGGGTCGAGCAAGAAGTTTTGTTGCCGTCGCGGACACGGCTGCAGTGCGCATTTCCGTAATCAATCTTCCATCCATCACTGCAAGCGGCGTACCCGTTTCCGGATCTACGAGAAAAATCGTCGCCATATGTGTGGGCAATCCTCTGTCAGCATTCGGCGGATAGAACGTAACAATTTTCTGACCGAGTCCTTCGAGAGTTAGGGCCGGCATGATTCCATAGAAACCACCCGGAGGATCGACAGTGATCACCGAGCGCACCGGTTGAGTCACTTTGCCGGCTGAAAAATCGATCAGCGCTTTCTCCATTGTGGGAATCAAATCCTCCATCCGCAAATGGCGCCGCACCTCTTCTTCGTCGAGAAAGAGCACCTGATCCGTTTTCATTATATGTTGGCCGTTGGCAGTGTCGTGCCGGACTTGCTGGCGAGTGCGTAGAGGACGTTGGTTTCAATAGCGGAAATTTTTGCCTCGCGAATGAACGCCAGATTTGCGTCTTTTACTCTTTGTCGTTCCGACGCGTCTAACTGCTCGATCGTCCCGCGGTAACCCGACCCTAAAACGATTGTCCACCAGTCCTTTGGGGAGTTGACCGGGTGAAGGCGATTTTCAGCGGTGACTTTCGGTGCTTCGACGCCGCCTTCTCTCAAAATGTCTTTGAGGTTTGTTGGGGCGTTGATTCGATCCCACGGATTAAAGCCTTTGTACAATTCAGCCCGCACATTCTTAATCGAGCTCCAAAATGCCGTGTTGGCCGGCTCAAATAGATTTGGTCCCCACGTTGTCACAGCGAGCTGACCGCCTGGCCGCACGCAGCGCCAAAGTTCCCGCACCGCCGCGGCCATATCGGGGACAAAGAAAATTCCGAACACGCACACCACCGCATCGAAACTTTCATTTGGAAACCTGAGAGAGAGTAAATCGCCCAGCTCGAACTGGATGTTGCCAAGACGTCGTTGCGCTGCTTTCGCCCGTGCTAACTCCAAAAGCGCTTGAGCGACGTCAACGCCTATTACCCTTCCTCCAGGTCCCACCAATTCAGCAGCTGGAAACGCGGACGCTCCAGCCCCGCAGCAAACGTCGAGCACACTCGATCCAGGTGGCGGCGAAAGCAGTTCAATTGTTCTACTGCCGAAATAATTCCAGAAGCTCAGCGGGGCAGCGTCGTAGAAATCTGCCGCTGCGTTGTATGCAAATGCAGCGCGATGTTGTGCGACATTGCCCATGTTTATCATCATTCGGATGTTGGATCGTGATGTCTTCCGTTCGATTTAGCCGCGGACCGTGCGGATTTCCACAGATTCCTCATTACTGGCTCCCTCCTGACATGCCGAAGTCTTGGCGAAGTTCGCCTCTCCCTTTCGCAAAGGGAGAGGATTAAGGTGAGGGATTCTTCCGGCAACGCTTCTCAAGAGCGAGCCAGATTGCTTGCAGAACGCTATCGAGCTCTCTGTGGACTTGGTGATTCCAAAATCGCAACACGAGGATTCCGTGGTCAGAGAGGAATGCCGCTCGCGTTTGATCGCGACTTCGGCCCACGCGATAATTGTGCCCACCGCCATCTAATTCGATCGCGAGCTTTGCAGCCGGACAGTAGAAATCGAGCGTGTACGGATTGAGCGGATGCTGGCGGCGGAATTTGTAACCTGCGAAGTTTCGATTCCGCAAACGCCGCCAGAGTATGCGTTCGGGAGCAGTCGCTCTCTTGCGGAGTGAGCGAGCGAAGTTCATAAGAAACTGATTAAATGACCAAAGGCTGTCTCTGAAAAGCTCAATCAGCCGACGGACTAGACGGTCAGCCCCTCACCTTAATCCTCTCCCCGCAAGCGGGGCGAGGCGGAATCGTAGATCGCTTGAACAACCGCTCGCGTTTCATATTTCGGATTTACTTTGGGATCCATTTCGGCTGCAGAATAGAGGAGCGACATGCCCGAGAAATTGCAAACACGTTGCGTGATCGTGGGAGGTGGACCGGCGGGGATGATGGCTGGTTATTTACTCGGGCGTGCCGGCGTGGCAGTGGTCGTTCTGGAAAAGCACGCCGATTTCAACCGCGATTTCCGCGGCGACACGATTCATCCTTCCACGCTCGAATTGATGCACGAACTCGGCCTGCTGGACGAGTTCCTAAAGCAGCCACATCAGGAAGTTCGGGAGCTGCGCGCTGTGGTCGACGGGCAGGCGGTGCCGATCGCAGATTTCACGAGACTCCCGACCCGCTGTAAATTCATCGCCTTCATGCCGCAGTGGGATTTTCTTAATTTTCTCTCCAGTCATGCCAAACGTTTTCCTGCGTTCCAATTGCACATGGAAACCGAGGTCGTCGATTTGCTCATCGAGAACGAGCGCGTGACCGGAGTGCGCGCCAAAACTCCGCGCGGCGAATTGGAAGCGCGCGCAGATCTCGTCATCGGCGCGGATGGTCGGCATTCGATCGTTCAAGCGCGGGCTGGTTTGGAACGTCGCGAGTTTGGCGTGCCAATCGATGTGCTCTGGATGCGCATCTCCAAGAAACCAGATGATCCGGAACAATCGTTCGGGTTTTTCCAACACGGTAAGCTGCTTGTGTTACTCGACCGCGGAGATTACTGGCAGTGCGGTTTCGTCATCCCCAAAGGCGGCTTCGACGAAGTCAAAGCGCGCGGACTGGCGCAATTTCAAAAGGACGTTGTCAGCTTCGCCGGCTTTCTGGGCGACCGCGTGGCCGAGCTGGACGACTGGTCGAAAATCAAACTGCTCACCGTGCAGATCAATCGTTTGCGCGATTGGTGTCGCGAAGGATTGCTGTGCATCGGCGATTCTGCGCACGCCATGTCACCAGCGGGCGGCGTTGGGATTAATCTCGCCATTCAGGATGCGGTCGCGACGGCGAACTTGCTCGCGGAAAAATTGCGGTACGGGCCAGTTTCGGTCGACGACTTGCGAAAGGTGCAGGCGCGTCGCGAATGGCCGACGTGCCTGATCCAGGGGATGCAGGTGTTTATTCACCGGCGGGTCGTCACTGGTCGAGCGTCCGGCGACAAAGACTCGTTGCCGTTTGTCGTTCGTTTGCTGAAATGGTTTCCAATTCTGCGACAACTTCCCGCCCGGTTCATCGGTCTCGGTCCGCGCCCCGAGCATTTCCGCAGCCCAAGCGCCGTGTAGGAAAGTAAGTATCGTTTCTGTGTGTGCCCGCTTTAGAATCGGGCCAGATCGAATTTTGCCTGCCAAGATAGAACGAGCTATGTCGGTAGATATCAGTCGCATTCGCGCTGCGCATGAGCGGATTCGTGCCTGCATCAAGCGCACGCCGGTGCTGACAAGCTCGCGGCTGGATGCAGCGATCGGCGCGTCGCTGTTTTTTAAATGCGAGAATTTTCAGAAAGTCGGCGCATTCAAGGCGCGTGGCGCGGCAAACGCGGTCTTTGCGCTTGACGACGCGACCGCGCGACGCGGCGTGGCGACGCATTCGTCCGGGAACCACGGCGCCGCACTGGCTCGCGCCGCGAAATTGCGCGGTATTCCAGCGCACATCGTCATGCCATCGAACTCGGCGAAAGTGAAAGTGCGCGCGGTCGAAAGCTACGGAGCACACATCGGTTTTTGCGAACCGACGGAAGAGGCGCGCGAAGCTGCCTGTGCAGATGTGATTAAGAAAACCGGCGCGATAATGATTCACTCGTTCGAAAACGAAGACGTGATGGCGGGGCAGGGGACGGCGGCGGTGGAATTGCTCGAAGACGTTTCCGATCTCGATCTTGTGATGTGCCCGGTCGGCGGCGGAGGCTTGCTCAGCGGCACGGCCGTCGCGGCGAAATCGATGCGACCAAAAATAAAAGTGATCGCCGCCGAACCAGCGCACGCAGACGACGCAGCGCAATCATTTCGGGCGGGCAAACGGATTGTGACGGAAAAGAAGTTCACGATTGCCGACGGACTGCGAACAAATATCGGCGCGCCAAACTTTGCGATTATCCAGCGCTACGTGGACGATATCATGACCGTGAGCGAAGAGGCGATTATCTCGGCGATGCGCACCATTTGGGAGACCATGAAGATCATCGTGGAACCGTCCGCAGCCGTTCCGTATGCCGCGATTATCGAGCGCCAGCCTTCGGTCGCCGCGGCGACCTACGGCTCGGCACGCAATGTCGAAATCGCCGGCCAGCGTGTCGGAATCATTCTCACCGGCGGCAATGTCGATCTCGACGCGTTGCCGTGGAACCAGTAGCGGCAGCCGTGTCCGCCGGTCGGACGAACTCGTCCCGCGGCGAGCCCGCTGCGGCGTCCCAAGACGACGTTGCAGGCGACGCGCCTGCCTCTACGGATCATAGATCAGGAGTCACGTTCGCAGACGTTTACACACTGGGAGTCATGGACAGGACGCACAGATCAGATATGGCCGTGAGCCGCCGCCTCGCCGTATCTGTCGCGGCGTAACAATATAAACGCGGGATCGAGGCCTTCGCTTGAAACACAAATGGCTCGACGCAGGCCGGCGATTCGGTCATAACAATCACTTATGAAAAAACAATTCACTCTTTTTTGCATGGCACTGATCGCAGCTGCTCCTATTTGCTTCGGTCAAATGAGCCCGTCGAAGGCAGATAGATCCGCTACCAAAGACGCGGCGATCACTGACTCGGAAAAAGCCGCCTGGGAGGCGTACAAAAACAAGCAGGCTGACGCCTTTAAGAAGTATCTCGCCACCGATTACTGCGGCGTTTACGCGGATGGGATTAAGAATCTGGATAAGGAGGTCGCGGATATGGAGAAGTCCGAGCTGCGCGACTACTCACTCGCCGATATGAAAGTCGTATTCCCGAGCGCCGACGTTGCAGTTACAACGTACAAGGCTACGCTCCAAGACAGCTCTGGAGGACAGGATACATCGGGTACATACAACGTCGCCAGCGTCTGGATTAAAAAAGGCGGGAAATGGCTCGTTATCTTTCACACTGACGCCAAGAGTCAGTAACGCTCATGGCATGGGCGGCACGGGCCGGCGCCATGGCAAGGGATAAAGAATCTAGACATTCGTTATCGACCAGAATTTGCGGAAAGCCGCCGGCCAGGTCCGGTCGATGACGCTTTCTCGGGCGCGATTGCCCATGCGTTCGCGCAAGGCAGAATCAACTACCAACGTGCGAAGAGCGCGGGTGAAATCATCGACGTCGTGCGACTTGGTTATTAAGCCGTTGGTTTTATCTTCCACCAACTCTTTAGGGCCGCCGGAATCGGAAACGACAACCGGCACGCCAGAAGCCTGCGCTTCGATGATGACGTTGCCGAAGGTATCGGTGGTGCTGGGAAAAACAAAGATATCGGCGGACGCGTAGGCTGTGGCCAATTCTTTACCCGTGAGATAACCGGTAAAAAATGCCTCGGGCAACGATTCGGCAAGCGCCTCGGAGTAGGGGCCGTGACCGACGACAAAAAGTTGCACAGGAAGATCTTCACCGCGTAATCGGCGGTAGGCATCCGCCAAGACATCGAGGTCTTTCTCTTTCGATATCCGGCCGACATAGAGCAGGCGTACCTGAGCGTTGGTAGCGCCGAATTTTTCCCAAAAGGCGGGCTCACGCCGCGCTGGGCTAAACAGGTCGGTATCAAGCCCACGCGGGAAAATTTTCAGTTTTGCGGGATCGAAGCCGCGCTTGATCCAGCTTTGCCGATATTCTTCCGAGTTGACGAAGACGGTGTCGAGTTGGCCGTAGAACCAGTGCATGTAACGCCAGGCAACGCTTTCGAGGAAGCCGTCCTCGGTTAGAATGCGGATGTATTGCGGAAAATCTGTGTGATAAATGCCGCTCGTTTGCAGATTGAGCATCTTGGCTGCGAGGAGTCCGGTCAACCCAACAGGCCCAGGTGTGCTGACAATGATCTCAGTAAATTTTTCCCGCTGGATGTAATCAAGAATCTGGAGAATCGGCGGGAAGCTGAGCTTTTGCAGCTCGTATTCGGGCAATTCGAATTCACCGATTGGTTTGAAATTCTTGATCGGGATATCGTCTGTTTGCAGCTCTCCGCGCGAAACGACGACGATTAATTCTTTTCCAGCAGCTGCGCCCGCCGCGGTCATTTTGCGAATTGTCGTCGCGACACCGTTGACGTCGTCAAGAGTATCGGTGAACCACGCTCGTTTGCGATTTTGCAGCGCAACCGGAACTTCGCCGGTCAACTCTCTGAAAATGCGGCGAAGCCATTTTCGCGAGGGCGCCTGGCTATGAAAACCGTAGATGTATGGGGTAAGGATCACCAGGATCGGCGCGATCGCGCTGAGAGCTTGCATGCTTTCGACCATGTTGCCGCTACTAAGCTGCTGGACGAATTTTTTGAAAAACCGAAACGCGAGCTGCTCGGCGACCATGTTTGCCAGCAGAAATGTGCGGCGCTCCGGTTCGCTGACTGCGTCTAATTGCTTGGCGATTTTCGCCTTCACTTCAGGTCGCGCAAAATAACCGGAGAGCTCTTTCCAGAGCGAGACGTTTGCCGGCTTCAATAGGTCGAAAATCTTTCCAGACAAGACAGCTTGTCCGGCCAGGCCCGCTTTTTCTCCGAGCGTGAATTCCGTTGGATCGCGCCCTTCCATAAATCGCGAAAACATCTTTTCGAGCAACGCAGCACTCGGCCCGAGTTTTTCGTGGAACCGGTCTTCGATAAAACAGACGAGCGTGTTGTAGAAACCGTGCGAGAGGGCGAGGGGAGTTCCACCGCGGCCTCGCGCGCTGCAATTGCCATTGCGAACAGATGCAAGAAATTTTTCCGCGGAATCTGCGTCCTGCGCTTCCGTAAAAGCCGAAGCGGCGAATTGTCCACCGTGGTCATCCGAGCCGCCAAGTAGAATCTTTCGCCATGGCTCGGTGTGCGTCGGTGCAAGACTATGGCGATTTGCCAGCATCTCGATCTTGTCCGGCGTCAATTGACTAAAAAGAGTCTGCGCAAGATCGCTCAAAAGAGCGTCGCGCAGACCGTTGATTCCCTCGAAATGCTTGAAGAGTAGGATGAGCCGCTCGAGATGGCTCGCTTCCAACTTGCCGTTGACGCTATAAAGAGGATGCGCAACCGCATGCGCGATTTGGCCCGTTTGTAGGTAGTGCTGCAGGTCAAAGACATTACCGCGGACCTCTTGGATCTCGCGGTGTTGCCGTTCTGAAATCCCCCAAACGAGAATGCTCAGCTTACACTGATCCTGCGGGAAATATGTTGTAACCTGCTCGCTAATAAAGGTGTATGGCAGATTTGCGATCTGCAGACAGCCCTCAATCGTATCGTGATCGGTGATCGTCACATAATCCATCCCGCACTTGAACAACTGCCGGTATAAGTTCTTCGGATCCGAGTAGCTATCGGGAAAATCGAAACGACGGAACAGCCACTCCTCGGAGCGCGCGCTATAACGCGAGTGGATGTGAAGGTCGCATTTACTCATGCCTAAACTCCGCGTCCTAATCTTTGTTGAGCGATCCAGTCCTGGTAGGTGGTCGTTGTTCTTGATCCGGCCGTCGCTTCGATAAGATCAACGATCTGCCGCCAAATCGCCGGATGAGAATAGTCGGGCGGATGAATGCTGATGCGCAAGAGCGAACTGCTCTGCAAAAGCCGGAAGAGGGTGGCGTTCCAAGCACGGCTGACCGCGCGCCGCCAAGTGGCTCGGACGCTATAGACAATTGATCGCGCGGCGAACTCTTCGCCCGAACGCAGATCGCAGACTGCGTGCAATCGCGTGGTGTATTCCAATTCGGCATCACGCGCGGCTCGCTCGGCTTCCTCGCTCAGCAGCCAGGCAGGTGCGACAAAGCCGCGCGGCGCGAGCCCAGCGGCACGGAATTCATCGCGTGCATTCGTGATCCGCTGCAAGGCCGCTTCATAATCAAGATCGTAAAATTCGCCTTCATTGTGCGTGTAAAATCTGGTCAGAAATCTGTCGCGTAAACTTTCCCTCGGGCGGCGAGGACGTTCATGAAAATAGCCGTGGATGACGGCCTCGTGACCGTCCAATTCTAAATCCCGCAGCCATGATACGAATTGTCGATCTTTTGTGAACAATCCCTGGTGATGATAATTGGGGACAACCAGAAGAGAACAAACGCGCACGCCGCGCTTGCCCAGGACGCTGATTATTTCATCAATCAGCTCGCGATTGGAAGGGGCCACGTCGTGGATCGATACCACCAGAAAATCGCGGGACACGCCTGGCGCCGCCGCTACTGGCAAAAATTCCATTGTTGCCGCCGATTCCATGCTGCCTTCTTTTGTAGCAATTTTCGGCCTCGGTGCAGCTTCCAACAAGGCAAATTCGAGCGGGTGAATCGCCTGCTGAGCGTCCCGATCCACTTACCCCATGCTCATCTTCACAATTTCGCGAAACTCCGTTTTAGTTAGTGGCATGGCCGACAAACGTGATTGCCGAATGAGCGGAATCCGTTTCAACCGAGGCGCGCTTTTGATTTGGCGTAGGGTTACTGGCCGAGGCAGAGGTTTGATTGGCGCGAGATCGACGGCGCTCCAGTCGCCCTCCTTTGCCGTCGAGTCCGGATAAGCCGGTCGGGTAACCCTGGCGATACCGACCACAGCTTTCTCCTCTCCACTGTGATAAAAAAGCACTTCATCGCCGTCTTTCATTTTGCGAAGATTATTTCGCGCGGTGTAATTGCGAACGCCCGTCCAGGCGGTTTCTCCCTCGGCCACAAAATCCGACCACGAATACGAACTCGGTTCCTGTTTCACCAGCCAGAACTGTTTCATTCGTAATAGTAGCACAGGCAGCGGAGTACAACTCGGCTGGACACACAGACCACACGTCTATGTTCCGGTGGCGACGTATTCGACAATCGCGCCCGCTTGTTTCACAATCGATCAAATGCCGCGGCTGCCATTTATCACGTTTGAAGGATCGGAGGGATGCGGAAAATCGACACAAGTGCAAAGACTTGCCTCGCACCTTAAGCGATGCGGCGTCCCTTGTTTGGTCACGCGCGAGCCGGGCGGCACTGCGATTGGCGAATCGATTCGCGAGCTTCTGCAATTTGCGCCGCATAACGCCGCCATGACGCCGGAGACCGAACTGCTCCTGTTTGAGGCCAGCCGCAGCCAAGTCGTCCGCGAGATAATTAAGCCAGCGTTGGCGCGCGACGTTTGTGTGATTGCCGATCGTTTCTTTGATTCTACGACCGTCTACCAAGGCGCAGCGAGAAAGTTAGACCGGCAAATTGTCGAAAGGCTGAATGCATTAGCGATTGACGATTGCGTCCCCAATATCACTTTCGTGCTCGATATCGATGCGAAAACGGCGCGTTCCAGGATGCAACAACCGCGCAGAGCTGACCGGATGGAACAACAATCAGCCGAATTTTACGAGGAAGTTCGCCGGGCTTATCGAGAGCTGGCCGCACGCGAACCGGACCGGATTGTCTTGATCGATGGCGCGCAATCGGCAGGGAAAACCGAGAACGAAATCTGGGAGACGCTCTGCTCCCGTTTTCCCGCCTTGAGGAAAGCATTAAATATCAAACATCGAACATCGAACACCTGAAATGGCTTTTTCCCGAACCGCAGCGCTTGGCTATCTGCGACGCGCCCACGACCAAAACCGGCTCGCGCACGCCTATTTGATTTCCGGACTGCCCGGTAGCGGAAAACAGATGCTGGCGGCAGAGCTGGCGAGCCTCGTAAACGGAACAAACGTGAACGAAGTCTTCTCCGCGAAAGCCAGGGAGATTTTTATTGCCCGACCCGAATCGAAATCCCGGCGCATTATTATTGAGCAGATTCGTGATCTCGAGCATGCCCTGCAAATGCGCGCCTCAAATGGCCGGCGCAAAGTGGTGATTATTTCCGATGCCGATCGGCTGCAACCGCAGGCGGCGAACGCGTTTCTCAAGACACTGGAAGAACCGCCGAAGGATTCCTTGCTTCTTCTTCTGAGCGCCTTACCCGAAGCTCTCCCTGAAACAATTCTCTCCCGGTGTATCGCAATTCCGCTTGCTTCGCCAGACCAGCGTCAAAGCAAAACCGGAGAAGAAGAAAAGCTCGTAAAACTCCTGCAACAATCCGCCCGCGATCGGAACTGGAATATTCAGCACGCGTATCGACTCGCTCAGGAATTTCAGCGTCTGCTCCGCGCGGTTCGTGAGGAAATTAAGCGCGAAACAGATGAGGCACTGAAACAGGAACAGGCGCGCTACAGGGATGCCACTGATGGCGCCTGGCTGGAAGAACGCGAGCAATACTACAAGGCGCTGACCGAAAGTCTTTATCTGCAACGGCGCTCCGGATCGATCGAAACATTATTCGCGTGGTGGTCTGACGTTCTTCGGTCCAGTACCAATGTGGAGCGCCGTAATCTGCCCAACGCGAGGACGGAAACCGATGCGCTCGCCACCCGTTTCAACAGCGCCGAAATTTTGCAACGGGTCCGTCGCCTTGAAGAGATGCGCGACCATCTTGGTCGCAATATTCAGGAAGCGCTCGCCATTGAAGTCGCTTTCCTGGCGATCTTCGCCGCCTAAGCCCGCCGGGGCTCGATTGTAAGCCAGCAAGCCGCCACGCCTGAGACGCGGCGGGTAAACCGCCGCTACCTTGTACAGCTTTACGGATTGCTATGTACGACTTTCCGCGTTGGTTTATTTATTTCCAGCTGGGCACTCACTTTCCGGATTTGGGCTGCGTGTTCGTTGAGCTGTGCCGTAAGGGCTTGTATTTCTTTTTGCTGCTGCGCGCCGCGGTTTGGAATTCCTTCTTTAGCTGGCTGATCATGGCTCCCTGTTCTTCGACTTTACGATGCTCTTTGAGGAACTCGTTGAGCAGCATCGCATTCACCGCCTCGTAACGCACAGTTTCTGGCTTTCCTTCCTTGTCGCGGCTAACCAGGTCGCTGCTAATTTCAACCACGTCCTCGGCAATCAAACCAAAGGAGAGCTTATCCGAGGAATCGATCTCTTGCCTGTAGCGGAAAGTGACCGGTTTCAGCGCGAAGAGCGCTTCGCTGGCTTTGCCCATGGGTTTGATCTCCTCTTTATAGCGCCGCGATGAAACGAGCGTTCCGAGCGCGCCATCAGAGCGAATGTAAACCGGTCGGTCATCCACAAGAGAGTCGTAGATGCCGCCGATATAGGTGAATGCGTAAGCGGTACCGCTGGAAGCATCAGCGCCGATGGCAATCACATTGGACTCGCCCTCTACGCCCTTATCGCCGATATAGATATTGTTGCTGCCCGAAGTCTGATTGATACCGGCATTGAACCCAACAGCGGTTGTCGCTGCCGGTGGTGTTCTTGTAGAGCGCAGCAACACCAGTGGCGTTGTTGTTGGCACCCGTCGTGTTGAAATGGAGTGCAGAATAACCGTTGGCAGTGTTGTTAGAGCCGGTGGTGTTGTTCGCCAGCGAATAAGCGCCAGTGGCACTGTTAAAAAACCCGGTGGTATTGGTGTAGAGCGAATAAACGCCCGTAGCGGTGTTGTAACTGCCACTGATATCACTAAACAGGGACCGAAGACCCGTTGCCGTATTTCGGTTGCCCGCAGTTAGGTGATTGAGCGCCTCGAAACCAGTGCCAGTATTCCAGACCCCAGTGGTGCGGCTCACGAGCACCGCAACACCTTCGCCATTATTGGAGCCGGAGATGGCGCCGTTCGTGTCGGGACCCACTGCTTGTGCCATTGGTGCAAGCTCAAAACAGACAACCGCCAAGGGGATGAGAAGTGTTGGAGTTGTTTTTTTAACTGAATTAATGATTTCATCTGATTTGTAAATTTCCTTTCTTTATTTAGCAGAGTCTTTGTTTGGATACATCTTAGCAAAAAGCGTTCCTTCCAAAAATCGCGGTCTCTTGTCGAGATAAAATTAAATATTGCGGCCGCTGCTGATGGGAGAAATTGGTCCACGAATTTCACCGATCCCCGCAGATTACTGAAAAGGTTCTAGTCTGCATTTAATTGGTGTAATCTGCGAGCTGCCAGGCTTCACATTCAGACATCTGCAGATTGCGACAGCACCAGACGTTGGTTTTTTAATCTGCGTTAATGGATTCGGCTTGGCTCACCATCGCGTCTGCGTAATCTGCGGAGATCCAATGAGATTCGAAAATCAAAACGCGATCGTAACCGGAGCGGGGCGGGGGATTGGGCGTGCGATCGCAGTGCGCTTTGCAAAGGAAGGCGCGCGGGTAGCTTGTGTGAGCCGTACAGAAGAAAATGCGAAGAGAACGGCCGCCGAAATCAACATCATCCGCGCCGATACGGCGGAGGCGTACGCGGTGGATGTTTCCGATCACACCGCAGTGCAAAAAATCGGCGCGCAAATTCTCGACGACTTCATGAAGATCGACATCCTCGTGAACAACGCAGGTGTAACGCGCGATGCACTGGCAATGCGCATGTCAGTAGAAGATTGGGATAGCGTCATCAACACGAACCTGCGCGGCGCGTTCAATTTTACTCAATCGATCGTACGAGCGATGACCAAGCAACGCAGCGGACGGATCATTAACATCAGTTCGGTGATCGGACTGATCGGTAACGCGGGCCAAACCAATTACGCTGCGAGCAAAGCCGGCTTGATCGGTTTCACGAAATCGCTCGCGAAGGAGTTGGCCAGCCGCAACATTACCGTGAATGCGGTGGCGCCGGGATTCATCACAACGGACATGACCGCCGGACTCTCGGACGAGATCAAGAAAACAATTCACGCAAAAATTCCGCTTGGCAGAACCGGCGCGCCCGAAGATATCGCCAGTGCTGTGGCATTTCTTGCATCGGCGGAGGCAAATTACATTACCGGTCAGGTGCTGTGCGTCGACGGCGGGATAGTGATGTGATTTGCAGATTTGGAGGGAAGCTGTCAGCTTCCCCAACAGCCCTCACGTACGCAGCATGATGGTAATGCGTCCCTCTGACAGGAGAACATCGCCGGCTGAAACCTGACATTCGTAAACAGTGTTCGCCGCCTCTCCAAACAAGCGGTGTGCACAAACCTGAAGTGGCGAAGCGACGTCATCCAGATGCATCACGTATAAACGTGCATCTCGTAGCGCGGCGAGATAGCCGGGCGGCGCCGTCACGCCGACGGACCGGGCCCGCAATCCGCCATGTACGGCAGCGGCTTGGGCCGCGTATTCGAAAGCATGCACTGCTGATAGCCGTCCATCGCGACGCAACGGATTGGCCGGATCACGGTGCGTATTACTAATGCAGATAATCGATCGATCATCCCACTCGGCTACGCTCTCTAACAAACACATCGACCCAGAGTGTGGAATGAGGGTGCGAATTTCCGCTTTGTTAATCAGAATATTGCTGACCGTTTTTAGAACTTTCACGGGGCGGTGATTGATCCCAGAGCGAGTAGAAATTAAACCAATTGTAAGGCGCAAGGCGCGCGTAATGCTCCAAGCGCTCGGCATAGCGTTGCATCCAATGCTGAATGTCTTCCGTGCGGCGATCGCGATCCAAAGTGATCTCCTCGGCAAAATGCTCGAAATAAATTTCGTAGCGCTTCCCGCCCCGGTAGAGACCGAAAAACAGGATAACCGGACAATGCATAATCGCGGCGAGCAAGATCGGACCGGCCGGAAATATGGCCGGTGCACCTAGGAACTGACATTGCGTTGTCTTATCGCCGCTCGAGACGCGGTCGCCTAACATGCCAACCAGGAAGCCTGCATCCAGGCTCTCCTTGACCCTGAGCAGGGTGTCGGGTCGGTCCGGCACGATTACGGTGCCGGCAATTTTCTCGTTAAGCGCATCGAGAAAGCGCGTCATATTTTGATTGTGCAAGGTGTCCATTAACACCTTGAGCGGAAAGTTCTGCTGGGTTACTCCGAGCGTGCGCAACACTTCGAAGCTACCTAAATGTGAGCCCAAAAGAATGCAGCCTTTACCGCTTTCGATTTTCCGGAGCAGGATTTCCCTCTCATGAAGAGTCACGTCAAAGTGCTCAAACTCGCCCCTGAGCAGATAAAGGCGATCTAAAATCGTCGCCGCAAAACAATAAAAATGGAGGAAGACATGCCACCAGCGGGCAGGACGGCCGCGCGCGCGTCTCAAGTATTCGTAAGATACGCGCCGCGCTTCTCGTGCGCTGATTACGAAATACAGGGTGATCGGATACAGCAGCAGCCTTGTCGTCCAACGCCCGATGTGCACGGCGATCCAGCCGATCAGCCGAAGCGAAGCTGGAGTGCCGCGCTCCGGCAAGTCCCCCCACCGATGCGCGAGCAAGGCTTTAGCCCCGAAAGCTTTCGAGGTCATTTGTGGTGCCCATGTTTCGTGCGCAAATGGAGCCGGTGAAAAAGTGCGGATAAATATCACGAATGGCATCAATATCTGGCGCGACTTCGACGCCCTGAAAGCCTGCGCGCGCAAATGCGCGCCGCCAGTGATTTGCAGTCAGAAAGCCGGGATTCGGACGAAATTCCGGATTTGTCTGGACGTCGATAAAACTCTCCAAAATCTGAAACATCAATTCCGGGTAGATGGGCTGATTGAGATGCGGCCGCAGGCATTCGCCAATCACCAGCCATCCGTTTTCCTTCAGGGCAGAGCGCGCCTGATTCAAGCTAAACAAAAGATCCTTCGAGATGTGGAGTACGTTGACGGCATACACAAGATCGAACTCGCCCGAAGCGACCCCTTGCGCATCCCATGGTGAATTGATGTCGAGTGCGTCCCATTCCAGCGGCAGGTCGGTATACCGCTTCGCCAATTCGCGCTGACCGCGCCGCCGGAAGAACGCGTTCGGTTCTGTAATGAGGTAGCGTTCCATACGCGGCAGAAGCCCGCGTTCATCAAGGCAGCGCAACAAGGCGTCAGTGGCGCTACCGGGACCGGCGCCGACTTCTAAAATCCGCAGCCGGGGCCGCATGGAGAGACGATCAGCGGCGACCACCGCACTGACCCAGTTGTTTACCGCGTAAGTTAAATTGTCGTTGTTGAAATAATTCAGCCACAGCCCTATTCCCTGCGGGCCGATCACGCTCTGATCACCGCTCTGATCGCCGCGGGCGACGGCTGGATAGAGGCTCGTTGCGTGATCCAATAAATCCAAAGTCGCCGCGTTGGCGGGATCAATATTGATTCCGACCACACGCAACTGCGCAAGGTCTGGTTCCCACAGCGCGCGTCGCAGATGATACGAGCGGGTGTTACCATCCACTCGAACGTCCATGCAACCGGTCTCAAGGAGGCGCTCCAAAATCCAGCTTAAGGCGAACCTGAAACGGGGTTGAAAAGAAAGCATATCACAGAGCTCATCCGCCGATCGCCACTCGTCGAGCTGGTCAACTACATCCAAGCGGCGTAACAAATCGATAGCCAGGTCGATGCTGTATCGCTCCATCAGTTCGATACTTTGATACAATTGTTCGCTGAATACCGGCGCCGGGTAATCTTTGAGCAAATGTGCGAGGCGCACATCGCGCGGCGGAGCTTTAAATGTAGGCGGGTCAGACGTTGCGGCGTTCACGAATTCAGTTTGAGCCGCAGCGGACCTGAAGTCGACCTTCAACTATCACGCGGTCCTCGACATGACAGCGAAAAGCAACTTCGCCCTCAGCGCGCTTACTCGCAACAAGGCAGATAGTGAACGGCTGGCCAGGCTTCAAGGGCACGAGAAACTTGACTGCGCTTATGGCGGTAACGTGAGAATCTTCGCGGCACTCGGTCAAGGCTGCGAGGATCTCATCGAGAATTACTACGCCCGGCACAATGGCTGCCCCGGGAAAATGCCCGGGCAAGCTGGGATGATCAGCGCCGATGATGCGTCGGACTTCAAAGTACATGTGGTGAAGCTTGGCTTATCGGACCAGATCCTTTACTGCGGAGATTCTAAACCTTCGATTTGTTTCTTGATCTCATTAGCGAAGCTGGCCGCGCCGGCACCGTTGACGACGCGGTGATCAAACGTGAGCGAAAGCGTAATCACCTCGGCGGTTTCATTTTTGTTTTTGTTTGGAATTAATTCGCGGTGCGCGGTACCGACAAAAAGCGTGCCGACTGATGGCGGCACAACGATTGGCGCCCCGGCTTTTACGCCAAACGCACCCAGGCTCGTGATTACAACTGGTGCGTTCATGGCGTCAATGCGACCGCCGCGCGTCGCATCGACCGTTTCGTTGTAAATCTTTACGAATTCGGGCCAGTTCTTTCGGTTTGCATTCGTGATCACCGCAGTCGCCAGGCGATCGCCTTCGAGCGCCACTGCGATGCCCAGATCAAAATCTTCATTCTGGACGATCTGATCGTCTTCGAGAATCAACCGGCGAAATGGCGCGTGTTTTTCCATCGCGCGCACGACTGCCCACGCAATCATAACGGAGGGGGAAGGGGCGTTCTTTTCATCTTTCTTTTTAGCTGCATTACGCGCTTTTCGAATTGCCTCCCAGCCGACATCGATCTGCAGATTGGCAGGAATGACATGGCTGAGTTTGCGGGTAATCGTAGGCGAAAGCGCCGGCTCGATGCTGTAGCGGCGGCCCTGTCGCCCGCGATTCGACCGTTCCGCAGCTGGCTCGCCACGGGACGAGTCCGTCCGACCGGCGGACACGGCTGCCGCTACAGGTGTTTGTTTTCCGTCCGGTGATGTTTTTGCCGCCACATGAACTTGATCTGCAAACGAAGCCTCCTCGGTAAGGATGGTCCCAAGTTCCTGACCGATCTCCACCGTGTCGCCCACTTTTGTTTTCCATTCGCCCATGACGCCCGCGAACGATGACTCAATTGGGTAAACCGCCTTATCCGTCTCAACTTCGCAAAGCGGATCGTCTAGTTCGATGTCCTCACCGGGCTTCTTCAAAAGCGAGACAATTTTCGCATTCCGAATTCCTTCACCCATCACCGGAACGGTGATGCTTTGCGATCGCTGCTTGCTCATCTCCGCTGTTGCCGGGGCCACTGACCGCGGCTCGATATATTCGGGCTCCGCGACTCCCCGGCCGCGATCGACGCCTGCGGCCATAACTGTGCGTTCCTGTTCTGTGGCAACAGAACGCCGGATTGCGGCGACGATCCGCTCCACATCCGGCAGCGCGGCGTACTCGTAGATCGGATTGTAACCGATCGCGACATTGGTTTTGCTGACGAGAATCGGCGGGCTGATCATCTCGTTCCACAGCTGCGGCTTGCCTGTCACGTGCGAAATGAGCATCTGACCGACGCTGCAATTCTCAGTGTCTTCTTGAACGACAATGAACCGCCGGGTCTTTCCCACTGATTCTTCAATCGTGGCGCGATCCCACGGCATGATTGAACGCAGGTCGATCAATTCAACACTTATTTCGTTTTCGATCTTCTCGATCGCTTCGAGAGATTTCTCGATCGTGTTGCCCCACGCAACCAAAGTAACGTCAGACCCACTCACGCGCTTGCGCGCCTGACCTAATTGTATGGCGCGAACTGGCTCCTCGTATTCGTGTTCGGCCCAAAGTAGATGCTTTGGAATCAGAAAGATCACCGGATCCTCCGCCTGCATCGCAGTCCAAAGCAAGCCGGCCGCGTCCTCGGGCGTGCTTGGAATGACGACGCTAAGACCGGGATAATGCGCCAGCGCCGACTCGTTTGCCTGGCTGTGCCACAAGCTTCCGCCGGGAAGATAGGCGCCATAAGGCGCGTAAATCACGGCGGGACATTTCCAGTTGCCGAACGATCGCCAGCGCAACGTCGAAATGTTCGTTATGAGTTGGTTGAAGCCTGGATAAATAAAATCAATGAACTGCACTTCGAAGACCGGACGCTTACCGTACGCAGCCAAGCCGCAGGCAACGCCTAGAATGGTCGATTCAGCCAGCGGCGAATTGAAAACCTGCTTCGGGAACTCGGTTGAGAGCTTCTGGGTAAGACGAAAGACGCCGCCTTTCGGATCCTCAATATCCTCACCAAAGATGATCCGTCGCGGATCTTCTTCGAGACCGGCCCGCAATGTTTTGTTCACCGTGTCGCCAATGCGATACTTGCCGGGGGGCAGGATTTCCTTGTCGATCTGAGGCGGCGACCTGGTAACATTGGCGAGAAGCTCGTTAGGCGACGGGTCCTCGGCTTTCTCTGCTTCGCTGTACTCGCGACGAATGCGCTCTTTAATTTCACGATCCAGCTTCGCGAATTCTTCCTCGGTGATCACGCCCTCCTGAATCAGTTGATCTTTCCAGCACTTGAGTGGGTCAAATTTTTCCAGCGCCTGTAACTCTTCCGGACTGCGGTAGAGTTTTTGGTCGTCGGAACTGGTGTGACTGGATAACCGTTCCATCTTCACCCAGAAAAACACCGGTCCATTGCCAGCGCGCATTTTCTCTATCGCCGCGCGCGTTGCCTCATAAAGTTTTCCAACGTCTTGCCCCTCGATTTGTTGCCAGTCGCTGGCCTGAAGAACTCCGAGCACGAGTGGATTTGTCTTCCGAGTCGGCATGCTAATGCCATAAGCATTGTCTTCGACCACGAAGAGGACGGGCAATTTCTTTTCTTTTGCGAACGAGATGGCCTCGTAAAAGTCGCCTTGACGGGTCGCCGCGTCACCGACTGTGGTCACCACGACACTGTTTTTGGCATCGAGCTGGATGCCCCAGGCAATGCCGCATGCCGGAAGAAGCTGCGAACCGGTCGGCGTTGGCACACTCCAGATGTGCAAATCCGCATTGCTGTAATGGGACGGCATTTGCCGGCCGCCGCTTCCGGTGTTGCGCTTGGCGAAATATTCGAGGCCGAGCTGGCGCGTCGTCATGCCGCGCCCGAGCACAAGACCGCGATCCCGATAATACGGGACAATGTAATCGTCTGGCCCCAGGAGAAATGAAATCGCCGCAAGTGCCTCGTGGCCCATTCCGGAAACGTGAAAGTGTCCCTTGCCCTGACGGTTTAAATTTTGTTCGCGCAGATCTGCATGGCGGCTTTCCAGCATCGTCTTAAGAAGGCGAAACTTGGTTTCTTTATCCAGCGAAGCCATACGATGCGATCTTGTACGAATAAGTCCGGCGGCCGCCGGATTGCTAAAGGAAAGAGATTCGGGCACTCTTTGCAAAGCCTTTTCCGCATGCCGAGTTTGGAACATAGACCTGTGGCAGTGCGCGCGAGACGGATCCCGGCGCATTCGGCTACAACGGGCCGTATTTATGAACCTTGAACAGGGCAGGGGAGTCATCGCGCGCTATCGCGATTTCCTTCCGGTTAACGACAGAACCCCAGTTATTTCGCTGGGCGAGGGAGATACGCCGCTGATCCATTGTCCAGAACTAAGTAGACGCGTCGGTCGCGGCTGCCATGTTTTTGTGAAGAACGAGGGCGTTAATCCGACGGGCTCGTTCAAGGATCGCGGCATGACGGTCGCTGTGTCCACAGCGATAGAACACGGCGCGCGGGCACTCATCTGCGCTTCAACTGGAAATACTTCGGCTTCCGCGGCTGCTTATGCAGCGCGGGCAGGAATTTCCTGCGCGGTAATTTTGCCTGCCGGAAAGATTGCCACTGGCAAATTGCTCCAGGCTTTTGCTTACGGCGGAAAAATCGTTGCCATCGATGGCAACTTTGATGATGCACTTCGAATCGTGCGCGAGCTCGGCGAGCAAGGCGATTTTGTCATCGTGAATTCGATTAACCCGGATCGGATCGCCGGACAAAAGACGGCGGCGTTTGAGATTGTCGATGAAATCGGGGATGCGCCCGATTATCACCTGCTTCCTGTCGGTAACGCAGGCAATATCACGGCCTATTGGGCCGGCTATCGCGGATATCATTTCCAAGGCCGCTCGAGAACGCTGCCGGTCATGCTCGGTTTCCAGGCCGCTGGCGCAGCTCCGATTTTTCACAACCGGATCATCAAGCAACCCGAGACGATCGCCTCGGCCATCCGAATTGGTAATCCCGCGAGTTGGAAACAAGCGCGAGCGGCGATCGAGGAATCGCGCGGGGCAGTTGACGTCGTCACCGATGACGAAATTCTCGATGCGCAGATGTGGCTGGCGCGGCACGAAGGAATTTTCGTCGAACCGGCAAGCGCAGCCGCCATCGCCGGCTTTTTCAAATGCTGTGACTCAAATGAGACTGTGTATTCATTTAGAAAAATCCCAGAAGGGAGCCGGATTGTTTGTACGGTTACCGGGCACGGACTGAAAGATCCCGATGTAATTATGCACCAGATGAAGGAATTGAAACCGGTCCCGGCGACCGCGAGCGATGTCCAGCACGCCATCGAGCTCTAGAGACTCTGCGTTTGACACGCTCGATTCACAGGCGGAAACGATGCCGTTTAAGATTTCGCGTTCTTGCATCATAATTTATCCCTGACATGCGCCTGGTTGTTCAAAAATACGGTGGCACTTCCGTCGGAACACCGGAGCGAATCCGTAACGTGGCGCGTCGTCTTGTCGAAACGCACCGCGAAGGTTCCCAGGTCGTCGCGGTGATTTCGGCAATGGCGGGTGTGACCGATGAGTTAATCAAGCGCGCGCACGCGATATCGCCGCGCCCAACCGAGCGCGAGCTCGATATTTTGCTCGCAACTGGAGAACATGCCGCCGCCGCATTGACGGCCATGGCGGTTAATGCACTGGGCGGAAGAGCCATCTCGTTGACGGGCGCCGAGTCAGGAATACTAACAGATCGCAATCACACCAAGGCGCGGATCGCCAACATCAGTCCAAAGCAGATTCATGAGCTGCTGTCGGATGATTATATCGTCATCGTCGCCGGTTTTCAGGGTCAGACTCCCGAAGGAGAAACCACTACGCTCGGCCGCGGCGGCTCCGACTTGACGGCAATTGCGCTAGCCGGCGCCTTGAATGCTGATGTCTGTCAGATCTTTACCGATGTCGATGGTGTTTTCACCTGCGATCCGCGCGTAGTGGCTGACGCAAAAAAACTCGACGAGGTCGCCTACGATGAGTTGCTAGAGATGGCCAGCGCGGGTTCGAAGGTCATGCAATCGCGCGCCGTTGAGTTTGCAAAGAAATTCGGGACCGAATTCGAGGTGCGGTCAAGTCTCAAAACAAGCACTGGAACAATTGCGAAAGAAGAGACGCCCAGCATGGAAGACGTAGTGATCCGTGGCATCAGTCTGGACCGCCATCAGGCCAAACTCACGGTCGCAGGAGTGCGGGACGAACCGGGCAATGCCGGCCGGATCTTTTCGAATATTGCCGCTGCGCACATCATCGTGGACATGATTGTCCAAAATGCGTCGATCGGCGGAACAACCGACGTTTCATTCACGATTCATGAGGATGAATTGGAAAATGCCCGAATGATTTTGATGCCAGTCGTGAGCGAAATAGGCGCCAGGCGTTTGAACACGGCGAGCGGTATGGCCAAACTGAGCGTTGTCGGCATCGGGATGCGATCGCACTCTGGCGTAGCCGCGCGAATGTTCGAATGCCTGGGTCGGGACGGGATCAACATCCAGCTGGTCTCCACCTCCGAGATTAAAATCGCAGTCATTATCGACGAAAAAGATGTCGATCGCGCGGCCCAACTAATACACGCCGAGTTCGCTCTCGCGCGATTGATGCCCGCCGTTGGCGCCACCCAGCCACTTTCGGCCTTTAAAACTCACGAAATGGACCCTGGCGTGATCCCGCCACAACCTCCGAAAGACGTTTCGGGGCCAAAACGGCGCGGCAGACGCAAAGGAACGCCAAAAGTCTAGAATCTAAGGCAGAGGTAAGAAACCCAGCCGTCGTTCTTGGCTTAATCGGAGTCGGCGCCCACGATTGAGGCACATCGAAGGGGCAATTTACTGATCGCTGGGTTTATACGCGACAACCCCCATAAATCTCCACTTGCCGCTATCAATGAGAGAGTTGCATTGAATTTATGCAAGCAATCTGCTCCAGTCTCCCGCACTCAGATCGAAAAGTAATCTCAAAGCGAGAGGGTTTTGAGGCAGAGCTTTAAACTGGGTTTCTCGCGAACGATCCCGGAGCGCAGCTCACAGTAATTGCGGTCTGTGAGCCGTCGCGAAGGCAAGTGACGGTCAAGGCCGGCAATAATGGGAGGGGAAGTTGCAGGGGAACCCCGTTGGCAGCGCTGGCCGTATTATAACATCAGACAATATATGTCATATAAAATCGCGAGCACCGAATATCCGTCACTGTTTCCTCCGGCGTGGGACTACCACGCTTTTAGAGCGCGGGAGCGGTCTCTATTCTTTGGCCGGAACGCCATTTCCTGTCCTGCCATACTTTGAGCGCGAGTAGCCGTTCATATGGTTATCGTTTACCAAGCGCCCTTCATCGGCATCAATGAATTGAAACATTGTCTGGATCTCCGACCTGGAAACCATCGCTTGTTTTTTTTTCTCGCTTTCCAACGTCTCGGAAAGTTCGTCATTCCAGCCTCGTTTTCGCATGAATTCATTCCACATATAAATCTCACCCTCGGACGGTCGGCGCCCCATCCCAAAACAGGACTCCAAAATTGCCTCCTCGTTGAGGCCATGATTCACGTACTCGACTACTAGCTCGTATCTAACTCGGAGAAAGGTTGCGCATTTTTCGTCAAAACCCTTTCCCAGGTTCACTTCATATTCGAGAGGCAATTCTCCGTTGCCAAGGCTGCGGATTTTGTCCAGCATTCGACCGAAATAAAACAAGCCGCCCACCTTGTCATAGGGACTACGAAGACCCAAGTCTTTTACACGGGAGCCCATTTTTACGAAGGTCTTGGATTTATTGCAAGTTATTAACAGGTGTTCACAAACCCATGCAAGAACTATTTTTGAGCCGCAATTTCTAGACGCGGGTCGGTGTACCGGCCGGTGATGAGACCAGCTTCTGGTCGGCGAACAGTTGGATGCGTTGGCGCATGCGTCGGTCAGGCGAATTCCTTCGCGCGCCAACCGATCGAGATTTGGAGTTTTCGCGTCTTTCACTCTGTAACTGCCGATGTCTCCCATCGCCCATGTCGTCCATGAGAATGATGACCACGCTTGGTCTGGTATTGCTTCGCACATCGCGTTGCGCCCCCGCATTTGCGACCATCGACCCAAAGCCTTTAAGGAATCCATACATCGTACCGGCGCGGCGTTAGTTTGAAAGCCAGTGGCAATTCAATGACGATTGGCCCTTTTCGCAACCGCTATTTACGCAGCGTGCCCAGCGCGACCCGATCAAACGTTGGGTCTCCCGAACTCTTTAGGATTCTTACGTCTTCAACTTTCCCATCTTTGCCAACGTGCAGCTCGTAAGTTCCTTTGCCCTGCTTGCCAGTCCATGGCGCGTTTCGCGGATAGGCTGGATTCGGTCCATGCAGCACGGTTCCTTTTCCTAGGAACGGAGCAAGAGCGCTATCCATGTCTATCTTGCTCTTCACCTCTAAAACGCTGATGACGGGGCCTTTCATCGTGTACCTGATTGGAATCTTGACCTTCGTGACCGTACCTGGCTTAAATTGCCATCGTCGGAATGCGTTCAGCGCGGCATTATCAAGAAGTTCGTAACTCGTGCTTGTCGCCATTTCGGCCTTCTTCACGACACCCGTATTGGGGTCAACCGCTAGGATTGCTACGCCTGCGCCGATTTGCCCCTGCGCCCGGGCCTCATAAGGGTATTGGGGGTCTCGGTGCGTATGTAGCCAGCGCCTTCACACCACCGACTTGCTGTGTTTGATCCGCGGAGAAGCCGCGATGTGTCGCTGCCTGACTAAACAAAAGTATCAGAAGGATGCGACAAATTGCGCTGCGCACTTTTTCCGGGCCCATGAAGATGCCGGTCAAAAGCCCCTACAAATTGCTCCCGCTCCACTTCAGTTTCTGTCGAACCACGCTGAAGAATGAGGCGTCGGGTAGCGAGGCCAATGGCAACGTCTTTTTCGCCTTGCGAATCGTGACTATCGATCCGCGCTCGACATGGATCGGCTTGCGGCCATCCAGGGTTAGAAAGACCGGGTAATCAGGATCACTTGCTTCGATTTCAACCGTCGAGCTGTTTGCGACGATAATCGATCGGTTCGTCAGAACATGCGGGCAGATCGGCGTGATCACGAAAACCCCCGACTCCGGATCGAGAATTGGTCCGCCGGCCGACAGCGAGTAAGCTGTGGAACCGGTGGGCGTGGCAACAATCAGACCATCGGCATTGAATTCAGTGAGCGGTTCGCCGTTGACCAGCGTCCGCAGCATTACAAGGCGCGAAAGTTCGCCCCGGCTCAACACGGCGTCGTTCAACGCGATCATTTTGGCGGTTTGTTTCTCGCCGAGCCGTACCCGCGCCTCAAGCAGCGCCCGTTGACTAAAGTTAATCCGGTCTTTCGCGATGCATTCCACTGCCTCGCGATAGGTGGAAGAACTCGCGCAGGTCAGAAAACCAAGAGCGCCTACGTTGATGCCGAAGATTGGCTTGATGATCTCGCTAAGTTGCCCAACCACGTGCAGAATTGTTCCGTCGCCTCCGGCAACCACCAGAAGATCCGCCGCCGCCCCCAATTCCGCCATCGAATGCCCCGATTTCTTTCCAGCAATGGCGGCCGTTTCTTTTCCGAGCAAAACCGAAATCGAAAAACGACCGAACTCCCGAGCGATGGCGTTGACCAGATCGCCAACGCCTGGCTTACCTGTGTGTGCGATTAACCCAATCGTTTTCGGAGGCATGCGAAGAATTCCTGATTCCCGTCTGCACCTTTAATCCTGGACGGAACGATTCCGGTGACGACATGACCGAGACTGGTCACAAATGCAACGATCTTGTCTTGCGCTTTTTGCTGCAACTCGGGATCGCGGATGACTCCGCCCCTGCCAACATCCGCACGTTGTAATTCGAATTGCGGCTTGATCAGCGCAAGGATCACGCCAGCTGGCGTTATCAAGTCGAACACGTTCGGCAAGATTAAAGTCAACGAAATGAAGGAGACGTCGATCACGCAAACATCAACAAGTTCCGGAATATGCTCGCGGCAGAGAAATCGCGCATTCAATTTTTCGAGGACGACAACACGCGGATCGTTCCGGATTCTCCAAGCCAATTGGCCGTGCCCGACGTCGACCGCATACACTCTCGTGGCGCCGCGCTGGAGCAGGCAATCGGTAAACCCTCCCGTGGACGCGCCGATATCCAGCGCAACTTTTTCGTTCACATCGATTCCGTAGCGATCGAGAGCACCTTCCAACTTCAACGCGCCGCGGCCAACGTATTTTTGCGTCGGCTTCACCGCGATCGCTGCGTCTGTCTCGAGAAGCTGAGATGGTTTTGCGGCAACTTGCGTCCCGATTTTGATTTCGCCAGCCATTACCGCGCGTTGCGCTTGCTCGCGGCTCCCAAACAGCCCTTTCGAGACCAGAAGTTGATCAAGGCGCAATTTTTTCGACATGGACATTGCGACGTTTGTTTGGCGCGCCCGGCCCGCCTTCGCCTTGGACGGGCTCCACCGTGGCGAGCGATCGCGGCCCGCTAGATCTGCAGTCCCAAACCGTGATGATTGACGCATGGAGCGCTTTTACTGCTTGCGTCAATTGATCGTTCGTTATGCACAACGGCGGCATCAATACGATAACGTTCCTGATCGGCCTGGTGAGGAATCCGTGTCGCCGAGCTTCATTACAGACCTTTGCGGCAAACCCTGGTAGCCCGCTCTCGCGAGACTCATCCAGCTCAATTCCCGCAATAAATCCGCACTGCCGGACTTCTACGACGCCCGGAGGTTGCCTCAGACTGGCGAGTGCCTCCGACAGATGCTGGATTTTTGGCTGTAGAGCCGCCAAGACGTTCTCGGTCTTAAAAATCTCCAAGCTCGCCTTGGCAGCAGCGCAGCCAAGCGCATTCCCGGTGTAGCTGTGTCCGTAAGCAAGCGCTTTTCCGTCAACAACGGAACCGTCGAAAGCCGAGAATATTTTTTCTGAGACTAAAGTAATAGCAAGCGGAAGATAGCCTCCACTCAAGCCTTTACCCAAAATAACCATGTCTGAAATTACGGCTTCGTGCTCGATCGCAAACATCCGGCCAGTTCGTCCAAAGCCGGTCATGACCTCGTCCGCGATCAGGAGCGTGTCAGTGCGATCGCACCATTCTCGGACAGCCCGCAAGGTGCCTGGTGGCCAAAGGCGCATCCCGGCCGCTCCCTGAATCAGCGGCTCGATCACGACCCCGGCAATCTTGGCTGCTTCGCTTGGCGAAAGCTGCTCCAGTGCCTTCACTGATGGAACCTGAATCGCTGGGAAATTCCAGTGTGAACGTCCAATCTGGAACATGGCGGTCGCCCCCAGGCTGGCCGCGCCTGCCGTATCGCCATGATAACCGCTTTTGAAGGCGATGAAGTGGTGCCTTCTCGAATGCCGCAGCCGCCAATACTGATCGGCGATCCTTAAGGCGACCTCGATTCCGGTCGAACCGTCGTCTGACAAAAAAACTCGGCTCAACGAGTCCTTCGGGAAAAGCTCCACAATCGCGCGTGCAAGCTCGATCGCGGCGGGGTTGGTAAACCCGAGAAAAGAAGTGTGCGCTACACGGTCGAGCTGCCGACGGATTGCCGCATTGATGTGCGGATGATTGTGGCCGTGAATGTTCGTCCAGATCGACGAATTGCCGTCGATGTATTCGCGGCCCCGGCTGTCGCGCAGGAGCGCACCGTTGCCATTGACTAAAACCAGCGGCTCATGCCCCGGAGCACACCATTCGGGCATATTAGTGAACGGATGCCAGACGAACCGCTTGTCAGCGGCGATCAGCGCCTTGGTGTCCCACTCATTCACGAGCGCCTTGCTCCTCGATAAGTTTGTTAACCGAGACAACGTCTTCAATCGAGGCGCGCCGGCGTCGATATTTTCGGGCAACAATTTCTTTCAAGCTTAATAGATCCTGAAAAGGTGGGGAATTGTAATAGATCCATTCCGTTTCACCGGAGATTTTCGATTGGAACCGCCACACCCCACCGAATTTCGTCGCGCGCACTTCTCGCTTTTTCCCATCTCGATCTTTCTCCGTCCATATGTGTTGACTTGGCATTACCGTAAAACCCTACATTAGCAGGCTTGAAAGACGCAGCTAGACTGGCGGCTTATTTTGCCGCGACCATCATAACGGCAGCCTTTGTCGCTCCCATTCTTTATTGGGCAACGCAGTGGCTCATGGCGCACGGCGTGTTTCCCTTCCTTGCCCGATACGATTTCGAAACGTTCTTTCACCGGGCGCTCCTGATTGCTGCTGCGGTTTTACTCTGGCCGTTTCTTCGCGTCACTAACGTGCGAAGCATGGCTGATTTGCGCCTTGCGCCGAATCCCCGCTGGGGCCGCGATGTCTTCGCAGGTATTCTTCTTGCGGCTATTCCCCTGCTCTGCTGCGGCGCTTTGCTGATTGCATTTAACATTTACTCGTTTCGGCACACCTTTGCTTGGGCACGATTCGGCAAAGTGATCGCGGCTGCACTAACGGTCCCCTTCATTGAAGAAACATTCTTTCGCGGGATCGTCCTGGGTGTTTTGCTAAAAACTGGCCGCCAGTCCATGTCGATTCTGGCAGCCTCCGCGATCTTTTCCGTTATTCATTTTCTAAAAGCCCCGGAGCAAACATCCACGACCGTAACATGGACTTCGGGCTTCAATTCCATTGCCCATTCATTTGAACAGTTTGGCGATGCGACAATGCTGATCTCAGCGTTTGCCACACTATTTTTTATCGGTTGGATTCTGGCTGATGCGCGCGTACTCACGCGCTCATTATGGTTGCCGATTGGCCTGCATGCCGGCTGGATACTTGGCAACGGCGCCTTTAGCCGAGTGGCACGCCAGGAAATGCTGGTCCTCCCCTGGTTGGGAAAGAATCTGCTCGTGGGAATTGTCCCGCTCGGCGTAGCCTGTGTGACGTGGCTGTTAATGCGAATCTGGTTAAAACATGATCGCGCTTCCCAAGTTTGACAGGTTAGGTGCGATTGCATCGCTTCTCTATCCACCGGCCTGCGTCACCTGTAGAGCAGATGTTCGAGGGGGCGAGTATCTCTGTGATCAGTGCGAAGCAAAGATCGTCCGCATTGTCGCGCCGTTTTGTAAAAAATGCTCCGAACCATTCGAAGGCGCGATTACCGGTGAATTCACCTGTGCCAATTGCGCCCATCGCACCATTCACTTCGACGCGGCCGTAGCCGCATACCGCAGTCGCGGGATTGTTCGCCAGATCATTCACGACTTTAAATACGGTCGGCAGATTTATCTGCGTCAGCCCGTGGCGCGCTGGCTTCGAGCAGGGTTAGATGACGCACGGCTGCGTGGTTGCCGGTTCGACCTTATCGTCCCAGTGCCGTTGCACCCAACTCGACAACGAGAACGCGGATTTAACCAGGCCAGCCTGCTTGCGGAGTTATTGAGCGCGCAGGTATCGATTCAATCGAAACCGGCACTCGAACGGATTCGTTACACGACTACACAAACCGCATTGGATCGCGCCGAGCGCATGGAAAATTTGCATAATGCGTTTCGTTTACGAAAGAACATGAACGTGCGAGGTTTACGCGTGTTGTTGATCGACGACGTTCTGACAACTGGCTCCACGCTGAGCGAGTGCGCGCGTATTTTGAAACGCGCGGGCGCCATTTCTGTTTATGCGGCGACCGCCGCACGCGCATAATTCCCATGGCCATTTTCAAGAAACCAGTGATCAAGGCGCAAAATCGCAAGAAGCGCGACATCCCGCATGGTCTTTTCCAGAAATGTCCCGGCTGCTCCGAGGTGGTGCCGGAAATCGAGCTCGCACAAAACCAGCGCGTCTGTCCGCGGTGCGATTATCATTTTGCGCAGGCGGCCAGGGAACGGCTCGAGAATCTGCTCGATCCGGACACTTTTGTCGAAATGAACGCTGACTTGAAGTCGGTAGATATTTTGCGCTTTCAAGGAATGGCCAGCTACAAGGATCGCCTCAAAAAATATCAGGAAGGCACCGGTCTGCTCGACGCCGTGATTAGCGGATACGGAATTCTTGACGGCTACAAGATCGCGATCGCGGTGATGGATTTCGGCTTTCTCGCTGCGACGATGGGCTCGGTCGTTGGTGAGAGAATTACCCGCACGATTGAATATGGAACGGCCGAGCGCTCTGCCGTCGTTATCGTTGCAGCTTCCGGCGGAGCTCGCATGTACGAGGGAATGTTGAGCTTGATGCAAATGGCCAAGACGGCCGGGGCACTCGCCCGTCATGCGGAACAGCGCCTTCCCTACATTTCTGTTCTAACAAATCCGACTACTGCCGGCGTCATGGCTAGCTTTGCGTCATTAGGCGATGTTATTATCGCTGAACCGAAAAGCATGATCGGCTTTGCCGGACCGCGCGTGATTAAAGAAACAACGCACCAGGATTTGCCGGAAAAGTTTCAGACCGCCGAGTTTCTTCAGGAACACGGTTTGATCGACATGATCGTTCACCGAAAAAAAATGCGCGAACAGATCAGCCGATTGCTCAGCTACTTCGCTGTCGCGCCGTGAACATGGTCCCCCGAAAGCGTTCGGGGAAAGTGCCGCGACCTTTGAAGTACAAACAAGCACTTGTCTGGCTCTATGGCCTCCAGCGCTTCGGCATCAAGCTCGGCCTGGAAAATATTCGGCGACTGATCGCCGAGCTGCACATCGATCTTCGTGCGAGCCGCGTCATCCATGTCGCCGGCACGAATGGTAAAGGGTCCGTTTGCGCCATGATCGATTCGATTCTGCGCGCACAAGGATATCGAACGGGTCTGTTCACATCCCCTCACCTTGTCACGTTTCGTGAACGCATTCGCTTGAACGGCGAAATGGTTACCGAGGAAGCCGTTGCCAACGGCCTGACAGCAATTCGCGATCTCGTCACTGATTGGGACGCACATCCGACGTTTTTTGAAGTCACCACGGCGCTTGCCCTCAAGTGTTTTTGCGAAGCGAAGATCGACTTCGTCATTCTCGAGACCGGTATGGGCGGCCGACTCGATGCCACGAACGCGATTCAATCAGATGTCTCGGTCATTACGCCGATCGATTTCGACCACGAAAAATGGCTGGGACAATCGCTTGGAGAAATTGCGGCTGAAAAAGCTGGAATCATCAAGCGAAAAGTTCCTGTTGTTTCCGCCGCCCAGCGACCTGAAGCGGAAGAAGCGATCCGCACGCGGGCTGCTGAATGCGCAGCACGGCTTCAATTCGTGACAGCGCCCTATGGCGAGACCCCAATCGGTCTCGCTGGGTCTCATCAAAAGCAAAATGCACTTCTTTCAATTGCTACCGTGCGTGCCGCCAAGATCGCCATCGACGAATCTGCGATTGCATATGGACTTGCCAATGTTCATTGGCCCGCGCGTTTTCAGCGTTGGGACGACAGGACGATCATCGACGGCGCGCATAATCCGGGTGCCGCCCGCGTTCTTGCCGACACCTGGCGCGAATTCTTTGGCGATCAGCGAGCGACACTGATCCTGGCCGGTCTTGCCGATAAAGATTTGCGCGGAATTTGTGAGGCCCTTGCAGCAATCAGCGAATCCGTCCTACTCCCAAAAATTCGCAGCGAACGCGCAGCTGATCCCGAAGATCTGGCACTCGCGCTGTCGAGCATTACTCCATCACTCCCCTACTCCATCATTCCGTCGATCGGAGACGCGATCGAGCAAGCGCGCAAACGGCCACATCCCATTCTTCTCACCGGCTCGCTCCATTTCGCCGGCGAAGTACTAGCACATTTGCAAGGCAAATCCGCCGCATTCGAAGAATGCACGCAGTGATTTTTCTCGCGGGAACACGCGTGTCTGGCGATGGTGTCTCGCCATCGCGAACTTTCCTTAGCGCCACGCAAGCTCGGGATCTCGTTTTACGGAAAAGCCTGTTTCGGCGCGACGCCGAAACCAACACGCGAGACGCATGTGCTACCCAGCGTTACCGTTCAATCCGCGGAAACAACGGCACCGGTTTACCAACAACATGTCCGTCCGGTAGCCTGCCCCACTCCGCATCTGCCAGTGAGAAACGTTCTTCTTTTCCACTCAACTCCATTTTCCAATTCAGTTGGTCAAAAATTCCATGCGCAGCTCGCGGCAACACCGGCGAAATCAAAATCGCGATGATGCGGAGTGACTCAGCGAGCGAATAAAGAACAGCGTTGAGTTTTATCTTTGAAACCTCACTTATATTCTTCGCAAGTTTCCATGGCGCGGCATTTTCCACGAGCACATTTCCCTGATTGGCAATTTCCAAAATGTTGGTGATCGCAGCGTTTACCACAAAGGGACCGAATGTAAACGGCAGCGTAATCGGAAGCGTTTGTCCTGCGCTCATGTGTGATTTATAGATTCCGATCTTCTTAACAATAGGGTCTGAATAAGATTTCGTCGGACCCTCATTTGGGTTATGCAACCACTCACCTTCTGGGAACGTGATGCGACTATCTTGATACTTCGCGGCCATAGTTAACGAGCGATTGAGCAAATTGCCCAACGAGTTAGCGAGATCAGCATTGTAACGTTCGATAAGACGTTCTTCGGAGAAATCCGCATCCTGGCCAGTTGCAATATCACTCATCAAATAATAGCGCAGTGCTTCCCCACTGTATTTCTCGACGAGGGCGAACGGATCGACGATGTTCCCCGCGCTCTTGCTCATCTTTGTCCCGCCGAGATTCCACCAGCCGTGCACGAGCAATTGCGGCATTTGATCATCGGGAAAGCCGACCGCGTGCAGCATGATCGGCCAGTAAATTCCGTGGGCCGGGACAAGAATATCTTTGCCAATGGTTTGGACCGCTGGCCATTTGCCGCGGAATTCCTGCGGTTGATTTTCGTACTTGTCGATCTTGGGATCGTAGCCGGCGAAGCTGATATAATTACTCAGCGCGTCAAACCAGACGTAGTTCACGTAATCGCGATCGAATGGAAGCTCGATTCCCCAATTAAGGCGCGACTTTGGACGTGAAATGCAAAGATCACCGGAGAGTCTTTCGACGGCGTTGCGCAGTTCCGTTTCGCGAAAATCCGGAATGACAAGCGGCTTTTCAGTTTTCGCTCGCTTGCCGATCAAATCGAGCAGCCATTGTTTGTGTTGCTCGAGCTTGAAATAATAATTTTCTTCCTCGCGAAATTCGACCTGCCCCCACTCCGGGCCGAATTCGCCATCCGGCCCGCGTTCCTTGTCGGTAAGAAATTGTTCCTGACGAATCGAGTAATAACCGGCCTGCTTGTCTTTGTAGATCTGACCTTCGTCGAACAACCGTTGCAGCATTCCCTGAACAACTTTCTTGTGCAGCGGATCGATCGTCGCCGCCCAAGCGTCATATCTCACGTCGAGTTCTTTCCAAAGATCGACAAATTTTTGCGTGACTCCTTTGACGAATTCTGCCGGTGGGACGCCTGCTCCGGCTGCCGACTGCTGCACTTTTTGGCCATGTTGATCGACACCGGTAAGGAAGAAAGCTTTCTCGCCCTTGAGTCGGTGATAGCGGGCAATCACATCGGCCAGCACCTTCTCGTAAGCATGCCCGATATGCGGCGGCGAATTGGTGTAATCAATCGCCGTGGTGATGTAGAAAGTTTTTGCCATGCGCGCGACAAACTGGCGGACGGAGACCGCACGCGCAACTTACGTCAATTTTGACGACCCAGCATCGTCATCCACGCGTAGGCAATCTAGGCGCCTCGCTCGGTTGAACTACGACAAATCCATCTCCGGTGAAAAGCATTTGGAAGCTCTCTCCGCTGCCCCGGCCGATCAGCGAACCAACCTTGAAGGTAGATTTGATATCAGTTTGAAGCGAGCTTGACCAAGCCAATGCGGCTTGCGCATCAACATAAGTCGGCTCGTTAACCTGCAGAACGAAGGGTGTGCCAAAAGAGGAGATAGCTACCTGTCCGGTGCCATTGCTTAATCCCGCTGCCAGCATCTGCATTCCCGGCTTCACCATTTTGATATCCCACTGCAGGGTGGATTCAAAAGCGAGCAAGTTCGAGGTATTGATAGTCAATGAATCGTTCTCGAGTTGGACGATCTGCACCTCGGCACCAAAGTCCGAGAAGAAAATCTCCCCTCGCCCCGAAACTTTCATGAGCTGTAGGTTTTCACCAGAGATCATCTTTTTCAGCATTCGGCGGACACCGCCACCGTGGAAACTGAACTCGACGTTGCCCTGATACGCCGCCATGGCACCCTGCTTGGCATAGACTTCGCCATTCAGTTCGACTTTCAGGGTGTGACGATTTTGTAGCAGAAAACTGCCTGCCACTCCCTCCTTCTCCATCTTGTCTTGTTCAAACAATTGGCTTTTCATTTCGGATTCACCTTTTGGTTCGTTTTTCATTATACTTTGCCTAAACAAGAATTGATTGCGCTCGCGAATTTAGCGAAGTTCTCGTCGTTCGGATTCTTTGTCCTTACCTTCCGCCTCAGAAAAGTGGGATTATTTGCCGCAGACTCGACTCTTCGGTGTAGGATCTGACGATGCTGTGCAGGTGGATGACTTCAACTTTGGCTATCCCATTAATTGCAGGGTTGATGTCCGGCGTGCTATCAGACGCTGCAGCGGAGGCGCAATTACCTGGCCGCCCGCCGTCGCTTGCCGGCGTCGAGGCCTTCTCGGCTCCGTTGAGTGAAGGTAATGCCCTGATCGGCATCCACCCGGACGGTTGGACAGCCCGCGATTGGATCAATTCAGAACCGCTGACGTTAGAGGCACTCCGCGGGAAAGTGGTGCTGGTGCGGTGGTGGACGGCGCCCGGCTGTGCGTTTTGTGAAGCCAGCGCACCGGCTCTTAATGAGTTCTGGAGGCGTTACGGTAGCCGCGGACTGGTTGTGGTCGGATTTTACCATCATAAATCATCGAAGCCTCTAAGTTTGGCCAACGTGAAAGCACAGTCCCGCAAGTTTGGCTTTGAGTTCCCGGTGGCAATCGATTCGGATTGGAAAACGCTGCGTCGTTGGTGGCTCGACAAACACGATCGCGGCTGGACGTCCGTCACTTTTCTTCTCGATCGGCGCGGTGTAATCCGACATGTCCATCCGGGAGGAGCGTTTTTCAAAGGGGAACCCGGTTATGATCTCCTTGAGAGGAAAATCCAGGAGTTGCTGGACGAGTCCTTTACGACATAAATGCAATATGAAAGGGACTACGCGCAAAACTGCGAGGCAGATTGCCGTTGGCGCTTCCTCCGCGTTTTACAGTGAAATTCTCCGCAGCCGCAGCGCGTTTGCGATTACCGAGACGGAGCTGAAACTCATGGCTGCGCCTGCGATCATTGGGCTGAGGAGGATACCAAAGAACGGATACAGGGCGCCGGCGGCAATCGGCACGCCGAGCGCATTATAGATAAACGCGAAAAAGAGATTCTGCCGGACATTTTGCATAACGGCGCGACTGATGTGCATTGCTTTGACAATTCCAATCAGGTCGCCTTTCACGAGGGTGATGCCCGCGCTCTCAATCGCTACATCCGTTCCTGTGCCCATGGCGATTCCGACATCAGCGGCAGCCAGCGCGGGCGCGTCGTTGATACCGTCCCCAGCCATCGCGACGATGGCGCCTTTTGATTTAAACTTCTTAACGATATCGATCTTTTCATCTGGCATCACTTCGGCGCTGAACTCGTCGATGCCCAATTCGCGCGCAACAGATTGGGCCGTTCGACGATTGTCCCCCGTGCACATAATGATCTTCAGGCCCATCCGGTGAAGCTCGCGAATTGCCTCTTTGGTGGTGGGCTTAATTGGATCGACAATGCCGAGAACGCCCACTGCGTTTCCATCTACCGCGAGCCAAACCGTAGTTTGCTCTTTCTCCTGCAGTCGATGGGCTTTGTTTTTGAGCTCGTCGGGGATCGCGACGTTCGACTCAGTCAGAAACTTTTCTTTGCCGATAAGAACGATTCTGCCGTCGAGTTTACCGGACACGCCGCCACCTGTGACGGACTGGAAATCCGCCACATCACGCAGCTCGATTCTTTCTTTTCTCGCGGCCTCTACAATCGCCCGCGCCAGCGGATGCTCACTATGAGACTCCAACGATGCTGCGATTTGTAGAACATCGCGTGCGCCCGTGGCGTTTGTGCCGATTCGGCTGACGACTTCTGGTTTGCCAGCTGTTAGCGTGCCGGTTTTGTCTGTGATCAGGTGCGTGACTTTTTCGGCGGTCTCGATGGCTTCCGCATTTTTGACCAGGACTCCTGCTTGCGCGGCGCGTCCCACGCCGACCATGATCGACATCGGCGTCGCCAGCCCGAGGGCGCACGGACATGCAATGATCAAAACCGAGACGGCGTTCACGAGCGCGTAGGCCATCGCCGGTGCAGGTCCGATGATCGACCAGATCAGAAAGGTGATCAGTGCAATGGCGATGACCGCCGGAACGAAATAACCCGAGACCGTATCGGCAAGTTTCTGAATGGGTGCGCGGGTGCGCTGCGCGTCCGCCACCATTTGGACGATCTGTGCGAGCAGCGTTTCGGGACCAATTTTCTCAGCGCGCATTAAGAACGAGCCAGTCTGGTTCAGTGTCGCGCCGATTACTTTGTCACCGGGACCTTTGCCCACAGGCATCGGTTCACCAGTAATCATCGATTCGTCGATATTGCTTTTGCCTTCGATGATCACACCATCGATCGGAATTTTTTCGCCCGGTCGAACACGGAGCTTGTCGCCTTTTTCAATTTCCTCCACGGAGATTTCTTCCTCCCGGCTATCGCGAACCCGATGCGCGGTTTTTGCGGCAAGACCAAGCAGCGCCTTGATCGCCTGCCCGGTGCGACTACGGGCCTTTGCTTCGATTAACTGCCCGAACAAAACGAGCGTCGTGATGACGGCTGCCGCTTCAAAGTAAAGCCCGACCTCGCCGTTGCTCCGGAAAGACTGCGGGAAAATTCCTGGCGCGATTACTGCAACAACGCTGTAGGAATAGGCTGCACCGACGCCGACAGCTATCAGCGTAAACATGTTGAGGCTGCGGTTGACGATCGACTGCCAGGCGCGTGTGAAGAAAAAGCCGCCAGCCCAAAGCACTACTGGGGTTGCCAGGGCAAATTCGATCCATTTCGAGATTTGTTTCGGGACCATTGCCTCCACGTGCAGCCCCGGAATCGCGTGACCCATCGCGATAAACAGCACCGGAATTGTGAGCACAAGCGCGGTCCAGAATTTTCGTGACAACGAGCGAATTTCCTCTTGTTCCTGTTCATCCCCTGCCCCAATCGTCTTTGGCTCCAGGGTCATTCCGCATTTCGGGCAATTCCCCGGATGATCCTGCTCGATCTCCGGATGCATCGGACAGGTGTAGATCATGGGAGATGCTATATGTGTCCAGTCAGGGTGCGCTCGATGCAGCGCCGCGCGAGAGTCACATTGCGATGTTTATAAAATGACGAAGCCCGAATGTCGAATGACGAAGGAATAACGAATCCGGCGCCATTAGCTCGGACAAACTTTGCGTTCGGGCTTCTTGTTGTGGCCGCCTCGCTGCCTGCCAAGCCGAAGCCTTGCGAAGGCGAGTATCGAGGCGCTCATGGTCGTGTCCCAAACACGGCGACACAGGGCCATGGCTACAAGACGGCTTCCAGCGTCATGCCGCTTTCGCGGTTTCCATTTCAGCGGTGTACTTGCCGAAGCGCGCTCTACTGTTACACAGAGCGCGGTGGTGAAACGCCTGTTGCGCGTCTGCCATGTTCGCCGGGTCACCTTTCCACGCTTTGAGCACAGGAGCTTGAAGAGCGCGCCCGAAGGAAAAACTCAACTGCCACGGTACGTGATCCAAACGATTCATCGCGTTGAGATGCTCCGTGGCTTGCAAGTCAGTTTGGCCGCCCGAGAGAAAGACAAGACCAGGAACAGCGGCGGGTACCACCCGTTTCATGCAGTGCAGAGTGGCTTGAGCGACTTCCTGCACCGAAGCTTGCTGTGGGCAGTCTTTCCCCGAAAGCACCATGTTCGGTTTCAGTAACATCGCTTCCAGTAGGACGCGGTGTTCGGACAAAGCATGAAAAACGATTTCCAGCGTTTGCTGGGTAACGTTGAAATGACGCTCAATAGTGTGCGTGCCATCCATGAGCACCTCCGGTTCGACGATCGGCACCAGGTCTGCTTCCTGGCTCAGTGCCGCGTAACGCGCCAGCAATTCTGCGTTCGTCTCGATGCATCTGCGTGTAGGAATTTTCTCACTGATCCCGATCACCGCGCGCCATTTAGCAAAGCGCGCTCCCAACTGCCGGTACTCCGTCAGCCGCTCACGCAGCCCGTCAAGACCCTCGGTGACCTTTTCTCCCGGGAAATTTGCCATCGGTTTCGCGCCTTTATCGACTTTGATCCCGGGAATGATCCCTTGCTGCTCCAGCGCCTCGACGAAAGTGCGCCCGTCCCGAGTTTTCTGCCGAATCGTCTCGTCAAAGAGAATCACGCCGCCGATAAATTCGCCGACCCCGGCTGTGGTAAATAAAACGTCACGGTACGCGCGGCGGTTCTCCTCCGTCGAAGGGACGTTAATGCTCTTCAATCGCTTCTCGATCGTCCCCGAGCTTTCATCCGCTGCCAGGATCCCCTTGCCGGGGGCTACGACCTTTTTCGCTATAGACTGCAAATCTTCATTTTTCATGGTTCTTTCCTTACGAATTATTTTCGTTGCTCTGTATAATTACAACTAACATATCGGTCGCGATCGCGAAAGGTTTCACGATTGACCAAAAGCCGGTTGCAAAGGCGACCAAAACATCTCGTGCGCGTAATCGTAATCATAATCCCCGAACGCGAGCAGGACCAGGAATACGAGTGAGAGGAGGAAGGCGCTGAACGCTTTCCTCGACGCGCGGTCTAACTTGTGCTATACGCAAATCAATGTTGGACAGGATCATAATTTCGATGGCGATGGCTGCTGCGGTTTTGATGGCTCCGGTAAGTGTCACTGCGCGATCATGCATCCTCCCCGACGCCCCAAGTCAAAAGGTTTGTCAACCAGGTTGCTGCGCTAACAAGACCTGTTGCGCGATATCGTCAAAGAACACGGCTCCGCCGTCACAGCCGCTTGCGAAAGCCGATTCCAGCCAACAACTAAAGGCAACCGGCTTTGTCGCCGCGCTGCCTTTCTCAACTTGCGAAGCCGGAGCTGAGCAGTTCCGGTTTCAGGCTCGAGCACCATCGGCGAATCCCACGCCGCGGCTGGCGCTGCTCTGCACTTTCCTCATTTGATCCAAGGACGCTGACGCCCGGGGTGTGCCCATTCGCTGGCACGCCTGGTCTTCAATCGCAGTCCTGGATCAATGAAAACGACAACTTTTTTAATCTTATTAGCTACATCTCTATTAATTCAGAGTCAGATCGCCGCTGATGGGGGCGAACATAGCGCCACTTCGCTGCAGCTCTCATTAGGCGAAGTCACGCGCGTTGTGCTGGGGAATAATCCGGCGATCAAAGAAGCGGAGAACCGCTGGCACGCGGCACAGGAACGGATACGACAAGCAAATGCTTGGGATGACCCGCGAATCGGCGGCGAATCACGCGTCCGCCGTTTTGTCGATGTACCCCCGAACGCATTTATGGATCAAGCGCTCGTGATCGAGCAACTAATCCCAATCACCGGCAAAAATCTCGTGCGCGGACGGGTAGCAGCGGCCGAAGCGCTGTCGATCTTTGAGGAAGTCCGACGCGCACAACTTGATGTAATCGCGAAGTCGCGCAGTGCGTATTTTCGCCTGGCGAACGCGTACGACCAGCTGGAAATCAATGACAAGAACCTTACGTCGCTGAGGCAGATCGCGGATATCAGCCGCTCGCGGTACGAAACTGGCCTTGAGAGTGCAGCGAACGTGTTCGTAGCGGAGACCGATCACAGCAAGCAGTTGGAAGCGCGGAAGGATTTAGAGCGCAATTTGTCCGACGCCCAGTCCCAGCTCAACACGCTCATGAATCGCGACGCGTTTGCGCCGCTTGGCGTGCCACTGGCCGCAAACGTTAACCACGCAAATCTCTCGCCGACTAGATTGCGCGCGATCACGCTCGCACAGCGGCCCGAAGTGCAGATGGCGCGTGCGAAGATCGAGATGGAGGAATCAAAGGTTCAGCTCGCGCGGCGCGCGTGGATTCCCGATCCAGCTGTCAGTGTCAAAGGCCAGCGCTATAACGACGCGTCGCAAGCGGTAAGTGAACTCGATGCCGGCCTGTCATTCACGGTTCCATGGGTGAATCCCGGCAAATACTCGGCCGGAGTGCGAGAGGCGCGCGCAAACTTTGCGGCCGCCGAGCAAGGATTTGATCGCGAACAAAAGGAAGCATTGCGGCTGCTGCGCGACCAGCTTCAGAAGATCGAAACGTTTCATCATCATGTCGAACTGTTCCGCGATAAGCTCGTGCCGCAGGCGCGGCAGGCGTTCGAAGCGAACCGCCTCGCCTATGAGTCGGGGAAAGCATCCTTCCTGGACTGGATCACGTCTCAGCGCAATGTGCGCGACATCGAAGCGACGGCGCGCGAGCACGTGAGCGACTACCAAATCGCAGTCGCTGAGCTGGAGGCAGTGATTGGCGCGGATGTTTATTCAGCGACCTCGCAGGCGTCGAAAGAAAGGAACTCTCGATGAAAACGTTTACACGAAGAATCACAGTGTTGCTCGTGCTCGTTGCGCTGTTTTTCGGCGCGACTTCGTGCAGAAAAAAGGGCGCCTCAGGAGAACCGAGCAAGATCGATTACTGGACGTGCACAATGCATCCTTCGGTACACGAGAAGGGACCCGGGACATGTCCCATCTGTTCGATGGATCTTGTCCCCGTGATGAAAGAGAGCGCAACCCCAGCGGGCTCCACTAAAAGCGCCCCTCAACATGATCACGCGGCCATGCTCGCGGGAAAGCCGTCCGGCAGCAGCATGACTTCATCGCTGTCACACGAATTCGTTGTGCCGGTCGAGCGCCAGCAGCAGATCGGGGTGACCTACGCGAAAGTTGAGCGCAAACCGCTTGCACACACGATTCGCTCCGTCGGCTTAATCGTGCCGGATAGAAGCCGCAACTGGCAGTTCGTCTCGCGCGTCGATGGTTACGTGCAAAAGCTGAACGTCACATCACCGGGCGAGATCGTCGAAAAAGACGCGCCGCTTTTGTCGATCTACAGCCCGGATTTGCTCACGAGCGAGCGTGAGTTCGTTGAGCTTTTGCGAATGCGCGACCAAGCCAAATCTAAAGACGCGCGCGAAACGCCGCAGCGCCTGATCGAATCAGCCAAACGCCGGCTTCAGCTTTGGAATATGATGCCAGAGCAAGTTGCCGAGTTGGAAAAAACACGCAAAGCCTCCGACACGCTCACTTTGCTCTCGCCGTTTCGCGGCGTGGTGCAATCCGTGCCCGTCGAACAGGGGAAAAGTGTCAAAGTGGGCGACATGCTGGTGGAAGTCGCCGATCTCAGCCTCGTCTGGATGTGGGCGGAATTTTACGAAAACGAATTGTCGATGCTTCAAGTCGGGCAAAAGCTCAGCATCACCGCGAAGTCTTATCCCGGCCAAACCTTCGACGGCACGATCGCCCTGATCGACCCATTCATCGACGAAACAAAACGCACGGCCAAAGTGCGAATCGACATTCCGAACATGGATTTCAAGCTGCGGCCCGGTATGTACGTGAACGCCGAACTGGCGATGGACATGGGCGAAGCGCTCACGGTCCCAGTGAGCGCGATCATGCCGACCGGCGAGCGCAACGTCGTCTTTATCGATAAAGGCGAGGGAAAATTGGAGCCGCGCATTGTTCAGTTAGGCGCAAAATACGGCGACATCTACGAGGTGCAAAGCGGCCTACGGGAGGGCGAGCGTGTTGTCTCCAGTGCGAACTTTTTAATCGACGCCGAGTCGAAAGTGCAAGGCGCACTAAAGGACTTTGAAGCAGCCCCTCAGGAACATCGACATCACTGAGCTAATGATCGAGCGCATCATAGAAGCAAGCGCGAGGAACAAATTTCTCGTTTTAATCTTCACGATTTTCGCTGTTGCGGGCGGCATTTATGGATTGATGCACACACCGCTCGACGCCATTCCCGACCTGAGTGACGTGCAGGTCATCGTTTACACCGATTGGGAAGGTCGCTCGCCCGACCTGGTCGAAGACCAGATCACTTATCCCATTTCCACCGTCTTCATTGCCGCGCCAAAAGTGAGGTTCGTTCGCGGCGAATCGATGTTCGGCAAATCGTTCGTTTACGTCATTTTCCAGGACGGCACGGACATTTATTGGGCGCGCTCGCGCGTGATCGAA
>JBKOWV010000008.1:0-6578 GCA_046724585.1 Verrucomicrobiota bacterium
GGAGGAAGTGCCGGACGACATCAAGCGCACATTCGAGCGGCTCGGTATCCCTGAGCAGGAGCGAAAATTTCTCGCCGGTGTGGAAGCGCAGTTCGACAGCGAAGCCGTCTATTCAAACATCAAGAAAGCCGTCGGCGAACAAGGCGTCATTTTCGTTGGCTCGACCGAAGGACTGAAACATTATCCGGAAATTTTCCGGAAATGGTTCGGTAAAGTCATCCCGATCGCCGACAACAAGTTTAGCGCCCTGAATTCTGCCGTCTTCAGTGGTGGCTCGTTCATTTACGTCCCGCCGGGCGTGAAAGTGAAACATCCGCTTCAGGCTTACTTCCGTATCAACGCCGAAAACTTTGGCCAGTTCGAGCGCACCCTGATCATTGCGGATGAGGGCGCGGAAGTGACTTACATGGAAGGTTGCACTGCGCCAAAATTTGACACTCCTACGTTGCACAGCGCCGTCGTGGAATTGGTCGCTCTAAAGGGTGCCAAGATTCAGTACATCACGGTGCAGAACTGGGCGTCGAATGTCTTCAACCTTGTCACAAAACGGGGCCTCGCCCAGGAGAACGCGGAAGTAAAATGGATCGATTGCAACATCGGCTCCCGTCTCACCATGAAATATCCGAGCGTGATTATGAAAGGCCGAAAAGCACGCGGCGAAGTTCTTTCCATCGCGCTCGCCAACGACGGACAACACCAGGACACCGGCGCGAAGATGATTCACGCGGCCGATGAAACGACGAGCAACATTATCTCCAAATCGATCTCGATCGGCAAAGGCCGTGCCACTTATCGCGGCCTGGTTCACGTGCCGAAGCATCTCAAGCATTGCAAGAACAACACCGAGTGCGACGCGCTCCTCATCAATGCGACTTCCCGGACCGATACCTATCCGGCCATCACCGTGCGCGGGACGGGCAATGCCGTGCAACACGAAGCCAGCGTCAGCCAAGTGAGCGCCGATCAGATTTTCTACATGCAACAGCGCGGTCTAACCGAGGCCCAGGCGATGAGCTTGAGCGTCAACGGTTTCGTCAACGATCTCGTCCGCCAATTCCCGATGGAATACAGCGTCGAGCTCAAGCGCCTGATCGAGCTGGAGATGGAAGGCTCGGTTGGGTAGTTTAGGCCGACAATTCTAACTGTAGCGGCGGTCTATGACCGCCGTTTCTTGTCTAAGGTCGATATGTCGTTAGTCGCACACAAAGAAAGAGGGCAGATCGGATCGATCCTTTCCGGCCCGGTCGAGTCGCGTGAATTTCCGGATTGGTTCCGCGATCAGCAGCGCGCAGCCTGGCAACAGTTCGAGGCGCTGCCGAAGCCGACTCGAAAAGATCAGGCCTGGCGGTTTTCTAATGTCGCTCTTCTCGATCTTACGCCGTTCAAGTTCGCCGATGCACTCGGCGACGACGGGCGCGCTGCGATTCTGGAGCAATCGCGCGGACTCAATGAGGTTGCCGCGCGCTTAATATTCGCGGGCGATGAACTCGTTCATCGCGACGTGATTTCCGATCAATTGAAAAAGCGCGGTGTGATCTTTCAATCGCTCGAGCGCGCAATGGTCGAGCACACTGAGCTCTTTCGAAAACATTTCATGTCGCAACCAGCCAGGCTCGGTTCGGCCAGGTTCGCCGCATTGCACCAGGCACTCGTTTCCTCCGGTACATTCATTTACGTTCCGCGTGGCGTCGAGATCGAATTGCCGATTGAGATTTTCCATTGGCTCTATGGTGAGAACGCTTCTGTGTTTCCGCATTTGCTTCTGGTCACGGACGAACTGGCGAAAGTCACTGTGATCGAGCATTTCCGCTCGGTGAATGAACATGCGCCCGGATTTGCGTGCGGAGTAAACGATTTGGTCGCCGGGCCTGGCGCCAAGGTCACCTACGTATGCACGCAAAACTGGGGAGACAATGTCATCGCGCTACAAATGAACTCGACCACGGTCGATCACGATGCCTCCGCTCTAAGTCTTAACTTGAATCTGGGTTCGCGATATTCGCGCTTCGAAAGTCTCAGCCGGCTCATCGGCGAAGGCGGGCGCAGCGACCTGCTCGCTGTCTCGGTCGCGAAAAATCAACAGGAATTCGACGCCCGCACATTGCAGGACCACATCTCGCCGCACACTGCGAGCGATCTTCTTTACAAGAACGCGCTTGACGATCGTGCCCGTAGCATCTTCGGCGGCCTCATCCGGGTGGAACCGCACGCCCATTTCGCCGATGCCTATCAAAAAGTTCGCAATCTTCTGCTCAGCGACGACGCCGAAGCGAACTCCATGCCCGGCCTCGAAATCCTGGCCGACAACGTGCGTTGCACCCACGGCGCGACCTCAGGCCAAATCGAAGAAGACCAGCTGTTTTACCTGCGCTCGCGCGGCATCCCGACGAAGATCGGACAGCGTCTCCTCGTCACCGGCTTCTTGGACGAAGTCATACAAAGGCTCAATCATCCGACGATAGCTGACCATTTGCATCGCTTGATCGAGGAGAGATTCGCTCCGTAAGGGGAGCACGCGCGCCCTCGCGATCGCGAGAACTTTTACCCCCCTCGTTCAGTGCGAAGAGATTGTTTCGGCGAGGCGCCGAGACCAACACGCCAACGGCGTGTGCTCCCCGGAATTCTCGCGCATCCGCGCGCACACTCATCTCTGAAAAGCCGCGTCGCATTTGGCGATCTCGCCAGCGACTTCCTCGAGTTTTGCGACGTCTTCGGCGGTCAAGATGCCGCGCTTTTGCATGTCCTGCCAAATCTCCAAGCTTCGGCCGTACATGTTGCGCGCGGCGCGCCAGTGCTCGCGTTGCTCGCTAGCCCCTTTTTCTGCCACCGGCGAGGGTGGCGTGCGCATCGGCAAGATGCATGCACAGCTGCCCTCTCATGCTCCTTTGCCAGCTAATATTCGGATCCTCAGGCATCTGGTTCAGCAAGGCGTTCGCTTTGGAGCACTCGGCAAGCGCGTCGTCCCGCTTCCCAAGCTTCGCCTGCATTTTGCCGATACCTGCGCGGGCAAAGATTACGCGATAGTGGACACGCAAAATTTGTGGTGCAACTTCTGATACCTTTTGGTACATGGCCAGTGCCTTACGGTAGTGCGAGAGCGCCTGAAGGTAGTCCCCCGATTCGGCCAATAGATCGCCGATTCTTTCGCAAGAGTATCCAAGGTCTTCGCGGCACTGCGCGTTGACCGGATCCTCGGCGAGCGATTGCTCATCAAGTGCAAGCTTCTTGCGGAAGCTCTGCAACGCACCGCCCACATCATGGAGGATCGCGCGGTAGAGACCGTCGTTCTGGCAACTGATGGCGAGCAAGCGGCGGTCTGACTTAGTTGTGCGCGACAAGCAGGGCGAAATTTACAGCGTCCGCTACGAAGCGGTAAACGCGATGCTGCTCAATGAGTTCCTAAAAGAGCACAAAAAAGTCGATGAACAGGAAGCAAGCATCGCGCAGCTAAAATCCACGGTGGCGAAGCAACAGAAGGACTTTGAGACGACGGCTGCCAAGCAGCAGAGAGAAATTCAAGTCCTGACAGCGCAGCTTAAAGAACAGGCGGCGCAAATCCAAAAAGTGAGCGCGCAGTTGGAAATGAGCAAACCTGCGCCGCAAATCGTCCGCAACAATCCGTAAATTTGCAGGCAGTACTGCCCGCGAATCACGCAAATAGACGCAAATAAAAAGCAGGGGACATCGATCCATTCGCGTGAATTCGCGTGATTCGCGGGCAAACCTCCTTCTTCTTTGTGTGAATTGGTGTTAATTCGTGGTTATTATTCTGCCGTATTTAATTCGAAATTGATTTTTACGTCGTAATGATCGCCGTTGCCGAGCCCGCCCGGCGGTGGGTCAACTTGCGTGACCCGTTGCGCAACCGCGGCAACGGACTCATTCACCACGACATTTTCTGATGGCTTGATGATTTCGAACCTGGATACGTGCCCATCTTTTTCAATTCGCACTTTGACCAGCGTCGAAATCTTGGCGCCGGAAGCGACGGTAGTCGTCGGCTGGATCCATGCGCTGTAAAAACGGTCATGGAGCATGTTGCCATACCAGCCGAATTCCGACGCGGTGCTCCCGCCGCCGGCGTGACCAACTTTGCCCGCTGAACCTGTTTTGCCGGACGTTTGAGAAGAAGACTCCGTTTTCGCGATCTTCTTTTTCTCCGCGTTTGCGTCGGTTTTCCTTGCCTCTTCTGCGGATTCCGTCGGACTCGACTTCGCTTTGGACGACGGTTTCGGCAAAGCTTTTGCCACCAGGGTTTTGTTGAGAGTCGGTTTCGGTGTCGGTCTAGGCGTTGCCTTCGGTTTTGGCGTGGGAGTCGCCGTTGGCTTTGGAGTGGATGTTAGTGCCGGTGTCGGAGTCGACAATTCGATTTCGCTTTTTGCGGCGGTCACCAGAGCTGTTTCCTCTGCCGCTTCATCTTTTTCCAAGGGTTCCGATTCAGGGGACGGGATTGGAGTTATTGCTGGCTGCGGCGACTCGCTGCTTTCTGGCTCTCTGGCGACGAGATCTTCCGCGCCACTGATCCAGACGATGCTTTGCGCGTTTGAGGAGCTCCTGGCTTCGGCACTCCAGTGAATTAATCCTGCGATGAGTGCGATATGCGCGAGCGCTATCAGCGTGACGTTTCGCCAAAAACGGCTGCTTGCCGCGCCGTAGCTCTGCGAAGGCGGGTCCTTGGGCATCTACTTCGTTTCGCCTCTTGTGGCGATGCCGACCTTCGTAATTTGCGCGCCTCGTAACGTGTCCATCAAAGTAATCAATTTTTGGACGGGCAATTCGCGATCCGGCCGAATCACGATCGCCACGTCCGGATTGGTCTGTTTCAACTGCGCCAGTTGCGCGGCGAGCGCTTCCAAATCGACTACCTGATTGTTAAAACGAATGGTGTCGGTGCGGTCGATCGAGACGGTTTGCACTTGCGCTGGCTTAATCGACGGATTTGCCGCGCCGCTGGATGGAATCACGAGGTTCATGCTGCTTTCGAGAAGCGGCGTCGTGATCATGAAAATAATAAGCAGCACAAATGCAAGATCGAGCAACGGCGTGACATTGATCTCGCTGAGCGTAGAGAGACTCTGTCGTTGTGAGTAGCGTCTCACCTGCGAAAGGCCGATTCCCGTGAGCTGTGATCGACGTATTTGTGCTCGAACTCGGATCCAAGCTCGGCGGCGAAGTTGTCCATCTCGACGATGATCCCGCGAATGCTGGTGACGAGAAAATTGTAGCCGAACATGGCCGGGATGGCGACGCAGAGCGCGGTCACGGTCGTGATGAGCGCGCCGGAAACGCCGGGCGCCATCGAGACGAGACTAGGCGAACCGGCCTCGGCCACGCCGGTAAAAGCGTCCATCACGCCCCAAACCGTGCCGAGCAATCCGAGAAACGGCGAACCGCTGACCGCGGTGGCGAGCAAAATCATTTGCGATTCGAGCCCAAGCGCCATCTCGCCTACCGCTCGTTCCATGGCCGCGTTTACCGCACCCATTTGCGCCGGCGAAATTTTGTCAGCGATCTCGAGGCGCGCGCGAAAGGTGTCATCCACTTCCGGCGACCCGAGAAGATGAAAAGTCATTTCCTCGCACCCGGCGCGATAGACATTAAATACCGGCGAGCCCGGGAATCGTGCGTTCTTTTCAAACAAACGCAGCGGTTGTCGGTCTTGCCGAAAAGCCGTGAGGAACCGGGCGTTCTGTTGTCGCGCGAAGCGGATGACGCGCAACTTCGTGATCATAATCGACCAACTAAAGATGGAAGCGACGGCGAGAAGAGAGAGGACGAGTTTTCCTGCGATCGTCGCGTGATCGAACGCAAAAAGGAGACCGCCGGCCGCTAGCAATGTCGCAATGAGCATCTCCGCGTCACCGGGACAAGTAATAGCCTCTTTTCGAAGAAACGAAAGTAAGATTCGCGGAAATGACGAATGTCTAATGACGAGGGAAACGCGAAATCCGGATGACAAAGTAAACGCCACGCCTGTTCTTGAGCTTCGTGCTTCGTCATTCGTGCTTCGTCATTCTCGTCGGATACGTCGGTCTCATTTTGGCCGCGACAACAAACGCGACACCGATCGCAATCAAAAAGAACGAAAAGAACTGGCCCCGCGTGAAATGGCCTATCAACTCTGCATCGGGCTCACGGAAGTATTCGATCGCGATCCGAAACACCGCGTACAAAATAAAGAACAGCCCAGTCAACACTCCGTTGGGTTGGCGTGTCCGCGTGCGCACCAGCCATAAGATCGCGAACAAAACGATCCCTTCGAAAAATGCTTCGTAGAGTTGCGATGGATGCCGCGGCGTCAAGATCGAGCGCAATGCGGTCGCGACCTGTGGTTGATCATGCGCGGCGCTGATAATCGCCTCCGGCGTAGTTAACGATGGATCAATACGCGCACACGCAGCGATCGCGCGATCTGCTTCCGCGGGATGATCGAGCAACTCCTTTGGAAACTGCATTGCCCAGGGAACATTTGTAATGCGCCCGTAAAGTTCGCCGTTAATGAAATTGGCGCACCGACCAAAGAACAGACCGACCGGGGCGGTTACGACCAGATTGTCGCCCAGGTTCGTCCACGAGAT
>JBKOWV010000118.1:0-4075 GCA_046724585.1 Verrucomicrobiota bacterium
GGGAAATTTCCTGGAAATCGGTCCGGACATCGGCTTGTTTGCCTCCTGCTTCGCAGAGGGCGCTTCGTTCAGTCACTTCTGGCTGTACGAACCGAATCGAGAGGTGCACCAATCCCTGGCCGACAATTTTCGCGGGTTGAGCTTCACGATCAATTCCGATATTTTTCGCGCTTCACACGTACCTGCGCAGAGTGTGTCGACCGCCGTGATGATCCACGTGCTCGATCATCTGCTGCAGCCGAAGGAATTTCTTCGCGAGGTGAAAGCGAGCTTGGAGCCAGGCGGCGTCGTTCTGATTGTGACGCACGATTGCGCGTCGGTGCTGGCCCGCGTTTTGGGGCGACGATGGCCGCCTTACACGCTGCAACACCCCCAACTGTTCTCGCAGCGCTCGCTTGCCACGCTTCTGCAGGCAAGCGGGTTCGAGGTGATCGAGAGCATCAAGACGACCAACTATTTCCCGCTGCCATTCCTGATGCGGGCTGCCTTGACGGTGTTCGGCCTGCCGGAGCGCTTCGTCCCGGCAGGGGATGCACCATTGGTAGGCCTCAAGCTCGGCAATATCGGCACCGTCGCGCGAAAACCCAGATGAGGGGCGGTTTGCGCAAGTCGAACTCGCGCTCCGTTGCAGCGGGACGGAGATCGCGTGTTGCACGCATGCTCAGACCACCGCCACCTCGGGCACGGGCACAATGAACTTTCCCCCGCGCCGCCGGAATTCGCCTTGCTGAGCGAGGATTTCGGCCGCAAAATTCCACGTCAGTAAGAGTACGTAGGCAGGCCGGCGTTCGAGCAGCGCCTCCGGCGGAAGAATCGGCAGGTGGTTGCCGGGCGTGAAGCGGCCTTGCTTGAGGTGGCTGCGGTCGACCACGAATTCGATCAGGCGCCCGTCGATGCCAAACGCGTTCATCAACGTGCTTCCCTTAGCGGAAGCACCATAGGCAGCGATGCAATACCCCTCTTCTTTCAGCCGCTGCAACAGCGCGAGCAGCTGCTGCTTGAGGTGTGTAACGCGCTCGGCGAAATCGCGATAGTAGTCGAAGGTCAAGAGACCTTCGGATTTTTCCTCCGCCAACAGCTCGGTGACGCGCGGCGACGCATGTCCGTCTGCATGCGCTACGAAGAGACGCAGTGAGCCGCCATGGATCGGAACGAGTTCGACGTCGCGGATCATGAGCCCATGGCGCCGACAGAGCGCCTCGACCGAACTCGCGGAGTAGTAGCTAAAGTGTTCGTGATAGATGGTGTCGAACTCGAGCTTGGCGATCAAGTCGCGGACATATGGCGCCTCGATCACGGCAACGCCATCCGGCTCGAGCACTTGCTTGATCCCGCCGACAAACGTATTGGGATCGGGAACGTGGGCAAACACGTTGTGGGCGTGCACGATATCGGCAAATTGCCCCTGTGCTGCGAGTCGTCGAGCAAGATCCTGACCGAAGAATTCGACCAGCGTTGGAATGCCTTTCGCGATAGCAAGCTGGGCGATGTTGGAGGCGGGTTCGATACCGAGAACCGGAATCCCCTGCGCCTTGTAGAACTGCAGCAGATAGCCGTCATTGCTCGCCACCTCGATGACCAGGCTCTCGGGACCGAGGCCACGGCGGGCGATGAGCGCCTCGACCAGCGTGCGCGCGTGCTCCACCATCGTGTCGGAGAATGAGGAAGCATAGGCGTAATCGCGGAACAGCCGTTCCGGCGGCACCGTCTCACCGATCTGTGCGAGCGCGCATTGCGTGCAAAAATAAAGCTCCAGCGGAAAGCGATCCTCGCTCTCGCGCAATTGCTCGGGAGTCAGCAACGCATTGGCTAGCGGCACGCGGCCGAGGTTGAGCACCTGCATCAGAGCCGCGTGCCCGCAGGATCGGCAGCTTGGTCGGTTCCCGGGCGCCCGATCCGCGCGCACGGCGCTCACCATCGCTTCCAGGGCGGCGATCCCGACAGCCACAACCGTTCGAGCCCCTGCTTGTCGCGCAGCGTGTCCATGCACTGCCAGAATCCTTCATGCCTATATCCGGCGAGCTGCCCATCCTCGGTCAGCCGTTCCAGCAGATCGACCTCGAGCACGTCGTCGTCCTTGTGCAAATACTCCAGTACGCCGGGCTCCATGACCATATAGCCGCCGTTGATCCAGGCATTTTCGGTCACGCGCTTTTCGGCGAAATCAGCGACCCGATCTCCCTCGAAAATAATGTTGCCAAAGCGCGCCAGCGCCCGCACCGCCGTGACTGTCGCCAGTTTTCCCTGGTTTTTGTGGAAAGCGACGAGGCGGTCAAGGGGCACGTCCGATACCCCGTCACCATAGGTGAGCATGAAGGTACCGCCGCCGATGAGCGGCGCAAGACGCCGCACACGCCCTCCGGTGAGCGTATCGAGACCGGTATCGATCAGATGGATTTTCCAGGTTTCTTCGTGGCGCCGACGCCGCTCCACGGTGCCGGCGCCGAGATCGATCGTGAGGTCGCTAGCCATATCGGCAAACTGCAAGAAGAAATTCTTCACCACGTCGGCCTTGTATCCGAGCGCCATCACGAACTCCTCGAATCCGTACGAGGCATAGAACTTCATGATGTGCCAGAGGATGGGATGCTGACCGATCTGCACCATTGGCTTGGGGATGGCGATCGTCTCCTCGGCAAGCCTAGTGCCGAAGCCTCCGGCGAGGATGACGACCTTCATGCCGTGCCCCGTAACGGCACCCGATCGTCCGCCAACCGATCGAGCCGCTGCGAAAATGCGTCGATTTGCTGACGCGTGACGAGAGCGACGTCGTCTCCATTCCAGAACGCGCGGTACCAATCCGCGGTCCAAGTCACCGCCTCCTCGAACGAGAGCAGCGGACGCCAACCCAGGAGAGAGCGCGCTCGCGTCGCGTCCAGGGTGAGGAGCGATGCTTCGTGCGGATGCTCGTCGCTGTCAAACCGCCAGCCGGGACGCCCGCCCCAACGCGTTGTGAACGCCTCGACCAGTTCGCAGACCGAGCGGAAGCTATCCGCGTCCGGGGCAAAATTCAGCGCAGTCGGCGCGGACATCGGGTCGACGACCATGGCCTGCGCCAGCATGAGATAGCCGGCAAGCGGATCAAGCACATGCTGCCATGGCCGAACGGCTTGGGGGTAGCGCAGGGCGACTGGGGTTCCCGCCTCAAAAGCCTTGACTAGATCGTGCGCGACGCGGAATGGCGACCAATCCCCGCCGCCGATGACATTGCCCGCTCGCACGCTCGCGACGCGGCATGCGTCACCGAAGAAGCATTGACGGAAGGAATGGGTGACAAGCTCGGCGCAGGCCTTGGAGTTGCTGTAGGGATCCCGGCCGCCGAGACGGTCGTCCTCGGTAAATGGACGGCCGGCGCCGTCGTTCTCATAGACCTTATCGCTTGTCACCACGATCACGGCGCGCGCGCTTGGTACCGAGCGCGCGGCCTGCAGCACGTTGACGGTTCCCATCACGTTGGTGGCGTAGGTGCCCAGCGGGTCCGCGTACGACGGCCGCACCAGCGCTTGTGCGGCCATGTGGATCACGATCTCGGGCTCGCAGTCCGCAAGCACGCGCGCGAGGAGCGCGTAATCGGCAATGTCGGCGTAGATATCCGTACATCGACCGCGGGCACAGAGCGCAAAAAGACTGGGTTCCGTGTGCGGCGGCAGCGAAAGCCCGGTGACTTTTGCCCCAAGCCCATTCAGCCAGAGCGCCAACCACGCGCCTTTGAATCCGGTATGGCCGGTGACGAAGACGCGGCGATCGCGCCAGAAGCTCGCAGCGAACATCAAAATGGCCCGGTAAAGGACTTGTCCGGCACGTCCAAGGTCTTGTCCTCGGGAGCGATGTCGGCCCAAGGATCGTCATGAGAGCCTTCAAGGGATAGCCCAAGCGCGCGCCGCACTGCCGCTACGATATGGCGGGGAGTTGGATAGTAGTAGTTGGAGAGCGCCCGCGTCGTGGGTGTCGGGACGTCGGGTAAAGTCACGCGGATCGGCGCCGTCTTGAGGGCATCGAACGCCTGCTCGGTCACCCGGGCGACAATCTCCCCTGCGAAACCGCCCGTCAGCGTCCCCTGGTCCACCACCACGAG
>JBKOWV010000110.1:0-44979 GCA_046724585.1 Verrucomicrobiota bacterium
ATCTTTGCTGAAAAGCGCTCCCGCGCCGACGAGGAGTGACGCAATTCCCAAAACCGCAGAAATGTATCCTAAAGGGAAAATCTGCTTCGTGAAATAGACCAACGCGCACAGGCAAACACCATCCGCCAGCAACACAATACCGCCGATTTGTCTCACTTCTGACGGCCTTGTGTCCTCACGGTCAAATTCACGCGTTCAATGTAGCTCAGGCAGACCTTCGATGGATTTGGTTCGCCGACAATCGCGGTCTTGAAAACTGCGCTCAGCGCGGCTTCGCCTGCCTATTTTTTGAGTTGCATGTCAACGCCGCCGCCGGAGAGGTTGACATCAACGCCTCTTTGGGTGGAGGCAAGCAGGACCGTCACACCGGCCTGATTTGTCATGGCGGTGGCTTTTTGCCCACTGGCAAGAGTCACCCCGCGCCTCCCCGCGCCACCGGCGTGATAATGACCGTTGAAATCTTGAAGCTTCTTCAGGTTGTAAACCTCGCCGTAAGCGGAAGCGCCGGTAATCCCGACTTTGCCTAATGACAGTCCGTTTACAGAAACGGGATAGTCTTTCCCCTTGTAGGTAAGCGTCCCCTTCCCCCAGCTGAAACCGACCCCAAGCGCGAATGAACCCCCGCTCAAACGCAACGTTGTCTCCGGCGTTTCCTGCTTGTCGGCCCCGTACGTGAATTCCGTCATCGCGCCGAGGGCAAGCAGCAGAATTACGATTTTTTTAACATTGTTCATTATTCATTTCCTTTCATATGTTTGCCGCAAAATAAGTTTTCTTGCCGACGGCTTCTATTGGACGAAAGTCCTATATGCTGATCGGCAAAAATTCATTTATACGTAACGGCAACGGTTGAAAAGTAAAAAATTATGAAATCACAAAACCGAAAACTATCTCAGATTGTGATTGCCATCGGAGGTGTCGCATTCTTCTCGGCGGGCTCTTGCGCAGCGCTGGCGCAGCAGGCGCAGTCGCAGGTCATGACCACGACCACAAACACCGACACGGAAGAGGCTCCCAAATTACCCAGTGCTGAACTGGATTCTCTGGTCGCGCCGATCGCTCTTTATTCGGATTCACTCCTGGCTCAAACGCTCGCTGCTTCCACTTATCCACTCGAGATCATCCAACTTCAGCAATGGATGGATCGGAACAAGAATTTGACAGGCAAAGCGCTGGCAGACGCAGTGTCAAAGCAGCCGTGGGACCCGAGCGTCCAGGGACTGGTGGCGTTTCCTGACGTGGTTCAGCGCATGGCCGGCAATATCCAATGGACGACGGATTTGGGAAACGCCTTCCTGGCCCAGCAATCTGACGTGATGGACGCGGTCCAGCGCTTGCGCGGGAAGGCCCAGGGCACAGGAAATCTAAAAACCAGTTCGCAGCAAACCGTGGAGACCAAGACAGTCCAGGGCGGCAAACAGGTGATCATGGTTGAGGACGCTAACCCTGACGTAGTGTACGTTCCCTCGTACGACCCGACGGTCGTTTACGGTCCGCCTGCGCCCGAATATCCTTACTACCCCTACACGTATCCGGGCTACGTGCCAGGGACAGCTTTGATGTGGGGCGCGGGAGTTGCGCTGGGTGCCGCCGCCTGGGGCGCTTGGGGCGGCCATTGGGGCGATTGCGATTGGAACGGCGGCAACGTCAACATCAACAACAACAACAATTTCAATAGGAACAACAATTTTAATAGGAATATCAGTCGCCAGGGAGGAGGTAAATGGCAGCACAATGCGCAGCACCGGGGAAATGCCCCTTATGGGAATAGGCAAACCGCGAATAAGTTTGGCGGTACGGCTCGCGGCCAGGGTGGCAGGCAGGCGGGTGCTGGGGCTGGAGCTCGCCCTGGTGGTGGCGCCGGAGCTGGAGCGCGGCCTGGTGGCGGCGGAGCCGGAACACGGCCAGGCGGCGGCGGAGCTGGTGCTCGTCCCGGTGGTGGCGGTGCCGGTGCCAGACCATCCACGCGCCCGGCTGGCGGTAGCGCTAAGAACCAAGTCGGTAACCGCAGCGCATCATCACGGCCTAGTTCCGCGTCTCGCGGTGGAGGACTTAGCGGCGGTAGCGGAAACTACGCACGAGCCAGCAGCGATAGAGGCGGGCGCAGCATGGGCGGCGGCGGTTACAGTCGCGGCGGCGGCGGCGCTGGATATAGCCGTGGTGGTGGCAGCCGTGGTGGTGGCGCCGGAATTAGCCGTGGTGGTGGCGGAGGACGCGGCGGCGGAGGCAGAGGAGGCGGCGGACGTGGCGGCGGAGGACGCCGGAGGTAATCAATTGACCAACCAATAAGTAACAAGCTTATGACATCACGATTAAAGATTATGAATTCATCAAAAATCTCTGCCTCAACGATTGTTATTTTGAGTTTGGCAGCTGTCGCCTTGGACACATCAGCGCAGCCGAAACAAGACGCCGCTGCGGCGTCGCAGCCAGAACAAAAGGAATTCGACACACCGAAACAGGCGGCCGACGCCCTTGTTCAGGTGGCAGCGAATTTCGATGTCGCTGCCGCGAAGGAAATTCTGGGACCCGATAGCGAGGATATTGTCAGCTCCGCAGACCCGGTTCAGGATAAAAATCGGGCGGCGGCGTTTGCAGCCAAGGCAAAAGAAAAGACCTCCGTCGAGATCGACAAGCAAAATCGGAATCACGCCATTCTTTTGGTGGGTAATGATGATTTCCCGCTTCCCATTCCGATCGTGAAGCGCAACGGCAAGTGGTCGTTTGATACGAAGGTAGGCCGTGAGGAAGTATTAAATCGGCGGATCGGCGCTAACGAACTGAATGCCATTCAGATTTGTCGTGGTTTCGTCGAGGCACAACACGAGTACGCCCAGGAGAAGCACGATGATTCAAAAGTGAACCAGTACGCACAGCGAATCATCAGCTCCCCGAAAAAACATGACGGGCTGGCGTGGCAAAACGCGGACGGAACGTGGGGAGGTCCGGTTGGAGAAGGAGTCGCAAAGGCGCTCGAACAAGGCTATTCGAATCCTAGTCAGCCTCAGCCGTATCACGGCTACTATTTCAAGGTGCTAAAGGGACAAGGACCGGCGGCACCGATGGGAGAGATGGACTTCGTGGTTGGCGGGGCCATGATCGGCGGATTCGCTCTGGCCGCCGCGCCCGCCGAGTACCGGGTGACTGGAGTCCAGACATTCATCGTCGGCCCCGACGGAGTCGTTTATGAGAAGGATCTCGGGCCAGATACGCTGAAGATCTTTCAAAGCATGGACCGGTACAATCCGGATAAAACCTGGGAAGTCACCGAGGATGATGTAGAAGACGACTCGCAAGATTAGCGGCCCGAAACGGAAGAACGGGGCACAGCCGAATGATGCTACCGGGTAAGAGCTGACGTGCGATAACGTTCAGTCATCAAGTGATAAGTGACATATGAGCTGTGGGCATCCGTCGGTGCGGTTCGGTCAAAAGTGTATGATCGTTCCGCGACCGGTGCACAAAACGGGATGCTGGTCGTGATTTCGTTGTCGCGGTTGATTAAACTCTCTCCGAAAACCAAGGCGTTGCTGAAGTCACCAGAATTTTTAAGCAGAGCATCGGACGCAGAGCAGACGAAGGTTCTTTCTCTGACGATTGCGCTCGGCGTGGCGTTGCCGTGTCTCGCCCAAACGACGCAACCGTTCGAAGGACGTCGAGCGGAGGCCGTGTTCGAAGAACTGCCAGTGTTAAACGCGAGCGAGATTCTGCGTCCGGAATTTCTTGCCGGTCCACATCACAAGGTTCGTGAACCCGTTCCCACCTACTTTGGTGCAAACCAGTTCACAATCGACTCCGACTTCGGCGTCTTTGAAGCGCACGGGAACGAAATGCTGATTCGTCGAATCAAGGAAATCAACGCAATCGCACAGCTAAAGGACGTTTCGCGGACCGATGAGTACGAGAAGGCTTTGATCGCAGCTGCGAAGAGTCCGGTCGCCGCAGCTAAGAACATCGTTAATGATCCGGTCAACACCATTTCGAATCTGCCAAAGGGCATCATGAAATTCATGAGCCGCGCCGGAGACAGCGTCAAAAACATCGGCAAGAAAACCGAGTCCAACGCCGCCGAGGGAAGCAAGATGCAGCAGCTGATCGGTTTCTCCGATACCAAACGCAAAGTGGCAATCAAGCTTGGCGTCGATCCCTACAGCACCAACACCGTGCTGCAACATGAGCTGGATGGAATTGCGTGGGCGTCTTTCGCAGGCGGCGCCACATTTTCTCTCGCAACGCTGCCAATCGGCGGCGGCGCAGGAGCTGCGCTCACCGTTACGGATGTCAGCAGCTCGTTTGATGAGATGCTGCGGGAAAAATCTCCCGCCGATTTAAAAATCATTAATCGCAAAACCCTGCTCGGTTTCGGTGCAGGTGCAAAAGAAACGGAACGGTTCCTCGACAACAGCGCGTTTTCACCATCCGAGCAGACCGCGTTTGTTCTAAATCTCCGGTCGCTCAATGGTGTCGCGAATCGCGCAGGGTTTGTTCGCACAGCCGGCGAGACAAGCTCCGATGAGTCGGACGCAATTTTCTGCGTTCAAACAGCGGCTCTCATGGGCAAGATCCACAAGGACAAGCCCCTTGCCCGGCTGGCGATGATTGGCGACTTTCCGATCTGCGTCGCGAAAGACGGAACAATCGTCGTAGCATTTCAATGGGATTACGCCGCTTGGACGGCAGGCGCGGCCGCCTTCACCGACGATGTGCAAAAAGTCGCCGCTCAATCGGGCAAAAATAGAAATGTTTTTGTCGCCCTTTCCGGGCAAGTTTCACCGCGATTGCGACAGGAATTGGAAACCCGCGGTTTCACGGTGCAGGATCGGCTCGCTCCAGGTCCGCTCAAGTGAAGAGGCCGGCGGGCCTCCAGCCTGCCAGGTGTTCAGGCGAGACGCGTGATTGTCTCACAGCCAGACTGGCTGTGCTACGATCTGGCTAAACCGATGAGCACGGCACTTCTCGGAATCTGGCGCGCATTCGCTGTCGGATTTTTCTCGCTCTGCGCTCTCGTTGAGAACGCGATCACTATTCCGTTCTTCGCCCGGACACACCGCCTGCACGCGCGGACAGCGTGGCTATGCCGCTGGAGCCGGTTTGCATGTCGCGTCGTCGGCATTCGGGTAACGACTCGAGGTTCGATGCCGCGCTCCGGCCTTTTGGTGTGCAATCACCTTAGCTATCTCGATGTAATTGTGCTCAGCTCGATTTGGCCGTGCGTCTTTGTCGCCAAGCGCGATGTCGCGGCCTGGCCACTATTTGGATGGCTGGCTCGTGCGGCGGGCACAATTTTTGTCGATCGCGACCGGAGGTTGACCAGTCCAGGTGTGGTCGATCTTGTCCGGGAAGCAGTTGCTGGGGGCTCGCTTGTCGTCCTGTTTCCTGAAGGGACAAGTTCAGACGGCTCGACCGTCTTGCCATTCAAGTCGGCCTTGCTCGAATCAGCCGTGGAACTGCGCTGTCCGGTTGCGGCGGCGGCTATCGAATATGCGCTCGCTGACGGTTCCGTTGCCGATGAGGTGTGCTACTGGGGGAACATGACCCTGGTGCCGCATTTGCTTAATCTTTTCTTTAAACGCGAAATCCGGTCGAGGTGTTCCTTTTCTCTCCCAAGAATTCGGGCCGGCAATCGCAAGGAAATCGCACAGGAGCTGCGCGAGGAAATCGTGTCGATGCGAACATGAGGAGTGGAGCGATGCATAAGCAGTTGATGCGCATCGATTGCCGATTTTCGATTTGTAGAAATCGACGCCGGCTCACAAACTTTCCGGCGAGATCGCGCGTTCGAAACGTGAGTTACGCTTGCGTATGGCGCGCGTAATGCCTCTCGACGCCTTTCGGGAGCAAGCGCTTGCGGCCGCGTTGGCGCCGGCGGGCAAGGATCGCGCGCCCGGCTTTGGTTTTCATCCGGGCGCGAAAACCATGCTGACGTTTGCGTGTTCGCTTGGAGGGCTGGTAAGTCCGTTTCATAAAACCGCGAAAGCCAAGGTGGGCTTGAGAGCGGTTACACTAGGAATGAGCACGGCATTGTCAATCGGGCGGGTCCGGTCTCGATGCGACGGTTCTATTCGGGGATTGCCAGCGCCGCCAATTTTTGAAATAAGCGGTTTCTACAAATGAGCGAAAATATCGTAATCGAGCCAGCAACCGAGGCCGACCTCGACGAATTGTCGGAGATGCTCGGCGGGTTATTTGCCCAGGAAAGCGATTTTCGCCCGGACAAAGAGAAACAGCTTCGCGGGCTGCGTTTGATTTTCGAGCAACCCAGCCGGGGCCGCGTTTTTGTGCTCCGGCGCGATGGCGCCATTGTCGGGATGATCAATTTGCTCTTTACCATCAGCACGGCTGAAGGTGGTTTCGTGATCCTGCTCGAGGACTTGGTCGTTCACAAAAAGTATCAGGGAAAGGGTTACGGCTCAAAGCTCCTCAAGCACGCAATCGACTTCGCGAAGCAGAAAAATTTTCTGCGGATTACTCTTCTGACCGATCGGCCAGAAAATGTGGCTCAAGAGTTCTTCCGTCGCCACGGTTTCGTCGAATCCTCCATGATTCCGATGCGCCTTTGGATCAACCCGCAGCTCAGTGATCGGTGATTGGTGCCTTCTCTTATTCCTGCTCGTTGTCTTGCTCTTACTCGAGAACCACGATTGCTTTATCAGCGGTTCTTCCTCTCGATCCAAGCGGTCAATTGAGGCGTAAGACGTCTTTTGAACTTGGCTCGAAACTGAATTTCATCGACCGCCTTTGCGACTTCCGGCGCGCTTGTCTCGGGCAAATTCGCCTTCCCGTAGGTTGTAAGCTCATTCGCGCGCGAATCGTCCGCAAAGAAAGTGAACAGACCGGGTGCGTATCTGGTCGCGCCGAGTGCATCGGTTTTGGCGAGCAGCGTTTTCATGTTCGCTTTCGCAAAATCCCACGCCAAATCCGGGTGGTCGCTTTGGCGGGCGACTCGCGACACAAGAAATATCGCACGGCTGGTTGGCAGCTCATCGGTGAGCGCGATGGGCAGCGTTTTCTTTACCAGCTTCGGCTCAATCGCGCCAGCCAGCGCGTTGTAATAATTTTGTTTTTCCTCAATGCTCGTCGTCTTGACGCCACGCTCGTGAAGCTGGCTCCAAGTCTCGTCGTCGGCGTAACGCCCAACGACTGCCAGAACTGGCGGCCGAAGATCGGGTGCGAGGGACGCTGGATCGGTGAGATATTTTTCAAAGCGTTCGCGACAGCCCGCGATAATTGCCGAATCGTTTAAATATCCAAGGGCGGTGATTAAGCTCGCGCGCAACTTTCCGGCGGCAGCCGGTTCGTTAGCCCTCGGTTCCCAGCCGAGCGCATCAAATGTTGGGCGCAAGAGTGATCGCCCGTAGCGCTGAAATTTTTCCCGTTCCGGAGTGCCGATGAGCAAACGGTTAATATAATCGAGCACGTTGACGAGCTGTTCCGGCTCAGCGAGGTCAGTCGAGGCGGGCAGTTTTTCCGCTAATCCGAAATAGAGCGAGACGGGCCCGCGATTTGCCTGGACCAGAGCCCATGCGTCGCTCAGAAGGTTAACGCGATCTTCAACGCCCAAATTCGGCAGAGCCTGGAGCAATAAGTTCCACGAGAGGTCGTCATATTGGACGCGATAATTTCCAGCCCCATTTGCGTTCAATTTGAGCGCTCGATCTACGGGAATGTTCTGCAGAGTGTCGGTCTTTCTGGTCATCAGCAAAGTCCGAGGGGCTTCTCCAACAACTGCATAAGTTAACGGGATTTTCCATTCCAGTTGTGGAGCGTTTTGGAAATTGACCGTGAAGCGCTCTTGTGTGAGGGAAACCCTGCCCCCTTCTTTTCGCTTGACCTTTACGACCGGAAATCCTGGCTGCTCCGTCCAGCCAGCAGCGATTTCCCCAACCGGCTTCTTCGACGCCTCCGACAGCGCATTCCACAAATCCGCCGTGGTCGAGTTCGAATATTTATGGGCAGCGATGTAGTGGCGGACTCCGTCTCGGAATGCGTCCTCGCCAAGAAAACTCTCCAGCATTCGCAGAAATGACTGGCCTTTTTTGTAGGTGATATCGTCGAAGGCGCTGCTGGCTTCAGCCTCGGTCGCGATCGGCTGCTGAATCGGATGCGTAGTCGACCTGGCATCGCCTTCCATCGCTTGTTCTCTGGCGATGCCGACGCGTCGCGTCGGATCGCGCGGCAAATCTCTACGCAGCCAAACTTCCCATTGCGGATTGAAATGGGCGGTGCATCTCGTGCCCATCCAGGTGGCGAACCCTTCGTTAAGCCACAGATTATCCCACCAAGCCATGGTCACGAGATTGCCGAACCACTGGTGCGCGATCTCGTGCGCGATCACTTCGTAGATATCTTGTTTCGTCTCAGCAGAAGAATTTTTCGGATCAAATAGAAGGGTAGACTCGTAGTAGGTAATGCCGCCCCAGTTTTCCATCGCACCGCCGAAGCCCCCAGGAAGCGCGATTTGATCCAGCTTCCGCAGCGGATAAGGCACACCGAAATAATCGTTATAATATTGTAGAATTTGCGCGGTGGCTTCGAGCGCGTACCGGCCCATCTCGGCTTTGCCCTTCGTTGCGATTACACGAAGCTGCGTGGGGCCAATTCGCGATTCGATCAGATCGAGTTCACCCGCGACGAAAACATTGAGATAACTCGACATCGGTGGAGTCGGGGCAAAGCGCACCTCTTTTCCACCAGCGTTTTTTTTCTCGCTCTCGATCGGCATGTTCGACACGGCTAGCCAGTTTTCCGGCACAACCGCCGTCAATTGAAAACGCGCGCGAAAAACCGGTTCGTCCCAACAGGGAAAAAATCGGCGGGCATCGGTAGCTTCAAATTGCGTACCGACCATGACTTTTTTTCCGGCGCCTGCCGGGCTGCCTTGCTCCTGGTAAGGGATGTAAAAAAGCCCCTGCCCTTGCTGGTTGATCTTGCCCGCAAAGCTGAGCGCGAGGGTGTGCTCACCGGCTGCAAGTTCCGATGGCAACGCCAGGGTAAGCAGCTCGTTTTTCTTGTCGATCTTAATTGAAGCGTCGGGCAGCTTCTTGCCATCGATTGACGCGTCTGTGATTTCGAGCTCCAGCGCATTCAGCACGAGCTGACGGACCGGACGCCGCACACTGAGCTTAACCGTTTCCGTCCCAGTGAAGGTGAACTTGTCGATACTGGGGACAATCCGAACGGAATATTCTACCGGGACGACTTCTTTCGGCAATTTCCCCGGCGCTTCCTCAAAGTTGAAAGGTTTTTCCGCGTTCATATCGACGCGAACGATAATAAAAAATAGGCCAGCGAAAAAAAGAAGCCGCGTTCGCATTTCCCGCACTAAACAACGTGCACCGAAGTTTTCATCTGCAAACGCAAGGTGGATCGACTGCTTTGCAGGCGATGTTAATTCATGCGGCTTCGCCGCCATATTTAGGATCGAGCAGGGACTGCTCGATCCACCTACTGCACAACTAGCACCAACAACAATTGCCCGCCGCCTATTTGTGGGCCTTTGATCACCAACGGACTTCGCCTGCTCAGTTTGGCGTCCGTTTCAAGCAAGAGCTCTTTTTCCTTGTAAAGTTTCAGATTCAAAACGTAGCCAGCTTCGCTTTCGCCGCGGGCATTGACATGAAGCCCGAAAAATTTGCTGGTGGCGAGCCAATCTTCCTCACCGGTTTTAAGCGCCTTTCGCGACTGCCCGATGACTTGAAATTGGTTGTAGCCGAAAAGATGCTTCAGAGGCTGCTCGATCCGGGTCAGCTCTGGTGGAATCGGTTGCGGCTGCGCTGCGTTCTCCGCGATCACGAGACCGCTCCAAACCGTTTCCGCGGCGCGCACGCTCGTCGCCGTGCTCAGAACCAGCGTAAAGGCGACAACGAGCAGGAGGGACCGAGCCATGAACGATTATTTGGCTGCGTAATCCGCCGGCAACGACTGCAATCCCTCAGTCCAAAGCACTGTTACCCGGTCTTCCTTGGTCTCAAACATTGAGATGGTCGCATTTGGACTCACGACCGGATCAACCCGTGCGTTTAGAATCTGGGTGAGATATTGCGACTGCTCGCCCGGATTTTTCTCGCGCATGACAAGAATCGCCATAACCAGAAAGACGGCGAGCGACGCAGTTCCCGTCCACAACAGGCGACGGATCGTCCACCACGCAGAAACCTCGACCCCGCGCTTCCGGGATTCACCGGCGCCTTCTCGCTCGATTCGCTCCCGGATCTGGTAGTTGAAGAATTCTTCATTCAGCAGCGGCTGCGCGGCGAGCTCGCGCTTCAAAAGAGCACCGAGTTTCTTCGTCTCCGCTTTTTCTGCTTCAGCGGCAGCTTTGTCCGGCAGCGAAGCTTCGAACTCGGCTAATTCTCCATCGCTGAGCTGACCATCCAGCCACGCAGTCCACTTTTCTTCAAATGTTTTCATAAACGTCCCTCAGCAAATTTTGCAATTTCTTGCGCGCATAAAACAGGCGCGACATCACCGTGCCAATCGAGCACCCGAGGGCTTCTGCGATTTCGTGATATTGCATATCCTCAATTTCCTTCATCAAAATTACGGCGCGATGTTCGGGTGAAAGTTGCGCAATTGCCCGGTCGATCCGCGCCCGAATCTCCGTGCGCTCCATTGTCTCATACGGCAACGCATCCGCTTTCGGCGCCGTTTTGGATGCCGGATCGATTTCCTTTAGCGGGATCGCATCATCGAACTCGGCGCCTCCGGCTTTAATCTGCTTCTTCCGCGCCCAATCGATCGTCACGTTCATGACGATCCGGTAAATCCAAGTATAGAACGAAGATTGCCCGCGAAAGCGTTTAATCGACTTCCACGCTTTCACGAAGCTGTCCTGAGCCAGATCCCAGGCGTCTTGCTCGCTATGTATCATGTTGTAAATCATCCCGAATACTCGTGTCCGGTAGCGAGTTACCAACTCGTCGAATGCCTCGGTGTCACCGGCTTGGCATCGTCTTACCAAGTCCAATTCCGACACATCGGCTTGAGCCAGAGTCGCTTCCGTTTGCATGATTGGACGGAATCGACCCTATTTCATTCAACTCCGAAAGCCTTCGGAGCCGAAACGGCGACGCCACTCTTTGCGATATTCACCCATGAGAGTGATAATGCCATCGCGCACCTGAAAGAGCCGCTGTTGCAGAACGGAATGCTGGCCCGCAGTAATCAGCTTCGAAGGCTGTCTGAGTTGCGCCGCAGCGTCCATGGAAACCGTGATCGCCTTCAAGGCCCGCTTCAAGTAAGCGATCGTCATCCCGATTTCGTCGACATGGTCGTTGCTTAAAGCCGCAGCCAGCTTGGCGCTAGCCAGCGCGGAATGCGTAGCCAGTTTCACCGCTGCCGGCTCGTTTTGGAGCGAAGCGTTTTGATCGAACAGTTGATCGATCCAAATCGTCAGGGCAAAAGCGGCCCGATACAGACTATGCTCCTCAAAGGTGTCGGCTGACCTTAGTTCCTGGTCGATGCTGAAATCGCCATCTTCGTCTTCCTCTTCGTCCAGGAGCGCGTCGACCTCCGCGCTCCAATCCTTCGCGTCCAGCAACTGCGTCCAGCCCATTTCACGGGCAATGATTTCATCACGCTGCGGATCATCGAGATAGGTTTCGAGCAATTGCATGTATTGCTCGGTCTTCTGATCCTGTTGCTGGAGAAAACGCTCCCAATCGTACTCGTCCCACATCCGTTCGGACTCGCCCTCGTAGTCGGCCATACTCGACTAAACGTCAGCTTCCGTTTCTGCGCAAAAGGTTTCGCATCGGCCAAGGATTGTTTCGCGGCCCGCCGCGGTCGTTTTGACCAAGCCGCAGATCTTCGCGTAAACTGCACTGTGACCACCCGAGCGCTCCAGAATTTCTCCGCGTAATCAATTTCATGACTGAAGAAGATAAGAACGACGAGCAATTTTATCGCGATACCGAAAGCGTTGCCTTTACGAAACTCGACGATCGTCAGCTGGCGATGCTGGAGCCTTTGGGGAAGCGGCGTACGTTGCGGCGCGGAGAGTTTACCTTCAAAGCAGGGCAGCGCGATCTCGGGCTGACCGTTATCCTGCGCGGCGAAATCGAAGTCTTCGAAGCGCGGGAAGGCACCGAGCAAATTCTCGCCATCGGAAGGGAACGCGACTTCAGCGGCGATGTTGCGATGTTGCAAGGCACCTCCGCCCTCGCCAGTGCGCGCGTGAAGTCTGAAGAGGCCGAGATTCTGGAAGTCCCGGCCGCCGAGATCCGGCGCGCGCTCGCGGAATTACCCGGTTTGGGCAAGCCCATTGTCGAGGCTTTGATTATGCGGCGGCGGCGGCTGATGCGCGACCGTGAGTTCGCTGGACTGCGCATCATCGCGATGCGGGACACACGCGAGGGACATCAGCTCGATGATTTCCTCGAGAAGAATCGCATCCCGCATCGCCTCATCGATTTTGAAAGCGAGCAGGGCAAGACTCTTTCTGGTCGGCTGCACCTAACGACTCGCGATCTGCCCACGCTTATCACTGCGACTGGCGCCCCGCTGCGCCGGCCCTCCCTGCGCGAAGTTGCACAGGTCGCCGGTTTGCTTCGACCCCTGGCGCTTGAAGGCGAAGGCGAGATTACCTGCGACTTGACCATTGTTGGCGCTGGCCCGGCGGGTTTGGCCGCAGCCGTCTACGCGGCGTCCGAAGGGTTGAAGACCGTCGTCCTGGAAAGCTACGCTCCCGGCGGACAGGCCGGCTCCTCTTCTTTAATCGAAAACTTTTTCGGTTTCCCGACCGGAATCAGCGGCAGCGATCTGACCTATCAAGCGCAGCTTCAGGCCTACCGGTTCGGTGCAAAATTTTCTACGCCGGCCCAGGCGCTTTCGCTCGATTATCACGACGGCGAGGATTATCGCGCTGGCCTTCAGGTTGAGGGTTGCTCTTGTATCCTGCGCGCGAAATGTCTCCTCATTGCGACCGGTGCAGATTACCGGCGTTTGGATGCAGACGGTCGCGAGCAGTTCGAGGGCTCAGGCGTTTATTACGCCGCGACGGCATTTGAAGCCCGGCTCTGCCGCGGACAAACAGCCATCGTGGCCGGCGGAGGCAATTCGGCTGGACAGGCCGCCATGTTTCTTGCGGAAGGCGCAGCGAAAGTGTTGCTTGTGATTCGCGGCAATGACGTTTCAAAAACCATGTCGAGCTATCTCTCGCGGCGCGTGCAGGCGCACGAAAACATCGAAATTATGTTCCATACCGAGATTCGAAAAATGGCCGGGAACAAAATGCTCGAAGGGGTCGAGCTGGAGAATACAGCGACCCACCAGCGCCATGAGGTGAAAACCCCAGCGGTCTTTTCCATGATTGGCGCCATGCCCTGCACAGATTGGCTGCCGCCCGAGATCGAACGCGACGAAAAAGGATTCATCAAAACTGGACCGGCAGTCGCCCATGCGCCGGCATGGAAGGAGAGCAAACGTCCGCCCGGTCCACTCGAGACGAGCTGCCCGGGTATTTTCGCGGCGGGCGATGTGCGTTCCGGATCGGTGAAGCGTTGCGCCGCTGCGGTCGGCGAAGGTGGGATGGCAATCGCCGGCGTGCACGAAGCTCTCGGCACTTTTGCGTGACGATAGCTAAGCGGTGATCATCCGCCGTCGCTCGTTCCGCGCGGTTTGTAATCGTAGTTGGCCACACGCGGCATCGATGTCGTGTCCTTTCTCCTGGCGCAACGTTGCGGCAATTTTGTGAGCGCGTAAGATCGACAAGAACTTTTCCTGTCGATTACGCGATGGCCGCGACCACGGCAAACCCTCGACCGTGTTGTAGGGAATCAAATTCACCTTTGCGGAAAGTTTTCCGGCGTGCCGCGCGAGAAGATACGCCTGATCATCGGCGTCGTTTACACCCGCGATCAGGATGTATTCGAACGTGAGCCGCTGTTTCCTGCGGCCGACGTAGTAGTCACAAGCGGAAAGCAACGTCTCGAGGTTGTACTTGCGATTGATCGGCATGATTTGATCGCGTACTTGATCGGTGGCGGCGTGCAACGAAATCGCGAGACGAATTTGCAACGGTTCGTCGGTCAGTTTTTTAATTTCCGGCGCCAAACCACTGGTTGAGACGGTAATGTGTCGCGCCCCGATGCCAAGGGCCCACGGCGCATTAATGATTCGAATCGCACGTATCAGGTTGTTGAAGTTGGCCAGCGGTTCGCCCATCCCCATGAAAACGATATTGTCGATCTTCTCTCCGCTTTCCCGCTCGATCGCGATGATTTGATCGACGATTTCGTTCGGGCGCAGATTGCGGGAAAATCCTTCCAAACCGCTGGCGCAAAATTTGCAGCCATAAGCGCAGCCGACTTGCGTGGATATGCAAATCGTGCGCCGATCCGAGCTTCCCCCATAAAGCGCCGGCGAGGCTGGGATCAAAACAGATTCGATTAAATTTTCATCGCTCAAACGGAATAGAAACTTGCGGGTGCTGTCGCGCGATCCGAGCACGCGCACTACGTCGAGGTTGCTGAATGCGAATTGATGTGCGAGTTGCGCGCGCAAGTTGCGCGACAAATCGGTCATCTCGTCGAACGACTTTACTCGCTTTTGGTAAAGCCAGTCCGCGATCTGTCCGGCGCGATAAGAGGGCTCGCCAAGTTTGTGAAGCTCCTCTTGAAGCTCGTCAAAGAGGAGAGATTTTACTTCGACCTTGTCGACAGCGGCCACCGCGGAGCTTACTGGACGCCAGAGCTTGCATCAAACTTTCGCCTGATTAGGTTCGTCCCTATGATCAAGCGCGTTGCCTTTCCGGCTGCTTCGTTTTTGACAATCGCCTTTTTGATCTTCGGGTGTGCTTCGCCCAGCGAGGTGATGACGGAGGAGCCCAGCTCGCGAAGTGCGGCCCCCGTGCCGGGTGAAAGACTCCCTGACGAGGGAAACTTCGCTCCCGGAACGGCCGGTTCCAGCGCAAGCGTTCGCTGGTAGCCCGTTCACGCATCTCGTTTCGAAATCAAGCGGATTGTGCTTGATCGCTTGCTGAGGCCGGGAAGGATCAGCGCCGATGCCGAAATCGCGGACTCTGCTTAATCTCGGTTGGGAGCTGCGCGCGCGGAAAAATTGAAGCCGATGCGCCGCTGGCGCTGGCGACAGCGGGAGTTAAATAGTTGTTGTAGCCGCCTCGCTGTGCCTGCCGCGCCGAAGCGAGCGAAGGCGGGTCGAGGCGTTCGGCGCGCAAGCTAACCCGCACGGCGACGCAGCGCCGTGGTTACAACTTCACGCTTTAACGCTTCAATGGATTTCCATTCGTAAAATGCAAAAGCGCTTCGTGAACACCAGCGCCGTGTTGCTTTTCGGCGACGTAACCGCCAGCCGCGCGGACGGCGGCTTTGACTTCGTCGATTGCATTTGCAGGACAGGATGGCATCGCAGCGACCTTCCCATCCAGCATCGAGATGTCGTTGTGGTGATCGCCCGCCGCAAAGATGTTTTCGCGCGGGACTTCGATCAAACGCGCCAGCTCCGCGAGTGCCGCCCCTTTGTGATAATCGGCATGACAAAAGCGCAGATAGACCGTGTTTCGCTGGTAGTCTAACTTCGGATGCCTTGCGCCCGCTTGCTCGATAAACTCCGTGATGCGCTCCATTTCTTCGTCGTTCTCGGCGACGAGACCTTCGAGGCGCTCCGAATCGTAGATAAGACGCGCCTTTGTTTTTTGGGTCACGAAGTCGATCACCTCGGCCAGCACTGGCTGGGCCGAAGAGAACAGCTCGGTGTGATCCTGCGCACAGCGCTCGTTCCAGTCACCGAACGCTTCCCATTTGTCGCCATTTTGCCCGGGACGAAAAACGTCGCGTTCGGTCGTGAGGATGAAATCCGGACGGACTGGGAATGAAAAATCGGCCAGGCCGGATTCGAGCAGATCGACCGAGCGACCGGTATTGATTGCCCACATCGTGCCGGCGTCTTGCAATTCGCGAATTAATTCCATGCAGCGTCGATCGAGAGCCGGTTCGCTAACCCGCGAAACCAGTGTGCCATCGAAATCCAGACTGAGAAGTTGAACGCGTGAATGCATCGACCAACTAATTTAGGAATTGATTTCTGACATGCAATGCGTCGATTACGAGTACGATTAGGAGCGAAGACCGAACATGAAATCGGCTTACGAATTGGCGATGGAACGGCTACAGAAAGCCGCGCCGTCGATTTCGCTCACCGAGGACCAGAAAAAGGAAATTGCGGAAGTTGATTCCGTGTATCGGGCAAAGGTCGCCGAGAAAGAGGTTTTCTTGAAAGATCAGATTCGCAAGGCGCAAGCCGCAGCCAATCTTGAAGAGGCGCAATCACTTGAAAAGCAGCTCAGCTCGGAGATCCGCCGGTTGCAGGAAGATTGCGAAGCGAAGAAAGAGAAGCTACGCGCCAGTTTCGCGAAATAGGAGGCTCGCCGCGGCGAGCGCCTGTTTATTTTAGTTCGGCGCTTGACACAAACGCCGCTACGTCGGCCTCGCGGTCACCACGCTTTGGCAGATTGGGATCGAGAAAGCCGAGCATATGCGCGCGCTTGATCGTGCGGACGCCTTCCTGTTTCTGCAAGTCGGCAATACTCTGGCGGAACTTTTCCATCTTCGTCCAATGCACTTTCGGCCGGAAATGATGCTCAGCGTGGTAGCCGTTGTAAAAGAAAAGCCAGTTGTAAATTTTGCCGTAGCTGCTCACTCCCCAGGCGATCGGTTTAGCCGGGTTCGCGCCGTAATGGCGATAATAACCGTTCAAGTAGCTGAAGCAGTGGCCGAGATACCAAAACGGCAGGAAATAGAAGATCACGTAGCGCCAGCTGAACAGAAACATCACGAAAAGCGCCGTGGCGAACGCGGCCAATTCGAGATTGCCCCAGAAGAGATCACCGTTATTCCGCTTGCGCAGCTCCCTGCGAACCGCCCCAACGTCGCCACGAAACAAACTCAAAAACACATAGCTCCACGGATTTTCCGGTTCGCCATCGTGTCCATGTCTGTAAATCGAAAGCCAATCGACAGTCTGGCCGTGCTCGTCCTGACGATCCGAGTTGCCCTTGTGATGCTGCATGTGGGCGGCGTTGTAGTATGTCTGGGAAAAACTGGACGCGATCGACTCCATAATTCCAAAGAGCCGATTGAGCAATTTTGAGCGGAAGAACGGGTTGTGAATGAAGTTGTGCCCTACGCCGTTGATGTTGGCATTGACCATCAGCGAGTAAATGAATCCAAGGATCAGCATGACCCAGAGCGGCGCGTGCGGGTAAAGAAAGAAGAGTCCCAGGAAATAAGCGAGATGAAACAGGCCCGCCGCAGCCGGGACCGCATCCCAGCGCGTGTGCGCGAAGAACCTGGAAGTTGTCGTGGGACGCTCGATGCGGATGGGGTCGGCCGTGGTCATGATTTTCTTGGGGAACTCACCAGCGACATTACTTTGGTAGAAGTGTGAGATTTCGCAAGCGCTGGTTGGAGTACCAAGGACCGACCGCTTCCCAGACGTCGATGGCAGTGATCAGTGATCCGCGGTTCGGTCGCGTGGTTAAATCTGGCATTGCCAATCTCGATCTTGCGCGACTAACTTAGCGCCCTTCGACAAATGTTTGCGCTCCAGCCAGAATTGAAGGTTTTCAGCGGCTCGGCCAACCGCGAGTTGGCCGAGCGGATTTGCAAATACATTGGTGTGCCGCTCGGTCAGGCGACGATCAGCTCGTTTCCCGACGGCGAGACTTACGTCAGAATCGAGGAAAACATTCGCGGCCACGATGTTTTCATCATTCAACCGACCTGTCCGCCGACCAATCAACACCTGATGGAGCTGCTCATCATGGTGGACGCGGCGCGGCGGGCCAGCGCGGACCGGATCACGGCAGTAATTCCATTTTTTGGATATGCGCGCCAGGACCGGAAAGACCAGCCCCGAGTTCCGATTACAGCCAAGCTCGTCGCGAATTTGTTGTACGCTGCCGGTGTGAGTCGCGTGCTAACGATGGACCTCCATGCACAACAGGTGCAGGGCTTCTTCGACATTCCGGTGGATCACCTCTATTCGCTGCCGGTATTGATCAAATATCTGCGACAGCAACTCAAGGGGAAGACGACTGTGGTCTCTCCCGATTTGGGCGGACTCAAAATGGCTTCGGCCTACGCCGAAGCGCTCCATGCAAATCTCGCCATCGTGGCGAAGGAGCGTCGCAGCGCGACAGAGACCGAGGCATTGTATCTCATCGGCGAAGTGGACGGCCGGGATGTGCTTTTAGTCGATGACCTGACCGAGACGGGCGGGACGTTGTCTTCCGCGGCCGAGCTTGTGAAAAAGCGTGGCGCCGAGAAGATTTATGCGGGCGTTTCACACGCTGTCCTTGTCGATATAGCGATCGAGCGTTTGCAAAAATCGAAAATCACGGAATTAGTAACGACCAACAGCACGCCGGTGCGCGCCGTGGAAGGTTTTAAAACGACGGTGCTATGCGTCTCCGAGCTTCTCGGGGAAGGTATCAAGCGGATTCATAACGACGAGTCCGTCTCCTCGCTGTTCAACATCGAGAACGGAAAAAATGGCAAAACAAGTTAAACTAAAGGCAGAACCGCGGACGAACGTGGGACGTTCTGCCGTGCACAAATTGAAAGCGCGCGGGTTCATTCCAGCAGTCATTTATGGCGGCAAAGATAAACCGCAGCCCCTGCAAGTCGCCGCCCGGGACGTCAATGCCATGATGAGCCACGCTTCTGGCGAAAACGTTTTGGTTGAGCTTGAGATCGCCGGTGAAAAATCGAATCGCACCGCGCTGGTGCAGGAAGTGCAACACTCCCCCGTGGGCGGCGAGATTCGTCATCTCGATTTTCATGCCATCTCCATGGACCAGACGATCCAGGCTGAAGTGCCCCTCGAGCCCATCGGCACCGCCAATGGCGTCAAAAACTTCGGGGGCTTGCTCGAACAGAGTCTGCGCGCGCTCGCAATTGAGTGTCTGCCGCGCGACTTGCCGGATCGCATTACGGTCGACGTCTCGGCGCTGAACATCGGCGATTCGGTTCACGTTCGCGACATTCAGCTTCCATCAGGAGTTACGGCCAAGGTGCCACTCGACTTGACCGCATTTTCTGTCCTCGCCCCGGTTGTAGAAGAAGAGCCCGTCGTCGCTGCGGCCGAAGCTGCTGCCGCCGGACCGGAAGTTATCACCGAGAAGAAGGAAGAGGGCGAGGCCCCCGCTGCCGCGCCGGCTGCGAAGGAGAAGGCTCCCAAGGAAAAAGAGCAGAAGAAGTAGCCTTGATTGCCGATCAATTCGGCTCTGGTCCGCTTCGCTCACGACGAGTTTTTGGATTTTTGGATTTCGCGAGCGTGGAAGAAAAACCAATTCGGTTGATCGCCGGTCTTGGAAATCCCGGCCCGGAATACGCAGCTACGCGTCATAATATCGGCTTTATCGTCGTCGATCAGCTTGCCGCGCAGTCTGGATCGACCTGGGAAAGATCCACAAAGTGGGATGCGCTGTGGACGAAATGCGGTGGTGCGCTGGTGGTAAAACCAATGGCATTCATGAATCGGAGCGGTTATCCCCTCTTCGCAATCGCGCAGTTCTACAAAATCGAGCCGGGCCAAATTCTCGTCGTCCTTGACGATCTTGCTCTCCCGCTCGGCCGTCTTCGGTTGCGGACTGGTGGTGGAACGGGTGGACACAACGGCCTTGAGTCGATCGTCGTGCAATTCGGGACTGAGGAGATTCCCCGCTTGCGGATCGGGATCGGCCAGGCGCCACCTGAAGGATCGGTCGATTATGTGTTGAGCCGTTTCTTTGAGGAGGAAAAACCGATCGTTCGATCGACGATCGATCGCGCGGTGGAAGCGGTGAAATGCGCAATTGACAACGGTCTCATTTCCGCGATGAACACTTTCAACAAAACTGAAGAAGCATGAAAAACCGTTATGAAGCGCTGCTTGTCCTGAATTCGCAGGGCAAGGAGGACACCGTCAAGGAGATCATCGATCGATTGGAATCCGAGTTTCAAAAAGAGGGCGCGCAAATCGAACAGGTGCAAAAAATGGACAAGCATCAGTTTTCGTACGTGGCTGGCCCACTCGATGCCGGATATTATGTGAACTTTATCTTCAACGCCGAACCTCAACTGGTTGCGAGGCTACGGGCGAAATTTAAGCTGGACCCGGAGGTTTATCGCCAGAGTTATCAGCGCCTCGCGGCCAAGAAGGAGAAGCCGGCGAAAAAGGTGGCAAAAGCCAAATAATTTCGCTACAAGGCGGACATGGCCAGCTTTAACAAAGTCATTCTACTCGGAAATCTCACCCGCGATCCGGAGGTGCGTTACACGCCCAAAGGCAGCGCAGTCTGCGACCTCGGCATCGCTGTGAATCGCGTTTACACAACCGACAGCGGAGAAAAGCGTGAAGAGGTCACCTATGTCGATGTCGTGCTGTGGGCACGCCTAGCTGAGATCGCAGGCGAATATTTAAAAAAAGGACGACCGGTTTTCATCGAAGGCCGCCTGCAAATGGATACCTGGGATGACAAGCAGACGGGCCAAAAACGAACCAGGCTGCGTGTTGTGGGCGAAACCATGCAACTTCTCGGCAGCCGGCCTGCCGGGGGGACAAGCGCGCCCGCAGAAGCAGGCGAGGAGGATCGACCAGCGCGCTCCGGCGGCAAATCGAGCGCGCCGCCGCCGAAACCCGGTGCGCCAGCCGAGCCCGACAACGACGAGATTCCCTTCTGATTTCCGGTCGGGGCGAGGCTCCGTCGAGCCGACGAATTTGACCACGGCTCCGCAAAAGCCGGACCGAACAAAAACTGATGAACGCGACTGAGGCTTGTATCGCGCTCAATATGTTGCCGACGGTTGGGCCAGTGCGGTTGCGGAAATTGCTGGAAGTTTTTAAGGAGCCGCAACAAATCCTCGCCGCGAAACGCGGTGAGCTTCGCAAGGTTGAGGGAATCGGCAATGAAGTCGCCGATCAAATCAGCAACTGGGAATCGATTGTTGATCTTGCTGCAGAACTGCAGCGCGTTCGCGAGTTTGGCGCGACCGTTATCACACAGGAATCCTCTTCCTATCCCAAGTCGCTCCGAGAAATTCATGCGCCGCCAATCGTGCTTTACGTTTGGGGCAAACTGGAAGAGCGCGATCATCATGCCATCGGCATCATCGGCGCCCGGCGCACCACCCATTACGGTACGGAGTCGGCGAAGAAACTGGCTTACCAGCTTGCCTACGCGGGATTGACTGTCATCAGCGGTCTTGCCCGCGGCATCGACACGGCCGCTCATCAGGGGGCACTTGCGGCAAAGGGACGCACGATCGCCGTAATCGGCTCTGGGTTGGCCAAATTATATCCGCCGGAAAACGCCGCTCTGGCCGAGAAAATTCGCTCCGGAAATGGCGCAATCGTATCAGAATTCTCGATGGAGATCGAACCGGATCGCCAAACTTTCCCGATGCGCAACCGGATCATCTCCGGTTGGAGCCACGGTATTCTCGTAGTCGAAGCGGGATTGAACAGCGGCGCCCTCATCACGGCAGCGCAGGCGCTGGAACAGGGCCGCTCGGTTTACGCCGTGCCGGGCCACATCAATGCGCCGAGCGCGATGGGATCGAATCGGCTCATCCAACAAGGGGCGAAACTAGTCCAAGACGCCGGCGACATTCTGGATGACCTGCAAATCCTTCTGCCGGAAACAAAGCCGTCGCCGGAAGCCGCAGCGCGCCCGTTGCCGCCGCTTTCGGAGGAAGAACGACGCATTTACGACGCCATCGAGGCGTCCGAGACGGCGATCGATCAAATTGCTGCCAAGTGCGATTTGCCAAGCGCCATTGTCTCCTCTACTCTTCTCCGGCTCGAACTGAAGCGGCTCGTTAAGCAGTTGCCCGGAAAATACTTTGTGAAACTGGGTTAAGCTCGCCCGCGTCTTCCATCTTGCAATTTGCAATTGGCGCGAAGCTAAGGTTCGGTTGCATCCCCAAATGTCCAAGACACTTGTCATTGCCGAGAAGCCCAGCGTCGCAAGCGACCTCGCTCGCGCGCTCGGTGGCTTTAAAAAGCAGGGCGACCATTTTGAAAATGATCGCTACATCATTGCGTCCGCAATCGGGCATCTGGTCGAACTCGCCCTGCCGAGCGAATTGGATGTCAAACGCGGCAAATGGAGTTTCGCGAATCTTCCGATCATTCCGGATGAGTTTGAGCTGAAGCCGATCGAGAAAACGAAGGCGCGCTTCAACGCCCTCAAGCGATTGATTCAGAGGAAAGACGTCGATCTTCTGATCAACGCCTGCGATGCCGGGCGTGAAGGCGAGCTCATCTTCCGATATCTCGTAAAACTGAGCGGGAGCAAAAAAACAATTAAGCGTCTCTGGCTGCAATCGATGACCAGCGAATCGATCCGCTCGGCTTTTCAACGTCTCCGCTCGAATGAGGAAATGATTCCGCTGGCGAAGGCAGCCGTCTGTCGATCGGAGAGCGACTGGCTCGTCGGAATAAACGGGACACGCGCCATGACCGCGTTCAACAACAAAACGGGTGGGTTTCAGCTGACGCCAGTCGGCCGCGTTCAAACCCCCACCCTCGCTATCCTGGCGGAACGGGAGCAAAAAATTCATGATTTCAAACCGCGCACGTTCTTCGAAGTATTCGCCGATTTCGAAGTCAAAGCCGGCACCTACCGCGGACGATGGTTTCGCGAAGATTTCGCGAAGAATGGCGACGAAGAAGCGCGCGCCGAACGGATTTGGGACAGGATAGCTGCGGAAGAAATCAAAAGCCGTTCTCTCGCGAAAATCGGGATCGCGACCGAAGAGCGCAAACCAACAACCCAGGCGCCGCCATTGCTTTATGATCTCACCAGTTTACAGCGGGACGCTAATGCTCGCGGGTTCAGCGCAAAACGCACCCTGCAAATTGCGCAGCAACTTTACGAGCGCTTTAAAGTAATCACCTATCCGCGCACTGATTCCCGCTACCTGCCCGAGGATTATATTCCGACCGTCCGATCGACATTGAGCAAGATCGACAATCAATTTGCCCGTAAAGCGCTGGATAATGGCTGGGTCAAACCGTCCAGGCGGATTTTCAATAACGCAAAAATCTCCGATCACTTTGCGATTATTCCCAGCGGGCAGCCGCCGCATGGTCTCGATGACGCGCAACAAAAAGTTTACGACATGATTGTGCGCCGTTTCATCGCCATCTTTTTCCCGGCAGCGCAATTTGAAGTGACGACTCGCATCACGCGTATCGAAAAGGATGCGTTCAAGAGCGAGGGAAAAGTGATCAAGGATCCGGGATGGCTTGCAGTTTACGGGCGGGAAGCAGCCGTGGATACGGAGGGCGGACAACCGCTTGTCGCAATCTCTCCAAATGAAGCCGCGAAAACTCTCGATATCGACGTAACGCAAAGCGAGACGAAACCGCCCGCGCGTTTCAACGAAGCGACATTGCTCTCGGCGATGGAAGGAGCAGGAAAACTCGTTGAAGACGAGGAGCTGCGCGAAGCCATGCACGAAAAAGGACTCGGCACGCCCGCAACGCGTTCTGCCATCATCGAGGGCTTGATCCATGACGATTATGTCGCGCGACAACGCCGCGATCTGATCGTGACCGCGAAAGGCATGGCCCTGATCACATTGCTCCGCGGCATCGGCGTCGCCGAGCTTTGTTCGCCAGAAATGACCGGCGAATGGGAGTATCAACTTAATCGCATGCAGAGAGGCGCCATGAAGCGCAAGGAATTCATGGCGCATATCAAGGCGTTCACTCGCGAGATTGTCGAAAAAACAAAGAACTTCGAAGGCGACAGCGTCAGCGGCGATTTCGAAACACTGGAAGTGAAGTGTCCGAAGTGCAGCGGCGGCCCATTCGACGAAGATTACCGGACCTTCAAATGCCGATCGTGCGGCTTGATTATCTGGAAAACAATGGCCGGCCGGCTATTTGAGACCGCGGAAGTTGAGGAGCTTCTCGCTCAAGGGCGCGTTGGCCCGCTCGAAGGATTCCGCAGCAAAATGGGACGCCGCTTCAACGCAACCGTAAAACTGGGCGAAGATTTCAAACAGGAATTCGATTTCGGCGAGGGCGGAAATGGCGCACCGGAAAAGATCGATGTATCACGACACCAGGCGATCGGCATCTGCCCGGTTTGCAACGAGGGCCAGGTTTTCGAGTTGGAGAATGCCTACATCTGTGAGCGCGCGGCCGCCGCGCCGAAGAAGTGCACGTTTCGCGTGAGCAAAACGATTTTGCATCGCGCCATTCCGAGAGAGCAGGTGCAAAAACTGTTGACGACCGGCAAAACCGATCTGTTGCCGAGGTTTATCTCGAAAAGGGGACGGCCGTTCTCCGCGCACTTAAAATTGGAAAACGGAAAGATCGGCTTCGAATTCACCGAGAAGACGCCTCGCGTAAAGAAGCCGCGCAAAGTCGCCGCGAAACTGTAGAGTCAGTTATCTGGCTGCAACCCGCAGGCAATCGAGCTTCCACTATGAAGGCTCGAGTTGTTGTTGGACGTGGTGCACCATCGCCACGGCTGCGATGAGGATAAGCGCCGCAATGACCTGGTGCGGGTAGAGACTCGCGCGAAAGAAGCCCCACGTGATGCACACCGCAGCAAGAGTCTGCATCATCTCGAAATAACCCGCCGTCGATGCGCGCGTGAGACGAAGCCCTTCAAAATAAATCAGGAGCGGAATTCCTCCTGAGACCGAAGTGAGGAGAAACAGTAAGACGATCGCCTTTGCGGCGTGTGCCTGCGCAGCCACCGGCCAGAGCGCCGCGGCATGAAGTTTGCCGTAGGCGAGGAGGATCAGTGTCATACAGATAAGCCCGACGACGATGCGCAGACTTGAGGCGAGCCGAAGCGACATGCCAATCATAACGCCGCGGCCTGCAACAGTCGCGAGACCCCAGAAAAGCGCGCAAATGAGCGCGAACCCAGTGCCCTTGCTGAGCCCGGCGCGCTCAAACGAGACACCGATGAGCGCTGGATGCGCAACCGAAACGAAGATCCCGGCAAGGATCGCGATCCCGGCGTAAAGAAAGAAGCGAGTGGCAAGCCGATCTCCGAAGATGAGGAACGCAGCCATCGTTGAAATGACAGGCTGGATATTCAAGATAACGTTCACGACGGTCGGATTGCCGTGTTTCAAGGCGAGCGTGAAGAAGATCGTGCCGACGGCCGAGCCGGCGAAGCCGGAGAAAACCAGGTATCCCCAAGTGCGCGCTTTGATTTTGGGAATCTCGCCCAAGCGAGACACTAGAAGAGGCAGGAACATGATCAGGATAAGCACATGCTCCCAAAACACGATCACTTTGGCGTCAAACAACTCGTTGAGCGGGATGCGCCACGCGCTCTCCGTGCCCCAGAGGGCCGCGCCAAGACCAACCAGCCAGGGACCGTACGCCGCGCCGGTTGAGCTGCGGTTTTGCATGCGAATGGGTCTAGCGTTGGCGCATTGCCACGTCAATGTAGCGCCACTAATACCGACAACCTCGTCGCAGCCCCGAATGCTTTCGGGGATGGCGAACAAAACCGGAGCAGGAATAAAAATAGGAGAAGAAACGAAAGAAGCATTGACGCCACAACGCATAGTATGCTAATTAGCTCGGTCACACCATGCGTTGCCCCAAGTGCGGGTCTCGTGATGACAAGGTCATCGATTCCCGTCAGTCGCGGGATAGTTCGAGCATTCGCCGCCGTCGCGAGTGTCTGAAATGCAAATATCGCTTTACCACCTATGAGGAAATCGAGCGCTCCGATCTGCGCGTCGTGAAACGTGACAGAACACACGAGCCATTCGATCGGCGAAAACTGGCCGGCAGCATCGCGAAAGCCTTTGAAAAACGTTCCACGAGCCTTCTCACCTTGGAAGAAATAGTAGACGAAATTGTGCATGAACTGGAAACAGGCGGGCGTGAGGTTGCCTCTTCGGTCATCGGCGGCAAGGTGCTCGAGAAATTGCGCGGGATCGATGAAGTGGCGTATTTGCGTTATGCTTCGGTGCACCAGCGATTTCAGGATGTCGACGAATTTGTGGATGCCATTCATACCCTCGGGCGCCGAATAAAACCGAATGCGCTTCAGCGGGAATTATTTCCGCCTGAGACAACGCAAGGCGAATCGGCTTCCGTCCCTGCTCGATCGCGCGATATCGCAATCAAAAAGAATCATGGTCGCGTTTAAGGAAGAATTTCCATATCTCCGCACAGATTCGGGGCAACTATTCGAGTTCAATCGCGATTGGCTGCACGCTGCGATCACGCGGGCGGCCGATGAAGCCGGCTATCCTAGTTGGTGGCTGACCGATCACGTTACCGAGAGCATTGCGTTTTACCTGCGCCTCCGGAATGACGAAAACGTGGTCGCCTTCAGCCAGCTATCGCAGACTGTGCGCTACGTCCTGAAAGTGATTGGTTACAAGGAAATCGTCCCGCATTTTGCGCCCTCGCCGCCACCCATTTCCATCTCGTTGCTCGACATCGCCTATGAAGCGGGCACTGGTTACGAGCTCGCCTTTTTTGATCTTTTGGAAAAGCGGATTATCACGCTCATCGAAACCGGCGTGGACGATCTGCAGCTTTGCTCGCTGCAATCTTGTGTGAAACATCTTCGCGGCGTGAAAGCATGGACACGCGCCTGCGACGCCCTCCGCGAGGAAATTGTCTGCTTTGTGCGCGAGAGACTAACGGCGAACAGTAGCGTCACGCTGTTTAATTGTTCCTTGCGCTAATGCTCGCTCATTCCGAAATTTCCCTTTCCCCGCTACGCTGCCCGCTCGCAAATGCCTTCGCAGCATGCCGTCGCGGAGGTGGGTAAAAGGCCATGACGATTTTTGAAAAAATTATCGCGCGACAAATTCCGGCGGAAATCATCTGGGAAGACGACGACGTAGTTGCCTTTCACGACGTTAATCCGCAAGCGCCGGTGCATGTGCTGATCGTGCCCAAGAAGGTGGTGCCGCGTCTTGCGGACGCGACCGAAAGCGATCGCGCGTTACTCGGGAAATTACTTCTTGTGGCGCGCGATCTCGCGAAGAAGCTCGATCTTTCCAGTGGTTACCGCGTCGTGATTAACAGCGGACCGGACGCAGGGGAGAGCGTGCCGCATTTGCATGTGCATCTGCTTGGGAAACGCGCGCTCGCTTGGCCACCGGGTTAAGCGGACAGTCATCCGGCAACTCGAGCGGAAAAAGAACTCGCGCAGGGAACGAGAGTCGTCTCTATTGACGAACAAGCGCCCAATCGATTCCGACGATGCGCTTGTCCGCAAAGCGTTTCAGCGATTTGGGAAACAGGAGATAAGTTGCGCCTTTCCTTTCTTTGAAACCTGCGATTCCGAAATCTGTCCCACTCTCGCTCTTTTGAATCGTGATGACTCGATTGTTCTTAATTTGCGATTGTAAATGCCGATCGGCGGCCGGTTTTTGCCAAAGGGTGTAAACCTCCGGTTCACCACATTTTTGGACTATTTGCGAAAAGCGCGCCGTTTTCACGTTGAGAAGCTTCATATCTTGACCGCCGCGCCGCGTCCGGCCTCGCTCCCTACCAAAAAAAGCCCGCCAGAGAACTACGGCAAGGAGGATCAGACTACCGTTGCTGCATTCCTGCCCTGGCGGGGTTCGTAAGTCCTCAATCCATAGCCCCTGACGGAGAGGGAATTTTCCCGCAACATCGGCATCATGCAATCGCGTTTTGCAAAAAAGCATCGGACATTGACAAGCCAGAGCGCTTCTGTTTGCATCGACGCTGTGAAATGGCCGTCGCTGCTTTTGCTCGTGCTTCTTTTCGCTGCGGCGAACTCGTGTACCACGCTCGTGAATCGTCGCGATCTCTATAGCCCGGAACCTGCGCCTGACTCACTGGAAGCGATGCGCCAGATGACGACGGTAACGACTACCACTACCAGGACGCGCCGCGAACAGATCTCGCCTTCAGGGTACTAAACGGTGTCCTCTGAAGTCGTAACTTGGGACTTGGCGGGAGCGCGCCGAAGCCCCGGCTAGCCAAATGGCAGATTTGCCTTGATACGGGCGACATCCGTATCATGGACACACGCGGCCTTGGCCAGGCGGCGTTTGCGTTTTGCATTCTTGGCTGACAGCAAATGGCGGCGCGAAGAGTGCGCTCTCAGGACCTTGCCGCGTGCGGTGATCTTGAAGCGTTTTGCCACTGACTTACGTGTCTTGCTGCGAGCGATCGGTTTCGGCATGCGGTGGAAGGTAATGGCGGACGCGGCGATGACAAACGGTTTGTGCCATAGTTAGGGCGTCTGGGTTAGCTCCGAAGGCTTTCGGAGTTCGCAGAAACGCCTTACAATTCTTGCCTCATGGAGAACACGCCAAGGGAAAAGCCGGACGTGGTGATCGTTGGAGCGGGATTTGGTGGCCTTCAGGCAGCGAAGAAGCTGGCCGGCGAAGATGTGCGCGTCACCGTGATCGACCGCACGAATTACCATCTTTTTCAGCCGCTGCTCTATCAAGTTGCGACCGCCGCGCTGTCACCTGCCGACATTGCTGCGCCAGTGCGCGCTGTGCTGAGCAAATACAAGAACGTAAAGGTAATCCTCGCCGAGGTGGAATCGGTGGATGTCGATGCCAAAAAAATAAAAACGACCGATACGGAAATCGGTTATGATTTCCTGATCCTTGCCACGGGCGCTCGGCACTCCTATTTCGGGCATAACGAATGGGAAAAATTGGCGCCCGGACTGAAAAGTCTCGAGGACGCGATCGAGCTTCGGCGCCGTCTGCTCATGGCATTCGAATACGCGGAGAAGATCACCGACGAAGCAGCACGCAAAGCAGCGATGACCTTTGTGATCATTGGTGGTGGACCGACCGGGGTGGAAATGGCGGGCGCAATCGCAGAGATCGCGCGCTACACGTTGGCCAAAGATTTTCGCCATATCGATCCATCCCAGACGCGCGTGATTCTCCTCGAGGGCGACCCACGCCTGCTGGCTGCTTTTCCGGAGGATTTATCGGCGAGCGCATTGAAACAACTGGTCGATCTCGGCGTGGAAGTACGCACAGGCGCGCGTGCGACGGCCCTCACTGAGGGGGGGGTTCAGGTGGGCGACGAATTCATTCCATGCCGCGTTAAAATCTGGGCCGCGGGTAACAACGCTTCATTCGTTGGAAAAACACTCGGCGCACCGGTCGATCGGGTCGGCCGTGTCATCGTGAACGACAATCTTACAATTCCTGGGCACCCCGAAGTCCAGGTGATTGGCGATCTCGCAAATTTTTCGCATCAGACTGGACAGCCTTTACCGGGAGTTTCGCCAGTCGCCATGCAGCAAGGGCGTCACGCCGCGCGCAATATTTTGGCGATGATCGAGGGACGCAAACCAGAGCGGTTCCGCTATTGGGACAAAGGGAGCATGGCTACGATTGGACGGAACAAAGCGGTCGCGGATTTAAATTTCGTGCATCTGAGCGGGCTTCCGGCGTGGCTCGTCTGGCTGTTTGTGCACATCATATTTCTGGTCGGTTTTCGCAACCGCCTTGCAGTGCTTTTCCAATGGGCCTGGGCGTATTTCACGTTCAACAAGGGCGCGCGCTTGATCACGCGCAATTTTCAATCCGAAACGCGCCCGCCGGCGTGAGCAGATGGACTTGCGTATTGCTGTCGTCGGCTCGGGAGCGATTGGGAGTTATTATGGAGCAAAACTCGCTTACGGCGGAAGTGACGTGGATTTTTTGATGCGCGGGGATTTGAGCGACGTGCGAGAGAAAGGTTTATCCATCCGCGGGCGAGGTGAGAATTTCCGAGTCGCAAAAGTAAACTGTTACAACTCAACGAAGGAAATCGGCCTGTGCGATTTGGTTCTGATCGCCGTCAAGGCGATCTCCAATGCCGATCTCGTCGATCTTATCCCGCCGCTTCTGCATGAGCGAACGATGCTGCTCACATTGCAGAATGGGTTAGGAAATGAAGAATGTCTGGCTGAGCATTTTGGAGCGGAACGCGTCCTAGGCGGCCTTTGTTATATTTGCTTGAGCCGCGTTTCACCAACGGAGATTGAGCGTTACGATTACGGGCATATCGTGATCGGCGAGTACGGTCGCAAACCAGGCAAACGCACGCATGCGATCGCTTCGCAGTTTTCCGCGTGCGGAATCAAGTGCGGCGTCGCCGAAGACCTTGCGCTCGAGCGCTGGCGCAAGCTGGTTTGGAATATTCCCTTTAATGGACTGTCGATCCTCGCCGGCGGACTCGATACCGCTGCCATTCTCACCGATGAAGGCTTGTATCGAGGAACGCTGGGGCTGATGAATGAGGTGATCGATGCGGCCAAAAAATGCGGCCATTCTCTGGAAAGCGCCGTAGCTTTTGAACAAATCAAACGCACGGAAAACATGAGCGCGTACAAACCTTCCACATTGCTTGACTGGGAGGTGGGCAAGCCACTCGAGATCGAAGCGATTTGGGGTGAGCCACTCCGCCGCGCTGCCGCCGCCGGCGCAAACACGCCAAGACTTGAAATGGTTTATGCGGTGCTCAAAGCCCTTGATGCCAAGCGCGCTCGGTCAAAGACGGAAACATCCTGATGAACACCAACGATGGAAATGTTCTGTAGGGGAGTTGTCAGCTTCCCCTACAGTTGGCGAATTTGATGAGGAACGATCCAAAGCCGGCACCTGCGCAGATCAGGATTCGCAATTTGCAACGGGCTGTTCCGGTTAGCGTTGGCGGCCTTGAAAGATTCTCGGCAAAAGCCGTGCGAGCATGTCTGGAAGCGGGCCAGCGGGCACCGACGGACCTAACCAGGCTGAGCGAGGTTTTCGTTTGGCTTGTCTCGGATCGTCGAATGGCGTCGTTGCATCGGCAATTTCTCAATCAAACGGGACCTACGGACGTGTTGACGTTTCAACATGGCGAAATCTTTGTCAGCGTTGAAACAGCGCGGCGTCACGCGCGCGTCTTCGGGAATTCGCTCGCACGCGAACTTCGACTCTACATTGTGCATGGCCTTTTGCATTTGCACGGTTTCGACGATCGCAGGCGCGCTGACGCCCGTAAGATGGAGAGAATGCAAAGGCGAATTCTCACCGCCGCGAATGCAAAGAAGTAGAGACACGCGATCTCAGTCGCATCCACATGTTTGAACTGAAGGTGACGTATGTTAGCCTTTTCGCATATGAATGCGGAGCCACTTTGCCGGGGAGGTGGCGATGGATAAAAGCGTAGCGATCACCACGTTCCCTGTTTGGAAGAATGCGGGACCTTCGACAATTGATAAACCCACCATCGAGAAAGAGACCCGTTCGGAAGAAGATCTTGACCTTCCATGGCAAGTGGTCGTGCACAACGATCCCGTGAATCTGATGAGCTACGTGACCATGGTTTTCCAGCGAGTCTTCGGCTATCCGCGTGAGAAAGCAGAAAGACACATGCTGGAGGTGCACCATCAGGGGCGCTCGATCTTGTGGAGCGGCATGCGCGAGCGCGCAGAACTTTATGTGCAGCAGCTGCACGGCTATCTCCTGCTCGCCACCCTCGAAAAGGCTGGTTGATATGGAAATTTGCCGACGCAACGACGAGATCGAGATTTCCGAGCTGGACCCATTTCTCGCCGAACTTCTGCGGCAAATCCCAGCAAGCGCAAACCCAGAGGGTGTGCCAGCGGCTGAAGAACGCCTCTTTAGCCCGCCAACGAATGGGAAAGAAACGGAGATTTGCGCGGAATGGAAACTGTATGTCGAGCCTGAGTTGCGGCGGCTCTTTCAGACAGCAACCGAAACAGTGGCAGCGGACCTAGAACAACTAGACGGCAACGAAAAACAATTCGCCAATCGGACCCTGCACATTCCCTCGAAACATGCGGATGCGTGGTTGAGTGCGCTTAATCAGGCCCGGCTGGTCATTGCCGCAAAATATCACTTCACCGATGGCGAGTTGAGCGATCAGTTTCGTTCACCGATCGGATCGCGCCGAGACCTGAGCCTATTTCAGGTGAATTTCTATGGCTTTCTCCAAGAATTTATCCTGCGCGAATCGGGCGGTCGGGGGCAAGGGCCAGGGCCAAGCGATTAGGCCCCCTTCCGTGCCCGGACCATCGACATGAGCTGCTCCTTGATTGCGGCAGAAGACTTCGCTGGCTGCAAGCTAAGGGCAAACGCTTCGTGCAAACCATAACATTCGGTGACGAAGTCTTCGGCTTTCTTACCGAATTTTGCGCGCGCTCTCTCGAATTCTTCCAGCTCTTCCGGCTCGAGTGCCCCGATGACATAGAGCCGCGATTGGTTCTGGAATTCTTCAAAGCTCATCTCTCAACTCCTTGAGGCCGTCATAGATTTTTTTTAGTCCTAATTCAAGCCGGGTTTTTACGGTGCCCAACGGTGTATTCGTTTTTGCGGCGATTTCGCGCTGGCTCATGCCTCGAAAAAATGCGAGATCGATTGCCTGCTGCTGGGCTGGTGGAAGGCTGTTGATCACCTTGCGCATTAGAGTCCGCGTGTCGCTCAATAAGATTGCTTCTTCGGTCGCATTATGCACCCAGGCATCAGGTTGCTGTTCAGTTTCGCTTTGCAGCCGCTCCTCAGCGCGAGCATACGCCTGCTTCTTGCGCAAACCATCAATCGCCCGCCGCCGCGCCAGAGTAACCATCCAGCCGAGAGGTTTGCCTTTCTGGGCAGAAAAATTCTTCGCCTGGTTCCAAATCTCCATGAAGATTTCCTGTAAAAGATCGTCGGCCTCGGCGTCGTTGTGGACCACGCGTAGAATAAGCGCTTTCAAAATGCCATTGTATCGATCGTAGAGTTGGGCAAGCGCATCCGGGTCCTCGGCTTGGATTGCCCGCATTAAATCCAGGTCACTTCGTGCTCCGGGCCCAAGTGGCGGTGAAACCGAAAGCTGTTGCGCTTTGGGTTTCACGGCCCGCGCTCGTTTCTTTGTCGTTCGTGTCGCGACCCGGGGACGTTTCCTGGCTTTGCGGTGCATGAAAGGGAATCAGGTTGGATCTTCCAGGGAGATCGTCAACCCCGAAAGCCTTCGGGGTGGCATTGCAAGGCCGGACTCGCGTTCGTCCTCTACTCTGCGCAGGCGGCCTCGTTCACGGGAGCAGCGCAGAGAACACAAATCGCTGAATTCCATTCGCACCCGAGGATAAATTCTTGACTCGGTGACCGCTCCGCTAATACACTCCGGCAAATAACGCGGGTTGAGCCGAAGGCTGTCGGAGTCGCTGGCCGCCAGAATGGAAGAATAGATTCTGCGCGATCCTGCGTTCGAAAGACATTCAGGAAGGAAATCATATGAAATTAGTTACATCACTTGTTTGCATCGCCGCTCTAAGCTTCGTCACCTCCGTGCTTGCGCAAGAGGAGGAAACGGCTACTCCGTCGTCGGAAGAGACACCCTCCACGACCATTCAGGAAACGCCGGCGCCCACGCCAGAAACCACGGCGGTTACCAGCCCGACAAAGGAACCTGCCGCTCAGAAAAAGGAAGAGCCTGCGGCCACACCTACTCCTGTAAAGACGACGCCATCTGCTCGGGGAAAGAAAATGAGCGTGAGCGCCGTGTTGAAGGACAACGAAAACCGCTGGTCAGCCGCTATCGCCAAACATGACACGGCAACGATCGAATCGATGGTTGCTCCTGATTTCGTTGGTGTAAATTCCAAAGCCAAAGTTCAGAATCGCCGCGCAATGCTGGCTGAACTGAAGAGTAATAAAGAAACCTATACTTCGACAAAGGCCGAGAAACTCGATGTCCACATGTACGGCCCCAGCGTTGCGGTTGTCGTGGGGATGGCCAATGAAAAAGGCACAGATAAAGATGGCAAGACATTTGATCGCACCTACCGCTTTACGGACACCTGGATGGATCGAGGGGGCAACTGGCAATGCATAGCCAGCCAGGTCACGCTGGTAGGGCAGCGTTAGAGATTCTTCGGTCGAGGTTAGCACATCGGGTTTCGGGGTCGGCTTCCGCGAATCCGCGCGTTGCACAGCGCGCCTTGTGCGGCAAATGTTAGCCACATGGCGGCAAACGATCGCGAAACCAGTCTCGATCCGCTGTGGTACAAGGATGCGGTTATCTACGAACTGCACGTCAAGACCTTCTGCGACAGCGACGGCGACGGAATGGGCGATTTTCGTGGCCTGATCGAAAAGCTAGATTATCTCAAGGAACTCGGCATTACCGCCCTCTGGCTCCTGCCGTTCTATCCGTCACCGCTCCGTGACGACGGCTATGACATCGCCGATTATTTCGACGTTAATCCGAACTTCGGCACGCTCGATGATTTCCGCGCGTTTCTTGATGCGGCGCACGAACGCAATTTGCGGGTCATCACTGAACTGGTCATCAATCACACATCGGATCAAAGTCCGTGGTTCCAAAAGTCGCGCCGCGCCGTAGCTGCCGGCGCTGGTCACCGCGGCGCAACATCGTCAGCCGGAGTTAACGACGCCGACTACAGAGACTTCTATGTCTGGAGCGATACACCGGAGAAATACAAGGATGCTCGGATCATCTTTAAAGATTTCGAGACCTCAAACTGGGCGTGGGATCCCGTCGCGAAAGCTTATTATTGGCATCGCTTTTATTCGCATCAACCGGACTTGAATTTTGATAACCCGGCCGTGCACAAAGCGGTCGAGAAGGTGTGCGATTTTTGGCTCGGCCTTGGCGTTGACGGCCTCCGTCTGGACGCGGTCCCGTACCTTTACGAACGGGAGGACACCAGCTGCGAGAATCTGCCGGAGACACACGAATACCTCCGCAAGCTTCGCGCGCATGTCGACGCCGAATTTCCAAATCGAATGCTGCTCGCGGAGGCCAATCAATGGCCGGAGGACGCGGCCGCCTACTTTGGCGACGGCGACGAATCGCACATGAACTTTCACTTTCCGCTCATGCCGCGCATGTTCATGGCGCTGCAAATGGAGGATCGGTTTCCGATCATTGATATCCTCGATCAAACTCCACCGATTCCCGGGACCTGCCAATGGGCAATGTTCCTGCGCAATCATGATGAGCTCACGCTCGAAATGGTGACTGACGAAGAGCGCGATTACATGTATCGGGTTTACGCCAGCGACCTTCACGCACGCATCAATCTTGGCATCCGTCGGCGCCTCGCGCCACTGCTCGCAAACAGCCGCCGCAAAATCGAGTTGCTGAACACGCTCCTGCTCTCCATGCCGGGCACCCCGATCATTTATTACGGAGATGAGATCGGCATGGGAGACAACTTCTACCTTGGCGATCGCAATGGTTGTCGCACCCCGATGCAGTGGAGTTCGGACCGTAATGCCGGATTTTCAAGAGCCAATCCACAGCAACTTTATCTGCCGATCACAATCGACCCGGAATATCACTACGAAGCGGTTAACGTTGAAAATCATCAGAAAAATCTCTCCTCGCTCCTCTGGTGGATGCGCCGCGTCATTGCGATGCGGAAGAACTTCAAGGCGTTCTCGCGCGGTTCCCTTGAATTTCTCTATCCTGATAATCCGAAAGTTCTGGCCTTCCTCCGCCGGTACGAAAATCAAACGGTTCTGGTGGTAGTGAACCTTTCGCGCTTTGCGCAGTCGGCAGAGCTCGATCTTTCGCGCTTTGCCGGCTGTGTGCCGATGGAAGTCTTTAGCCGCAATCTGTTTCGGCCGATCAAGAAATCGCGTTACGTCATTACGCTCGGCCCGCATGCCTACTACTGGTTCGCCCTCCAAGCGCCGAGCGAAGGTCGCCGCACGTTGAAGAAGCCGGTGGTGCCGACGATCCATGCGCTGCCCGAGCTGAATACGTTGCTTAAGGACGGCCAGCGCGAACAGCTCGAGAATGAAGTTCTGCCCAACTACATCCAGACGTGCCGTTGGTTTGCCTCCAAAGCTCGGACCCTTCGCAATCTTAAGGTGATCGAGCAGCTTGCCATTTCGCCGGAGGCTGATGGTGGACGATTTTGGTTCCTTGAAGTGAACTATCTGGATGGACCAACCGAAACGTATGCCCTCCCGGTAAAGATTGCATCGGGTGAGGCCGCACGGACTGTGTTTCAAAGCACGCCGCGTGCGGTCATCGCGCGTTTCGCGGGCCCCGAGGAGACCATCCTGTTTGACGCGATCTGGGACGGGAAGTTTCGCTCTCAATTGTTCGGGGTCATCGCCCAACGTCAGACCATGAAGGCGAGCGCGGGCGATCTGGTCGGCATCGCCGGCAAGACGCTCGCAGCGGAGTATCCCGCCATCTCTGACAAATCGCACGTTTTGAGCGGTGAACAGAGCAACTCTTCGATGCTCTTCGACAACAAATTCTTCCTTAAACTCTATCGCAAACTCGAAGACGGCGTGAATCCCGATGTCGAAATAGATCGCTTCCTTACTGAACGGACCGATTTTCCAAATGTGCCGGCATTCCTCGGGGCAATCGAATACCGCCGGCCAAAGACCGACGCGACCGTTGTTTGTCTCCTGCAAAGCGCTGCCGCAAACGAAGGCGACGTTTGGACGCTCACTCTGGATGCCATAGGCCGTTACTACGAACGGGTGCTGGGACGAAAAGCAGATCTCCAGAATGAAACCGCGCCGCCGGGCGCCCTTCTCGAGGAGCTGATTGGGGGCGTTTATCCTGACAAAGCAAAGCAGCTCGGACAACGCACGGGCGAACTGCACCTTGCCCTCGCCTCCAGCATGGAAGATCGCGCTTTTGCGCCCGAGCCGTTCAATGCCATGGCGCAGCGGTCTGTTTACCAAAACATGCGCGCATCGCTGCGACGCGCGTTTACGTTTCTCGAAAAGAAATTGTCAGACCTGCCCTCGGCTTTTCGAAATGAAGCCAAAGAAGTTCTCGCTGCCGAACAGGAGATACTCGGGCGCGAAAAACGGCTTCTCGATCGTCGCACCAATGCCGCGAAAATCCGAATCCATGGCGACTATCATCTCGGTCAGTTGCTTTATACCGGAAAAGACTTCGTCATTCTTGATTTTGAAGGCGAACCAGCCCGGGCCCTCAGTGAGCGAAAACTGAAGCGTTCCGCCCTGCGTGATGTCGCCGGAATGATGCGCTCATTTCAGTACGCGGCCTACAGCGCGCTCTGGCAGCCGGCGATGCGCAAGGAAGACGTCCCGTTCTTGGAGCGCTGGGCCGACCTATGGTACCGCCAAGTCAGCAGCGTCTTTCTGCAAAGTTATTTGAAGACCACCAGGGACGCAGTTTTTATCCCGAAAAACAGCGACGATCTTCAAATCATGCTCGAAGCCTACCTGCTCGACAAAGCCGTTTACGAAATCGGCTACGAACTAAACAACCGCCCCGACTGGGTCGTCATTCCCGTCCGTGGCATTAAACACATCTTGAAGTCGGCGTAACGCGTATCTTGCCCCGGGCAATTTGTCTTGCCACCAAGCATCGCTGAGCCGTAATCTTCGAACCGACGATATCTGCTGAGTATTAAGTTTTGCAACGGATAGCCGGTGTCTTGCCCAGATTTGCGACTAGACCTTATTTGACGACCTGCGTTAACAAGGAAGGAAGGAAGGAAAAACTATGAGAAATATCATAAAAACATGGAGTGCGATTATTTTGCTCGCAGGTGGTATCCTTGGCGTCGCAGCAGTGTTCTCAGCCGATTGGCCGCGCGATTGTTCCGACGTGAAGGACTGTCACCAGCAGTGCGAATGTAATCGCAGTCACTGCGTGAATTCCTGCAATCGTGGCCCCTGCATAGACAGATGCAATAAGCAGGCGGACAATTGCCATGAACGGTGCCATTAACCGCAGCACCGCGAATACATAGTGGATCAGACGCATGCGCTGAGAAGTGCATGATTCTTTTGTCCCTCCCGCGACTGGAGTCGCCTCTATTCGCGATTTGGCGGCTTGCGAATCCACGTTTATAACTACATTTCAGATTCGGAGAGGAAATTTATGAACCAATATCTCGACAAGATTGACAATGACATCGCGGAAAAACATCTCTTGAAACATCCGTTTTATCTCGCGTGGACGCGTGGAGAACTCAACAACGAAGCGCTAACGGATTATGCGCGGCAGTATTATCACCATGTCGCCGCGTTTCCCACTTATCTCTCGGCAGTACACGCGAGGTGCGACGATCAAGCGACGCGGAAACAAATTCTGTCGAACTTGGTCGATGAGGAAGCCGGCTCGCCGAATCACCCGGAGCTTTGGCTGAAATTCACCGAAGCGCTCGGCGTTTCCGATGTCGTTGTTCGCAATACGGACAAGCAACCGGAGACGAAAGATTTGATTGATACATTTCGATCGGTTTGCGGCGGAGGATCAACCGCGGAAGGTTTGGCCGCGCTTTACGCCTACGAGAGTCAGATTCCCGCAATCTGTGAATCAAAGATCGACGGATTAAAAAGGCATTACGGCTTCACTGATCCAGGGCATTACCGCTATTTCAGCGTTCACATCGAAGCGGATCGCGAACATTCCACGACCGAGCGCAAAATGCTTGGGGCGTGCATCGACCGTCACAATTTTGAATCGGTGAAAGAATCGGTGAATCGCGTTCTCAACGCGCTCTGGGAAATGCTTTCTGGCGTTTGCCGCCGTCACGCGATCGCGTTCTGAGTGGATGTTCGTTCACGCGTTGTAGCCACGGTCCTCCGTCGTCGTCCCGGCCCCACCGCGCCCACCAGCTCCTCAACACAGCGAGGCGGCTACAGCGGCCGTGAGAATTACTTTAGCGCGGCCGCAGGACGAGAAACGAACGCATCCGATGCCGGCAAACGGATAAGACCTGCGGTTGACTGGGATCGACCGAGGCCGCAATCTTTTTGTAATCCGCGACTGACGTGACCGGTTGCTGATTAATTTCCTCGATCACGTCGCCCTTTTGCAATTCGGCCACGCCGCTATCAGGGTCGACGCCGGTGACTACGACACCGCGCGCGTTGTTTGGCAGATCGAGCTGACGCGCCAGCTCTGGCGTCAGCTCGTCCACGTCAATTGATGCGAGAGGATTGGTGATTTGTTCTCGATCGTTCGGCTGCCCCGGGACTTGAGGCTGCGGTTGGCCCCGTCGAGGCAGGACGCCGGACGTTTGATAATCAACCGGCTCCTCTTTGATCTGAGTTGTTACCTTCAACGGCTTGCCGGCACGGACAATTTCCACCTCAACGTTCTTATTCAACTCCGTCTGCGCCAACATACTTCTCAGCGCATAGATATTCGTCACGTCGCGGCCATTGAATTTCTGGATCACATCGCCACGTTGAAGTTGCGCCTGAGCGGCAGGCGATCCAGGCATTACGTCCTCGACGATCACGCCCTTGTTGTCCGCGTTGCTTTGTCCCGGCTGCACCCCACGCGTCTGGATCCCGAGATAACCGCGGATAATCCGGCCCTGCTTCAATAAGCTTTCAAGCGCGGTGCGAACTGTATTCGAGGGAATCGCGAAACCGATTCCCTGCGAACCGCCACTGCGTGAAATGATTGCCGTGTTAATACCGATAACCTCACCGCGCACATTGATGAGGGGACCGCCACTGTTTCCCGGATTGATCGCTGCATTGGTTTGCAGCAGCTCGCCAAAAGCGTCCGTGCGATTGGGTCGTCCCTTCGAGCTGATGATTCCATCCGTGACCGTTTCCTCGAATCCGAATGGATTACCGATGGCCAGAACAGAGTCCCCGGCTTGCACCGTGTCCGAATCAGCAAGTTTGAGCGGCTTGACTCCGGGATCGTCAATCTTGAGCACCGCCAGATCCAGCTGAGAGTCTGCGCCCACTAACCGCGCTTTCTTCGTCCTGCCGTCGCTCAATTGCACCTCAATTTCGTCCACTTGATCGACGACATGATTGTTGGTGATGATATGACCTTCATTCGTCACGATTACACCGGAGCCAAGTGCATTTTGCACCAGCGCTTCGTCGTTTGGATTCCGAAACCGCCGCTGATTAGGAAAGAAAAACTCGAAAGGATCCATACCGTACTCGCGCCGGATCCCGATCTTCTTCGATGTTTTCACCGCCACAACGGACGGGATGACGCTGTTGACAAGAGTGCGCCGCTCTCGATTTAACGCCTCGAGCGATGCGACTTCCCTCGAATCCACGCTCGGCGTTGAAGCCAACGAGTATTTTTCCGGCTTTCGGGCCGAAGGTGAATTTAGTCCTCCATGTTTCAGGCGGTAATCGTAGAGCAGAGAAATTCCGGCACTGATAAGCAGAACAAAAAGCAGAAATTTTGCGAGATTCTTCATCAGCTAACGTTAGAAAAAGTGCGTCCCTGTTGTTCGACAATCAAACGCCGGAAACGTTGATTTTCAGGCAATTCCAGGCGCGGATCGGCCTCGAGGATGGACATAGCCGTTGCGCGTGCGCGTCGCATCAAGCCTGCATCCGTCTTCAAGTTGCCGATCTTGAGCGCGGGTAAGCCGCTTTGCGCTGTGCCGAGCAAATCGCCCGGCCCGCGCAAATCCCAGTCCGCTTCCGCCACTTCAAAGCCGTTATGTGTTCGTTCCAAAACAGCGAGCTTAGCCGACGTTTCCTTCGACTGGTCCGACGTTAACAGGATGCAATACGATTTGTGCTCCCCCCGGCCGATGCGTCCGCGAAGCTGATGAAGCTGCGCCAATCCGAAGCGTTCCGCGTTTTCGACCAGCAGCACGGTCGCGTTCGGAACATCGACACCAACTTCAATCACCGTTGTGCTGATTAATGTCTTGGTTTCGCCGCGACGAAATCGTTCCATGGTGTCCTGTTTCTCGGCCGCCGGAATACGGCCATGCAGTAATTCGCAGCGATAGGGATGGAGCCGTTCCCGCCACAACTCGTACTCCACGGACGCCGCCTTGACCTCCAACTTCTCGCTCTCATCAATCAGCGGATAAATCACATAGAGTTGTCGCCCTGCTTCCAATTGTCCCCGCAAAAAACTGAGGACTTCACCGAGCTTCGATACGTCGCGCACGGCGGTGATTACTTTTCCCCGGTTGCGTGGCATCTCATCAATAATCGAAACATCGAGGTCGCCGTAAACTGTCATCGTCAGGGTGCGCGGGATTGGCGTAGCCGTCATCACCAGAACGTCGGGCGCCGGTTCGCGCGCGGTCAAACGGGCACGTTGAGCAACACCGAACTTATGCTGCTCGTCGATCACAACGAGTCCGAGATTTGAGAAAGAGACCGTATCGTAAAGAAGTGCGTGTGTTCCGATGATTACGTCGGGATTCTCATCGCCGGCAACCAAGGGCAGAAAACTTTCCTCCTGTCGCGCCGCAGTCCGCAGCGCCATGCGCACGCCAAGTGGCTCGAGCCAACGCCGCAAGACTGCGTAATGTTGCTCAGCCAAAATTTGCGTTGGCGCCATGAACGCAGCCTGATACCGCGCCTCGACCGCAAGCAGCATCGCCGCTATGGCGACAACCGTTTTGCCCGAGCCCACATCCCCCTGGAGCAGACGGTTCATCGGATGACGCGCCGCGAGATCGCGCCCGATTTCCGCGATCACTTTCGACTGCGCCCCGGTCAGCTGGAATGGCAATGCCTTAAGAAATTTGTCGAGCAGCGCGCCAGATCCACAGTGCGCTTCGCCCATACGAATGGATGAGTCCGCGCGTCGCGATCCGATCAGCATTTGCATCGCGAAGAACTCGGAGAGCACCAAATACTCGCGAGCGGCATCACGCGCTTCCCAGCTTTCCGGAAAATGGATCGCGCGAATTGCATCACCTCGTTCGCCAGTCGCGAGGTTTGCTGGCAGTAATCTTTTCAGAGGCGCGCTCGAGATTTCATGCAACAAGCGATAGATGATGCTGCGCAAGACGCGCTGGGAAAGACCTTCCGTCGCAGGATAAATCGGCGTGATGCGCCGAAAATGGATTGAGATCTCGTCGTCGTTCTCGATGACCTCGAACTCCGGGTGATCCATGCAGATTCTCTTCCCGCGCAAACGCGGTTTGCCAAACACGACCAGGCGCTGCCCGGTCGCGATCATCTTTTGCACGTAATGCAAATTGAACCAGCGGCACACGAGCGGTTCGCTTAACGCGTTCGGGCTCGACTCCTCTAGTGTCGCCTCAAAGATTTTCTTCCATCCGCCAAACCTGCGCACGGACGTTTTAACGACCTCCCCGCAAAGGCAAATCGGAATGTCGCTCTCTTCGCGCGGAAAATGAGGAAACTGATGTCGATCTTCGTGACGACGCGGAAAATGCGTGAGCAAATCCTCTACCGTTTCGATCCCGAGACGGCGCAGCGCGAGTAAACGCGGCCCCGGGATCCAATCAAGCTCAGCGAGCGACTGCGAGATTCCAACGCTCTTGGGGAGTGGTCGTCGCGGAGACCTGGTGACAACGCCCTCGCCGTCGGGAACTTTTGTTTTACGGACCTCGCTCATTGCATCGGCACCGTTTGTCGCACTGCCTGAATCTGTATGCCGAGCACGGTTTCGCCTTCATATTCATCTGCCCGAATCCGAAACGCGATGTCCCACGGCGTCGGGGGCAACAGTACATCTGCCGAATCGAAGTAAACCGCGCGCCGATGATAATTGCCCTGGCGCAGCCGCAGAATGCGATGTTTGTCGTTCACCACCCGCGACGGCGCCACCGGCTCCACTTCTCGTGCGAAAAAAAGAGGCGCCGGATTTCCGTTTCCGAATGGCTGGAGCATTTCGTGCCATCGGAGAAAATCGCCATTAAGTTCTGAAAACGCGAGTTCATGATCCACGCGTAAACAAGGCTGCAAACAATCCTCCGACAAAAGCTCGCGCGCTGCCCGACGGAAAGCCTCGGAGAAACGATCGACATCTTTCTCTTGTATCGTCAGACCCGCCGCCATTTCGTGCCCTCCGAATTTTTGCAGGGTCCCACTGCAACGCTGCAGCGCTTCAACGAGGTTTAGCCCTTCAATGCTGCGCCCGCTCGCCTTTCCAATGCCGTTTGCCTCAAACGCGATCACAATCGTTGGCCGATGATATTTGCGTGAAATTCGCGAGGCGACGATTCCCAGCACCCCTGGATGCCAGCCGTTTGCCGCGACAACGATTGCTGCGTCTCGCATCGGATCAAAGTCACGATCGATTTGCTCGTCCGCTTCGAGGAACACTTGCTTTTCGATCTCTTGCCGCTCGCGATTTTGGCTGTCGAGAAAATCGGCCAGTGACACTGCCTCGCCTTCGTCCCGCGTTAGCAGAAGTTGCAGCGATCTTTGGGCATTGCTCAGTCGCCCGGATGCATTAAGTCGAGGACCCAGGCGGAACCCGATGTGCTCTGGTGAAATCGGTGGCCGGACACCGCTCACCGCGATCAACCTTTTCAAGCCCGGCCTTGTCGATCTTGCAATTTCGATGCCGCCTCGCTGAACAAAAGTCCGGTTCTCACCTTGCAACGGGACGATATCGGCGACGGTGCCGAGCGCGACGAGATCGAGCTTCGACTTCAAATCGAACTCGATCGGACGCCTTTTAAGAAGCGCGTGACACATTTTGAAAACGATTCCAGCGCTGCAAAGATAATGGAACGGCGACTGCGGATCGATCTTTGGATTCACGATCGCCACGCAATCAGGCAGATCCGATTTTGGTTCGTGGTGATCGAGCACGATCACATCCACGCCGCGCTCAGCGACATCGGCGATCTCGACCACGGAAGAGGTGCCGCAATCGACTGCGATCAGAAGTTCCGGATGATGTTGCTCAATGCAGCGATCCACACTCTCTCGGCTTAACCCGTAGCCTTCCTCCAGCCGCAGCGGCAAAAACAATTCCGGTGCACCGCCATAGGCGCGCAAGATTTCCGCCAATAGCGCGAGTGAAGTCACCCCATCGACATCGTAATCTCCGAAAATTGCGATGCGTTCCTGTCGATCTAGCGCAGCCAGAATTCGCGTCACGGCTGCTTCCATATTCGGAAGCAAAAATGGATCGCTTAACGACTTGAGACGCGGCCGCAGAAAATTTTCAACCTCAGCGGCGCTGGCGAAGCCCTTGCGCATCAGCAGCCGCGCGATGCATTCCGATCCGCAAATTTCATTCCACGAGATCTCACCACCGTTTAGCTCCTCAGGGGCGGCAATAATCCATCGGCTTTGCCGCGTAAATGTCCCTGGCGGCTCTGCACCGGCTGGGTTGCCTTCTACGCGGCTTTGCACCGATTAGCTTATTCGCGGATCACTTCCTGACAAGATGCAGCAAGCTCGCTTGACGTCCCGGCCGGAGGCACGTTGGCTCGACAAAACGGCCATTCCGAATGAAATGACAGTTATGACGAAAGTAATATCGCTCCTGTTAATTGGAGCAGTCGCAGCGATTAGCGCTGGCTGCATAAATAGACAATTCGGCGGCTCAACGACGCGGTCTGCCGCCGCCGAGAGGGATTATGAACTGCTCACGGGAACCTGGCAATTGACTCGCGCCGTGGTTGATGGTCGGCTTGTGCCCCAAAGCGTGGTGCGAAATACAATCCTGATCACCGATTACAATACCTTTCGTTTTCCCAAAGCCAGCGGCGTCGGAACCCACCCGGCCGGAACCTTTACGGTAGATCCTATTCCGAGACCCAAGCGCGTGGACTCAATCGCAGTTGGCGGACCGCACGCCGGTCAACTAACACTCGGCATATATGAGATCCTCGATGCGACCCATAAGCGCGCCTGCTGGGGCCGGCCTGGTCGTCCGCGGCCGACCAAATTCACGTCTTTTCCGGGAGACGATTGGACTCTTCAATATTGGACAAAGATTGGTCCGATGCCTTCCCGTTGACCCGGAATTCTTTCGGAGTTGAGCGCCTTGACGGAACTCATGCGAATCATTCATTATTCACTTCACTCCGAGCCGCGCTGCCAGTCGCTGTGCGTCGAAGGGAGCGTGGACCTTGGCGTCGTTGTCGAAATAAACGAAAACGTCAAGGTGTTTGGTCCAAGTTTTGGCATGGGTAACGGTTTTGGCACCGCGCGGCTGTTTGCTCCTGCGCCATAGCTTGATGCGATTAGCCCACCAGCCCAGCGCCTCGTCGTTGTAACCGCTCACGTAAAGTTTTGTCGTGCCGTGTAGACGGATGTAAACGAGATCGGCGGTCAAATCTTCGGCGTACGGAAATTTCCT
>JBKOWV010000010.1:0-5862 GCA_046724585.1 Verrucomicrobiota bacterium
CGCAACGTCAAGGACACCATCAAACGATCCGAGGCTGCGATCGCCGAGGCCGAGAAAATGGGCATGAAGATCACCGACGCATTCTGGACGATGGGCGCGTATGACGTGGTGGTATTGCTCGACGCGCCCGATGACGAGACCATGACCGCTTTCGCCGCTAAAACTGGCTCATTGGGAAGCGTTAGGACCCAGACCATGCGCGCGTTCCGCAAAGAAGAGATGGAAGGCATTCTGTCGAAGATCAAATAGCAGTTGCTTGCCCGCATCATAAGTTGCTCTTGGCCCGCCGTAGCCCAGGTTGCATGGCGAAGGAGGCTACGATGCATGAGTGATTCGCTGTAGCGGCGGTCGCCGCGGCGACCGCAAAAATGCAGCGGCGGGTATGCTCACCACGCCGAAGCTCAGCGAAGGCGGGTCAGCCGCAATTCCTTCAATTCAGTGGTCGGCCCAAGCAACGATGTGTGTATATACAACCATGATGAATTGCCGTTCGTTTTTGGGCTTTGTGTAGAAATCGCGGCGCGGCTCGAAGATGTCGATCGGGGAGCGCACGCGCCCTCGCGTGCTGGCGAGCGCGCCTCGCGGTCGCGAACTGCGGCTGAGCTGGCTTTAGGATCAGCGGCCTGGGCGAAAATCGCGATGAGAAGTTAAGATGTCCCTCAACTTAGCAGTCCGAGCCGCGATCCATGTATATACAACTTTGATGCATTGCCATTGAGCTTTATGACGCTTCACAAACGTCTCGAACGCGGATCGTGATCGCGGGGGACCTTCAGAACGTCTGCGTTTTTTCGGTTTAGGCAGAGCCGAGTTTGTCTGAAAAACGCCTTGACAAAATGCGCGGATCACGTAACAAAGGTTTTGATTACGTCATCCGACGCCTCAACGCACTTTCGGCCGACCTGAAAAACCGGTTGAAAGGCTTAACCTTCGCTGAGACACCGCTTGCGCGATCTCCAGATTCAACTGGAGCTGTGGGGCATCTGATGCGAGGCCGCTGTTGAAAGCGGCTCGTGAAGATGGTTCCTCTTTCCGCGCGAATCTGGAGCAGTCAACCCGAACTAGAAAGGCGTTTATGAAATTCGTTAGTCTCCGAACGAAGCGCGCTCACAGAGAAAGCAGGCCAGACAAACGGCCCCGCGCAACCACTGAATCTTTCGCCAAGCCAACGGTCCCGGCTCATCAAATCCACACCTACGCGGAGCTCCGGCGACAGATTCACGACGACCTCCGGTTCCAACATCCCGAATGGGTCCAGGCAGATGGCAAATCCCCCGTCTGTGATTCTTACGAGGCGCGCCTCGTGGAACTGCTCAATACTCTGACGCGAAGAGAATCCACCCACTCTATCGTTGATCCTCATCGTCTTCTCGAACAGGGAGCAAACTGACTCGCGCAATCGGGGAGTGCATTGCCTGCCCGCCTGTGTGCGGGCGCCGTCGCTCTCGATACGGGCCACCATGGTCGCGCCCAACGCTGCCCGAGCTTTATCCGTTTCTTCGCTCACAGATCAATCAATCCTCCAAGCACAGTCGGAACTGACTACCCCAATGCGCGCAGGAAGGCATCAGCCTGACAATCTTTGACGGACCGCTGACCGTCGCGTGAACCGGAGCGATCGGGCCTAACGAGAATCTAATGTTGAATGCTAAGATGCGACCCCAATTTCCAATTCTTACGCAATGTCTTTCGGGATCAGGATCGCAGGATCCCAAATACGTTCTGCAAGCTGGCGATAGAGATCATGCCGTTCATCAAGATCGGCCCTGCGGAATGTCGTGTGTGGCTTGAAGGGCAGTTTCGTTTCGGCGATGAACCGCAGGAAGCCGGGATTGTGTTCGTAGCATTGCGGATGCAACGATCTCGCGAGCAAGTTCTGCGTCAGATAGTGAGGAAGCTTCTCCTCGAAGGGGAGATCGCCGTAGCTGGCATTGAAGCTCTTCGGCAAGAGAAGCAAATCGCCGAGCCGGTTGCGGTATTCTTCGAAGTCGCTCGCGTGCGGGAACTCGTTCGAATGTCGGTCTGGGTGATTGGCCCAGATGTGCTCGACTTCGTAGCCCTTTTGCGTCTTCCGCCGGACATACTCTGAATAGTGGGACGGCATTCCGGAGCCGAGCTCCACGAACTCGGTCATCCGAGCGATTAGGCGATGAATCTGCCGCCCGTTGGTTCCGTGGATACGCAGCCGGTCATTGCTGGCGAACGTTTCTGGTTCTTCGCTCAGCCGCGTGGTTAGCACAGCCGCGATTTCCGTAGAGCTTTTTCCGCGAATGTCTTTCATCACGAGGAACATCGCGTATTGGAGGGTCGAATAGTCGATCGCTCGGAAGTTCCAAATTCGGCGCGTGATCAAGATGTCGAGAAATGCGGCGGTAATGTAGAGTTTCTTCAGAATCTCCGCCTCGGGATCGTCCACGCGGAGAGGTGCCAGCAACACCGGATACTGGAGCGTGAAATTGTTCTGCGCGTTGTAATGAATGTGCTCTAATCCGGGAGCCAGATTAGCGGCTGCTTCGCGAATTCGGCGATACTGTCGTGCGTAGAAGGCGAAGTCCTCGGGAAACCGTTTCCGGTTGCGGCGATATTGTTCGTTCAACCGTTTGGTCGGCACGCCATACAGCGCCGCGAGATCCGAATCGAGGATTACGCGGACGCCACGACTTGTATGAATCCGCTGCTCAATGAGCGCGAGATCGGTTTCAGGCATTGGGTAATAGTTCAGTTCAGCTCCAAGTTAGTGAGTGAACTCATCACAATTTGCGATGACTTCTCCGACTTTGACATCGCAATTTGCGACCTCAAAGAATTAGCCTCTTCCGCGGTATGCCCTCAACGAAACGGTCATAAAATTGTGCAGCAGGCTGGTGCACAATTGGCGACGGTGCCGATTTCCGCCTGGCGCTCATGCTTCCAAGACTTCCCTCGCATTGCCGGTAATTCGAGTCTCAAAGCGAACGCAATGCACAGAGTCCAACCTAGCCGAAACTTTTTCGATGAGAAGCGCGGAAGAAAGGATGAAGCGATGAAGGAAGAATTAAAGGCCGCGGACGCGGCGATGTTCGCCACGGCGAATCCGTCTTACCGCGAATCAGAAGTCCGGAGAGCCAAGGATGTCGGATGTCCGACGTCAGATATCAGATACCAGAGTGTGAATCTTCGCGGACCAACTTTTTTGGTCGGCGATGGATGGCTTAGTATTCCTGAGCGGCGGGTCTGTTTCCTTCTTTGCGCGCGTCGGCTTCGCTCATGTATTTGCCCGCTTTTGTTTTGCCATAAAACCTGGACCCTTGTTTGTGATAAGTGTGCGTGTCCGTGTTAACCCACACGAGTCCAGGCCCGCCGCCCGCTGCGGGCGTCGCGGTTGTTGCTGCTGCAGGCGTGGCGCGCTTTGCGGGGGTTGCCTTCGGTGTGCGAGTGGGTTTCGCGGTTGGCGAAGGCGAGGCAGCAGGCGTGGTCGCCGCCGGCGACTCGTCAGGTGAAGGCGATACGGCGGGCGACTCACCTGGGGTGGGCGATTGACCTTGTACAAGACAGATGCTGGCAAGGCCGATTACAGAAATGAGCGTAATAAACTTGGTAGTCATAACGCGAGTCTAGAGAAGCGACAGGATCGTAGTCAAGGCATTTCCCTTACGAATAAGCTTCGCGGAATGCGGAATGCGAAGAGCGGCACATGAACACATGATTATCCAATCACTTACGAGCGGGCACGCGAGCTCGGCTCGCCAGTACGAGCCGACATGCCGGAAAACATGCTGCGTTTGATGGAACTTTATCCACAGTCCATGCGACGGCAGCCTTCAGTGGAGTACCTTCCCGTCCCGTATCGCTCCGGCGGCCGCGGTCGGTAGTCAGCAATTCGATCCAGTGATTACGTCCTCCCTCGATGGAGTCTCGATTTTCTCGCCCGCGGCGGTGTTTGATATTTTCCACTGGGCATCATTTGGCGTTGCCATTTGCTTTGCGACAGGAAACGCACAACCGAACGCAAACGTTCCACCTCTTTCGTTAATTCGAGAATAATTTTGATGCCGCTGAGATCGTCACCACAGACAGCGCGAAGAGCTTCGATGCGACGCAGCGCGTGGACGCCATCGCGATCGAAACAATAACCTCCGTTCGTGCGACTAATCACCGGCAAAAGAAGCTGGTGTTTGCAGTAGACGAGAATAGTCCGCCGTGGGACGCCGACGAGATGCGCTGTTTCATCAATCGTGTAAATGGCGTCCTCGGGCGGCTCGAACAACTGGATCGCTCGCGACGGAATTTCTGCAATTCCCTCCCTCGATGCCGATGCTCTCATTGGATTATTATGTCGCAAACCGATCGTTGGCTGTACTCAGGCGAACAGCGATGCGGATATGCCGACATATCGTCTGAGCAGGCACCGCGGTCTCCCGCAACCATTTGTCAGGCGACGTTGACTTCGATTTGTTTCGGTTTGGCCTTCTCGCTCTTTGGCAGATGAACCGTGAGCATGCCATTCTTGAACTCGGCCTTAACTTTGCTTGCGTCTGCCTGGTCCGGAAGACTGAAGCTGCGCATAAAACTTCCGTAAGCGCGTTCTACTCGATGGTATTTCTTTTTCTTCTCTTCCTTCTCGAACTTGCGTTCGCCGGAGATAGTAAGAACGCCATTCTCGACCGTAACCTTTACGTCTTCCTTTTTTACATCCGGTAACTCGGCTTTGATGATGTATTCCTTGTCGTCTTCAGTGATGTCGGCGAGCGGCATCCAGTCAGCGAGCGTAATTTCATCTCTGCCGTTCGGGCGGCGTCTGAAGAACTTCGACAGTCGGTTTTGCACATCTTCCAATTCCAGCGGTTCCCAGCGAATAAGTGAGTCCATCCTAGCTTCCTTTCTTTTTGCGGCGGTTGGGTTATGAACTGCGTCCCGTTTCGCCGCTTACCGGGAGCGCAGCAAGAATCTGACCGATCTCCTTCCTTTAAGTTTCGATGCAATATCGTGGGAAAGCTGGGTAACTTAAGTTGCCTTTTTCCGATCGAGTTTTCGCGCTCCGAAACCCAGATTAACCCGAATTAATTTTAAGCGATCGCTTCGGCGACCAATTCGGCCATGTGCTTCGGATGCAAATTTGTCAGATCGACAATTTGATGGCGGCAACTTGTGCCGGAAGCGATGATCTCGGTGCCCGGTGGCTGACCATTGATTTTATCGAGCAAGCGTTGAGCGACTTGGACCGACAGATCGTATTTCTCTGCCAGCGCGCCGAATGCGCCGGCCATTCCGCAGCACGCCGTGTCGAGCACCGTTGCTTGTTTCCCGGGTAATCGTTCCGCGAGTGTTTTCATGAATGCCGGATTCATGATTGACTTCGCATGACAGTGCGGGTGGATGGCCACATTCACTGAGCCATTCTTGAATTGAAGCGCGTCCGGTTGCTGAACGAGCAAATCGTCCACGAATTTTTCGAACAGGAAACACCGGTTCGCCACATCCTCGGCGTTTTCGATCTTTAGCTCGCAATAATCTTCCACGAACATCGACCAGCAGGATGGTTCGAGGAACACGATCGGCGGTGCCGATCCGTGAGGGGTGAGAGGTGAGACGTGAGACGTCGAAGCGTTTAGGAGATGGATGTTGTGTTTTCCGAGTTTAGCTGCGGCATCGAGATTTCCCTGGCTGAATGCAGGCCGGCCACAGCAGCGCCGATTTTTCACAAGCGCGACTTCGAAGCCGAGCGCTTCGAGCACTTTCACCGCCGCGATGCCGATGTGCGGTTCGTGGTAGCGGACAAATGTGTCATCCCAGAGGATGATGTGACCACGCTTTTGTAGCGGCGCTCTGTGAGCGCCGTTCGGCTCAAGGAGCGGCGGTTTGCAACCGCCGGGGCGATTTGAA
>JBKOWV010000177.1:0-6876 GCA_046724585.1 Verrucomicrobiota bacterium
CCCAGATCGGCTGTTCTTCGGGACCGCGGAGACGACGATGGGCTAGGAGAGCTTTGCAGTGCGGAAGCCATTCGGTTTCGATGAAAAGCTTGCTGAAAGCGGGATGTGCGCGATCGGCCCGGTGTGGCGCAAGAGCGAGCTCGAGGTAGGTGGTCAGCTCCAGTCGACAGAATTTGCGCGAGGTGTTAACTAAAGTCACGCGCCGGACTTCGGTGTTGTCTTCTGCGGAGACGACAATTTCTGTAAAAGTCTCGCACGGTCCGCTTCTCCGCCGGAACTCCGCTTTGTCCGGCGTGAAACTCCAACTGTAATGACGTTCAGGACCTCGCAGCGGTTGATGAGTGTTGCTCCAGATCGTGCCGCTTTCCAAGTCCCGGATATAACAGACGGCGCCGGGCACATCGCAGGTTGTGTCAGCGCGCCAGCGCGTGACGTCCAGGTCCAACCAGCGCAAGTAGCCGCCGCCGGAATTGGTCACCATAACTGAGCAGGCTCCGTTGGAGAGAAGGTGGATGCGAGGCGAAGCGATATCAGGCGTTTGCGTTACCACCGCGCTCTCGTCGATGGAAATCGCCCTAGGCACAGGGCGCTCTTCGTGCAGCTCGCCGGTGGTCGGCAAAATTTGCTCCGGAATGTGTTCGTGCAAGATCGGCTCGGTAGCACGTATACGCGGGTCGGCATGAAAACGCCTCCGCATCGTATTTTCATGTAAAGCATTGTCGTACGCGAGGAGCGACATCCCCTGGTGATGCGCCATGTAACAATGAATGATGATTCCGGCTGCGGTGCGGGGTTCGGTCCGTCGTGAATAGTCGATCGCCTCATAGTAACCGTAGTCGTTGAGCAGCGTAGGGTTGCCCAGCGTGGCGAGCCGCCGCAGATTTTTCATCGCGATGGCCGGTTGCACGCCGAGAGCAAGCGCTGCCGCATACGGAGCGACGACCAGGTCCTGTTCCTGTCCGCGCCTTAGCGCCAGCGCCGGTACGCCGAAGGCGCGGTATTGATAGACGTTATGCCGGTCGAGTGCGCTGAAGGCGGATTCCGAAATGCCCCACGGCACGCTGCTTTGCTGGGCATAGGCAATCTGGCAGTACACGGCGTCATGACAGGCGCGATCGAGCAGCGAATTCTCATGCGTCTGAGTGAACAGGAGCGGCATCAAATATTCGAACATCGTCCCGCTCCAGGAAAGGAGGGGCAGCCGACTGTAGGCAGAGCCAAACGGCCGGCTCAAAGCCCACCAATGTTCCACGGACACGTCCCCGCGCGCGATGGCCAGGAAACTCGTTAGGCGCGCCTCGCTTGCGAGCAAATCGTAGAAGGAAGTGTCGAGCCGCCGTTGCGCCACTTGATACCCGATCGCAAAAATCCGCCGTTCCTCATCGTAAAGAAATCGCAGTCCCATGCCGCTTTCGAGTTGCTGGGTCTGGGCGATCAATTCGCCCAACTGCGCGAGCTGCTCGGAGGCAGCCTGGCGGGAGCGCTCCGCCTCGCTTACCAGAAGGTCGAACCACTCGCGCACGGGTGGCGGAAGCTCCGGTCCCTCATGTTGCCCGTGAAATGCGAGCAGCGGTACGAGCCCGGGGATTCCCTCGGTCGCAATGTTTCGCAGTGAAAAGGTCGCCGCGAGCGCCTCGCGCCGGCTTTCATGGGTCGCTTCACCTAACGACATCAATTGCGACGGCGACTCCATCAGAATTTCCACCGGCCGAAAATATTTATCGATGATAGTATTCCACGCTGCGATCTGCTTGGCGACTTGTTGCGCCCAGTAAGCGCGCGGATCGGTTTCGTCGGCGCGGAAGAAAAGCAGTAAATCCTGCGAGGCCGGGCGAGCCGCGCGCAAGCGCAAGATAACTTCCTCCAAGTTAATTGCCTGATCCGTTGTCAACTCCACCAAGCGCAAAAATGCCGGAGGATGTTCCGCTTCTTTCACTGTGACGCCGATTTGCCGCATCACTTCGAGCGTGTCGGCTATTCCACGCAAGGCGTCCATGCCCAGAAGGGGGCGTGCAGCCAGTTCATCGCAGCTCGTTTCGAAAGTCCAAAGGCTCGCAAGCAAATTACCGCTATCTACTGTCGAGACGTAGCGAGGATGCAACGGCTCCAGTGTCCTCAGGTCGTACCAATTGAAGAGATGGCCTTCGAAACGCTCGAGGCGACTCAATGTTTCGAGAGTGTCCAGGTTGCGCGCCACCAAGTCGTCGATCGTGATATAACCAAAGTCGTTGGCCGCCACGGTCGCCAGCATCCAAAGCCCGATGTTCGTCGGCGAAGTGCGCATGAAAATTTCCCGCGCTGGCGTTTCCTGAACATTGTCCGGCGGCAGCCAGGAGGTTTGAGGCCCAACAAAATCATCAAAATACCTCCAGGTTCGTCGCGCGGCGGTGCGCAGGAACCGACGATCGTCCGCCGTCAGAATTCCGCCGCGCCAGCTCTTCGCCGGGCGATTGATCATTACTATCGCCACCGGAAAGAGAGCCCACAAATAGAGGAAGGGCACTGCGGCCACCATCGCCGATGTTCCCAGCCAAGCTGTGCCGACCAAAAGAAGCACGCATGCAGCCGGAATCCAAAGTCGGACGAAAACGAACTGCCGCTGCTGATTTTTTGCGCGTTGGTGGGCGTCTTGTGCCGTCTCCCATTCGAGGAGTAGCCGGTGCGAAGTGATTCGCCGGTAGGCGACGCGAGCGATGGCATCGAGCGCCATGCCCGCATGATCCGGCAGAAAAATAACTGCGAACATAGAGCGCAGCAGCCGGTCGCGGGGTTCGCGCCAGAATCTCGTCCCGGGCGGGGGCGGATGGAACAGAAGCGCGAGGAGGGAATTTAGGACTGGCCAAAACATCAGGCCGGCGATAATCCCGCTCCACAGCATTGGCGCGGGCGTGAGAAGCCAGCCCACGAGAAGGAGGGCCACGGTCGCTGGCGGCACCAGACTGCGGCGCAGATTGTCAAAGATCTTCCACCGGTTGAAGGCGGAAAGCGGGTTGGGTTCAACCCTGCCACCGCCCACAGGCACGCGCGGCTTGAGCCAATCAACGATTTGCCAGTCGCCGCGAATCCAGCGGTGCTGCCGATTCCACCACGCGATGTAACTGCTCGGGAACACGTCGAGCAGTTCGATGTCCGTCGCAAGGCCGACGCGGACGTAGCTGCCTTCCAGCAGGTCATGGCTCAACAAGTGCGCCGGTGGAAATCGTCGGGACAAGAGGCGATGAAACGTCTGCAATTCGTAAATGCCTTTGCCGTGATAACTACCTTCACCGACCAGATCCTGGTAAATGTCAGAGACTGCATGGGTATACGGATCGATACCACGCGGATCGGCAAAGATGCGTGAGAACCATGTCGCCATGGCACTCGGAAGCGTAGCGCTGACGCTCGGTTGAATGATCGTGTAACCTCGAATCACGCGGCGGCCATCCGGTGAAAGCCGCACCTCATTCAGAGGATGCGCCAAGGTTTCGATCATCCTCCGGGCGGTGCCGCGGAGCAGTTGTGTATCGGCATCGAGTGTGATCACAAACCGAATACCCTCGAGTCGAGTGCGATCGCCCACGCAGAGAAATCCCTCCGACTCGGGCGCGGATTCGCCCATGAGGAATCGATTGAGTTCCTCGAGCTTGCCGCGCTTGCGCTCCCAGCCGATCCAGCGTTGCTCAGTCTCGCTCCATGACCGACTGCGATGAAAAAGAAAGAAGCGCCCCGCTCCATGCCGGCGATTCAGCTCCTCGATCCCGCGGGCCACGAGGTCGATATACTCCTTGTCCTCCGGCATGCTCTCTCGCGGTGCGTCGCCAAAATCTGTCAGGAGCGCGAAACGAAGATTTGCATCCGTATTTCCGAGGTAGCGAATTTCGAGGCGATTGAGCTCGCTTTGGATTGCGTCCGGAGTGGTGAGTAACGTCGGCACGGCCACCAGCGTGCGGCAATCATCGGGAATGCCTCCTTTTTTGAAGGACAACTTCGGCAACACCTGCGGAGGCAGAAGTGAGGTCAAAAAATAATTCACGGCCAGGGCCGCGAGGTCACTTGCGGGCAAGAGAAGCAGAAGGGCGAGCAAACCGAGCGTTGCGCCGGGGATCGACCCGGCAATGAAAAGCAGAGGAGCTGCCATCATCGTGACCGCGAGCACGAGAAGACTTCCGAAATACACGCCCGCGGCATGGGCGCGAAGCCATCGCCGCGACCGTTCCGCCATCGGCACCCGAGCGCCGGTTGTCCGCTCGAGCGCCAGGCGCCCCGCGTCGATCAAATAATAGCCGACGTGTCGCGCGACTTTGTCCTCGGCAGCCTTCGCCAACGCGAGCGCTTGGTCGATGACTTCCTGTTCTGAACGCTTTGACCATCGAGCGATTTCCTCCACGGCGCCCCGGCAACGATCGCCCGTTTCAAAATCCTGGCGGGCATAAACTCCGGCGGGATCGGCGCTTAATTCGCTTTCCGCCCAGCTGACCGACTCGAAAAATTCCGGCCACGCGATTTGCGCAATGAGGCGGCAACTATTGATCACATCGGCGAGCGCAGTTTGCTGCACGGCTTGGCGCCGATGTTCCTGCTGGATGACTTCGAGGAGAGGCGCGCGCAGAGAGCGCTCCAGCCATCTGCTCACCAGCGGGAGGGCCGCCTCTTCCTCGTAGAGATGCGCCGTAAGTTCGCTCGCAAAATGCGCGGTTGGCTCGGGATGACGTTCGACGAGTTCTTCCATCATTCTGAGCAACCACGGCGGGCTGTGGCGCGCGGCGGTGATGAGCCGATTGGCCCAAAAATCCGCCTCCTCGCTCTGGCTTTGCTGTTGCTCCACCTGGATCGCGAGCGCGCGCAGGCATTCGAGCAACTGCAAACGCAACATCAGCGGCAGGGCCCAGAGTTCTCCGATGTCCAGTGGCGTGAGCGCCTGAAAAGCGACTAGAAACTCCCGGATGATCTCCGGCTCTAATGCACCGCCCGTCTCGGATACTATTTTCGAGGCGACATGGTAAACACGCGGAAGGCCGGCCTCGGGACCGCTGGCGATAAGAGGTAATTTTCCATAATATTTTTGCGGAAGACTCCGCCGCAGATCAGTCACCTGCTCCCGAATCAAATAGGCGTTATCGAGTAGCCACTCCGCCGAAAGGGTGAAGGCGTGCTGCATTTCGGCCGACATCGCGAGACTCGCGTTCGCCCATTCCAGCGCCTTCTCTACTTCTCGCAATCGGCGCAGAAAGGATCGCCCGCATGGCTGCGTTTCCCGGCTGACCGAGATCGAGCGTGCGAGGTGCGCGGCATTTTCCAAGAGACGCTGACTCGAAGATCGTTCATCCCAGAGAGGTTGAGGGGTCGATTCGACAGAAAAAGGTGGCTGCGAATGAAAAGCGAACGTCACGGGCGCCTCTGCTTCCACGTCTCGCAAAATCCCTAGCACGCGCGCGGTTTCGCTGGCTTCGACCGCGGCCATCACAACCATCTCGCCCGGCAGGATTGTGCTCGCGCCCCAGGTTAGCCAAGCCTCATCAACATGCTGCTGAAGCAACCGGACGAGAACCCATCCGCTGACAGCGCCGGCTAACGCAAACGCTGCGAGTAATAGCGCCAACGCGCTCGGACGATAACCTTCCAAAATTCCGTGGTGCCAAAAGATGAATGTCCCAATGGCCAAGCCGAGGACCGAGGCTGCGGCCGCTGCGCCGATCGCCGAGACGCCATATTCCTCGACCCGCGGCCGGCCTCCGGCCGAAGCGTGGATTGCAGCGGCGCGGTGGAACCGGGCCCGATGGAGACTCCTCAATGCGGCCCGACCCGCCCCCGAGCTTTGGAAAATGCCGACCACCAAAACGCGATCGCCAGTCTTCCGCCAAAGTCCCATATCCACCCTATAGAATACGACTCGGAAATAATCGAAGCGATTGTTATGACAAGGTGAACGCAATGTTGCTCAACGAGTTCTCAAAGAGCACAAGAAAGTCGAGGAAACAGCGGGTAATGATCGCAGAGTTGAAAAGGGATTTCCAATTGGTTAGCGCACAGCACCAGAAAGAAATTCAATTTTTGACCGAACAGCTCAGAGAGCAGGCCGCCCAAATCCAGAGGGTTCGCGCGCAACTCGAGACGAGTGAGTCTCAACCAAAAATAATCGCCAATAGTCCATAACCACAGCGATGCTGAAGTTGGACGATTTAAGCCTCGGCTGCGCGCTTCCGTCGAAAAAAGAACGGAGAGAAAAAACGGCATTCTCGATCTGCGTCGCGAGCAGTTCCCTCTGCGGTTGCTTCCGCAGCGAGCGCTCGCATGTTCTTGCTTGTCAATGTCGAACAGAAACAGGGAAATGATCCAAACGCATAACGAACACAATGCTGCTGAGGGAAAGAATGGCGTGAATGCGCTCGCAAAACGCCGCTACCCGATCGGCGCGGAACTGATTGGCGAAAATAAAACGCATTTTCGCGTTTGGGCGCCCAAGGCTCACGATGTGGATCTTGTTCTGGAAGAAAGCGCGGCGAAAAACGCGAACCGGGCCTTTCATCTACTGGAGCCTGAGAAAGACGAGTATTTTTCCGGCGTCGCCAACGTCGGCGCAGGCGCTTGCTATCGGTTTCGGGTAAATAAGGCCGAAGATTTTTATCCCGATCCGGCATCCCGTTTTCAGCCGGAGGGTCCGCACGGTTCGTCCTGCGTGGTCGATCCAACGACATTCCAATGGACCGATGCTCAGTGGCCGGGGGTCAAACTGAAAGGCCAAATCATCTACGAAATGCACGCCGGCACCTTCACGGGAGAAGGAACATGGCGCGCCGCGGCTGAGCAATTGGAAGAGCTGGCGCGCATCGGAATCACCGTAATTGAAATGATGCCGGTCGGAGATTTCCCAGGAAAATTCGGGTGGAGTTACGA
>JBKOWV010000165.1:0-11431 GCA_046724585.1 Verrucomicrobiota bacterium
ACGCAACCGGCTTTCGTCGAAGTCAAGCAGCGCGGTCAACGACTGGAACAGATCATGCGCTTTCTGCGTCGAGGCCCACACCGTCATGGTGTCGTCGCGCCATTCCGCGAGGATGCCGCGGCCCTCGATCGGATGCGCGCCGCCACGATGCTGCCAGAGCTCCTGGTGAAAAGCGTGCGCGGCCTTGGCGAACGCTGCTTCGACATCGCCATAGGCGACCTTGTAGGCGGCGGCGATGTTGGTATTGAGCTCGCGCCGCACCGCGGGCGCAGTCGGCTCGATTGCGCTGCGAGCGTCCGATACGGACGCAAGCACGTCATAGTCGACGGCAACCATTGCCGCGGCATCCTCGGCGACATAGCGGCTGTCGGCGAGGACGATCGCGACCGCCTCGCCGACATAAGACACTTCGCCGTCGGCGAGGGCGAAGGACCAGTAGCGATCGAGCGGCGCCCCGGAATTGGAGTGGCGCAGCATGCGGCGGTTGGCGAGGACCGCGGCGAGATCGTCGAGCGTGAGCACCGCGTGTACGCCCGGCAGCGCCATCGCGGCATGGGCGTCGATCCGGCGGATCGCGGCGTGCGGATGGGGGCTGCGCACGAACGCCGCGTGCCACACGCCGGCAACTGCAATATCGTCGACGAAGCGTCCTTTGCCGACGAGCAGCGCGCCGTCCTCGAGGCGAGGAATGCGCGCTCCGATCAATCCACCCATGTCCGACTAGCTACATTGATAACATTGATCTTTTTGCCGACAATTAGAGCCGCCCACAAGGCTAGCCACGCTTCGCGGGCAACTCCCGGCCGGCTGCTGGCGATGCCGGGGTTTCCCCGTCTCTGGACGCGAATTGCAGCGTTACGGTTTGGCTGAAAGGTGAGGCAGGAGACTTCAAGTGCCTCATTCCGTCAACCTCAAGCCCCGTCCCTAAGGGAGGCCGGGGCTGTCTTTTGGCCCGTAAGGACTACCGCACGCGAGCCACAGAGACGGGACTGGTTGGCTGACGATGAGTCCTCCTCCAAAGGTCGCACGACCAAGAGACAGGCTGCGTTCTGGTGTATGATCAACTAATAAACACGCGCACCGACGCCGGATCAATTAATGGCGACGGCCCCACATTGCACACGCTAATAGAACGGGAGGGGACGACATGGCTAACGTCAAGCAATCTACCATGACTGCCGCGGAGCCGACACGCGGTCTGAGCGCCGCCGAGGCCAAGGTCGTGTTCGCGTCCTCGCTGGGCACGGTGTTCGAGTGGTACGACTTCTATCTCTATGGCTCGCTGGCCGCGATCATCGCCAAGCATTTCTTCGCCGGCGTGAACGAGACCGCTGCATTCATCTTTGCCCTTCTGGCATTCGCAGCCGGCTTCGCGGTGCGGCCATTCGGGGCACTCGTGTTCGGCCGGATCGGGGACATTCTCGGCCGGAAGTTCACCTTCCTGGTCACCATCCTGCTGATGGGTCTGTCGACTTTCGTGGTCGGGCTGCTGCCTAGCTATGCCACGATCGGAGTCCTGGCGCCGATCATCCTCATCACCTTGCGCCTGATTCAGGGATTGGCACTGGGCGGCGAATACGGCGGCGCCGCAACCTATGTGGCGGAGCATGCGCCGCAGGGCAAACGCGGGTATTTCACGTCCTATATCCAGACGACCGCGACGCTCGGCCTGTTCCTGTCGCTGTTGGTGATCCTGGCCTGCCGCACGGCGCTCGGCCCGGCGTTCGACGAATGGGGCTGGCGTATTCCGTTCCTGCTCTCGATCGTCCTGCTCGGCATCTCCGTATGGATCCGGCTTCAGCTCAGCGAGTCGCCGGTGTTCCAGAAAATGAAGGATGAGGGCAAGGCGTCGCGCGCGCCGATCACCGAGTCGTTCTTCCGGTGGCAGAATCTCAAGATCGTCCTGATCGCACTTTTCGGCGGCGTCGTCGGACAGGCGGTGGTCTGGTACACGGGACAGTTCTACGCCCTGTTTTTTCTGCTGCAGACACTCAAAGTCGACCCGACGACGTCGAACCTGCTGATCGCCGGCGCGCTCGCAGTGGGCACACCATTCTTCCTGGTATTCGGGGCGCTATCGGACCGGATCGGGCGTAAACCCATCATCCTGGCCGGCTGTCTGTTGGCGGCAATAACGTATTTCCCGATCTTCAAGGGACTGACCCACTACGCCAACCCGGCGCTCGAGCGGGCACTAAGTCAGGCGCCCGTTACGGTGATTGCCGATCCCGATTCGTGCTCGTTCCAGTTCAATCCGGTGGGGACCGCTCAGTTCACCTCGTCCTGCGACATGGCCAAGTCGTTCCTGGCGCGCAACAGCGTCAATTATGCCAACCAGTCGGCGCCGAGGGGCACGGTGGCGCAGATCAAGATCGGCGACAAGGTGATCCCGAGCTTCGAAGGCACAGGTTTGCCGAGACCCGCATTCACCACGAGGTTGGCCGAATTCAACAAGGCAGCCACTGATGCCATTCGAGCCGCCGGCTACCCTGCCGCCGCCAATCCCGCCGAGATCAACTACCCGATGGTCGTGCTGCTTCTGTTCATCCTCGTCCTCTATGTGACGATGGCGTATGGACCGATCGCGGCGTGGCTGGTCGAGCTGTTCCCGGCGCGCATCCGCTACACGTCGATGTCGTTGCCCTATCATATCGGCAACGGCTGGTTCGGTGGCTTCCTACCCACAGTGGCGTTCGCCATGGTGGCGGCCACCGGCGACATCTACTTCGGTCTATGGTATCCGATCTTCTTCGCCATGATGACCTTCGTTATCGGGTTCTTGCTGATGCCCGAGACGAAGGATCGCGAGATCCATCACGAGGCCTGAAGCAAGACCGATCCGCCAGGCGCGGCGCCGCTTCGGGCCGCGCGGCGCTGGCACAGTCTGAACGACACGGCCTCTCAGGCGCCGTCCGGCTCGACGCGTGATAGAGATCCATGACAATGAAGGTTGCTCTTCTCGCCGACCTTCATGCCAATCTTGAAGCACTCGCTGCCTGTCTGGGGCATGCCGAGGCGCACGGGACCGATCGTTGGGCATTCATCGGCGACATCGTCGGATACGGCGCCGATCCGCAGGCGGTCACCGACATCGTGATGGCCTATGCCGCGACCGGCGCCACTGTCGTCCTTGGCAACCACGATGCCGCGGCGATCGGACTTGGCTCGGAAAATATGAACGAACAGGCCGAGGCGGCTATCCGCTGGACGCGGGGCAAGCTCAGCAATGCCCATAAGGAATTCCTCGCCACGCTGCCGCTGACGGTGCGCGACGACGGCATCCTATTTGTGCATGCCAGCGCCGCGGCGCCCGATCGATGGATCTACGTCAGCGATCCGTTGCGCGCCGCCCACAGCATCAGTGCCTCAGGCGCGACCTATGTATTTTCCGGTCATGTGCACGTGCCGGTGCTGTATTTCCAGGGCACGGATGCACGGCCGCAGCCGTTCCGCCCGGTGCCAGGTGTACCGATCCCCGTGCCGCGGCACCGTCGCTGGCTGGCGATCGTCGGATCTTGCGGTCAGCCGCGCGACGGCAATCCCGCAGCATGCTATGCCCTGCTTGATACGGACCGTGCCGAGCTCACCTTTTTCCGCCTGCCGTATGACCACTTCATCACGGCCCGCAAGATTCGCGCCGCCGGGCTTCCCGAAAAGCTCGCGCTACGGATCGAACAAGGCCGATGACCCCTTCACTGCGGATAGCTCCCGGCACGATGATCGATGGTTTCACGGTCGGGAAGCTGCTGCACGGCGGCGGCATGGCGCTGATCTACCATGCCGATCGGCCGGATGAAGGATTTCCTCTTGTAATGAAGGTTCCGCGCTTTGGGCACGGCGAGCCGGGCACCAGCGTCGTGAGTCACGAAATCGAGCGTCAGATGCTCGAGACGCTGAAAGGACCGCATCTCCCGCGCCTCGTGGCAGCCGGCGATCTCGAGCGGTTGCCCTACTTGGCCATGGAGTTCATCGAAGGCCCGACGCTTCAGCATTGGGTTGCGCAGGCACCGGTGGCGCCAGACGAGGTGGCGCGGCTCGGCATCGCCATCGCAACCGCCGCACACAGCCTGCATATGCAAGAGGCGATCCATCTGGATCTCAAGCCCGACAACATCATCATCCGTCCCAGCGGCGAGGCCGTGCTGATCGACTTCGGACTTGCACACCACACCCAGTTCCCCGACCTGCTGGCCGAGGAATTCCGTCGGCCGATCGGGTCTGCGCCCTACATTGCTCCAGAGCAGGTTTTCAGCGTGCGCTGCGATCCGCGCAGCGATATCTTCGCAATCGGCGTCATCCTCTACGAACTCGCGACCGGTCGGCTGCCCTACGGCATGCCTTCGTCGCCGCGCGGGCTTCGCGCGCGGTGCTATCAGGACCCGGTGCCGCCGCGGGCGCTGGTTCCGACGATGCCGGAATGGCTGCAGGAAGTCATATTGCGCTGCCTCGAACCGGATGCTCGGCAGCGCTACACCAGTGCATCGCAGCTCGCCTTCGACCTTGGCCGCTCGCACCACGTTGCGATCACCGAGCGAGGCAAGCGGCTCAAGCAGACTGGATGGCGTATCCGATTCGCACGCTGGATGCGGATGGCGGTCTACGAGCCTGCGCCCTGTCCGCCGCCCTCGACGCAGGTCACTGGCGCGTCGATCGTCCTGGTCGCGGTCGCACTAGGCCCGGAAAGCGACGCATCGAATCGTCTCCTCGCCGAGATGACGCGCCGAGTCGTATCGGGTCGCGATGAGTTTCGGGTGGTTTGCGCCACGGTCATCAGGCCGTTGCCGCAATGGGGCACCAGCGATCCGAATCAGACCGCCCCACGCGAGCACTTGCGGCACCTCGTGGAGCTCAAGCAGTGGGCGCGAGCGCTCGCGTTGCCGCAGGAACGAATAACCTTCCATGTGCTCGAGGCGAACGATCCCGCGACGGCGCTGCTCGACTACGCGCAGGCCAACCAGGTCGACCACATTGTCGTCGGCGCGCCCCCGCTCAGGAAAAGTAGTGACGGGCGTAGCGGACGCGGCCGGCTGGGAAGCGTCGCCACCCGGGTGGTAACCGAGGCGCCCTGCCACGTCACCGTGGTTAAGCCGAGAAGTGCGCAGGAAGCTCCATAGGACAGCCGGAGATTCTCGATCTACCATGACCACGCGATCGGCGGCGACTGCCGCGAGCACTGGTGGAGGCTGCTGTGGAAGAATTTGAGAAGAACGGACAACGCCTGGGCGCCGTGTGCCTGGTGAGCTTCCTCTTGCTCAACTACCCGGTGCTGGCTCTGTTCAATGTACCGGTGACGGCTCTCGGCATCCCGTTGCTCTACCTATACATCTTCGCGGCTTGGAGCGTGATCGTGGCACTGATGGCGCTGATCATCGAAGGGAGTCGTTGAGGAGGCTGCGCATGCTCCAGAGCTGGGTCATCGTTGCCTGCTCGTTCGCCTATCTCGGCCTGTTGTTTGCGATCGCCTACTACGCAGACCGACGGGCCGAGGCCGGCCGCTCGGTAATCGCAAACCCGTACGTGTACAGCCTGTCGCTCGGCGTCTACGCTACCGCGTGGACATTCTATGGCAGCGTCGGCCGCGCAGCGAGCGACGGCATCGGATTCCTACCGATCTATCTTGGCCCGACCCTGATGATCGCGCTCTGGTGGGTGGTCCTGCGCAAGATCTTGCGCATCTCCAAGGCCAACCGGATTACGTCACTGGCCGATTTCATCGCCTCGCGCTACGGCAAGAGCGCCTTGCTCGGCGGCATCGTGACCGCCATCGCCGTCGTTGGAATCGTGCCGTACATCTCCCTGCAACTGAAAGCCGTGTCAAACAGCTTCACGATCCTCCTCCAATATCCCGAAATCGTGATGCCCGCGAGCTTGGAGGCGGTACCCGTGCTGCAAGACACGGCGCTCTGGGTCGCCGTCATGCTGGCGGCCTTCACCGTCGCATTCGGTACGCGGCACCTCTACACCGCCGAGCACCATCAAGGCATGATCGCCGCCATCGCGTTCGAGTCGCTGGTGAAGCTGCTTGCCTTCCTGGCAATCGGGGCATTCGTGACCTTCGGCATGTACCGGGGCTTCGGCGACGTGTTCACACGTGCGGCGGCGGATCCTGTCTTGCGACCCCTGCTCACGCCGCTCGACGGGCTCACTGGTGGCTATGCCGGTTGGATCTGGCTGACCATCCTTTCGATGTTTGCCATCATGTTCCTGCCACGTCAGTTCCAGGTTGCGGTGATCGAGAACGTCAATGAAAAGCATCTCGACAAGGCGATCTGGCTGTTCCCGCTGTACATGCTGGCGATCAACATCTTTGTCCTGCCGATTGCGTTTGGCGGCCGCCTGCATTTTACCGCGGGCGCGGTCGATGCCGATACCTTCGTGCTTACTTTGCCGATGGTGGAACAGCAGGAGGCACTGGCCCTCCTGGTCTTCATCGGGGGCCTGTCGGCGGCAACCGGCATGGTGATCGTCGAGACCATCGCCCTGTCGACGATGGTGTGCAACGACCTGGTGATGCCGATCCTGTTGCGGGTGCGCTTCCTGCGACTGAACGAGCGGCACGATCTGACCGCCTTACTGCTCGCAATCCGCCGCGGGGCGATCATCCTGATTCTGCTTCTCGGTTACCTTTACTTCCGCGTCGCCGGCGAAGCCTACGCCCTAGTATCGATCGGGCTGATTTCCTTTGCCGCCGTCGCGCAATTCGCGCCCGCGGTTCTCGGCGGGATTTTCTGGAAAGGAGGAACGCGAACCGGTGCGCTTCTCGGCCTGCTCGCCGGCTTCTCGGTCTGGCTCTACACCTTGCTGTTGCCCGCATTCGCACGCTCCGGCTGGATTCCCGCCGGGTTGCTCGAGTCCGGACCGTTCGGGCTGGCCCTGCTGAAACCGCATGCATTGTTCGGTCTGACCGGCCTCGATCCAATAACTCACGCGATGATATGGAGCATGATCGCAAATGTCGGACTGTACGTGCTCTTGTCGGTCTGGGGCTCCCCGAGCGCGGAAGAGCATCGCCAGGCAAGCCTATTCGTCGACGTGCTCCATCGCGAAGGCGAGCGCGCCCGACTGTGGCGCGGGTCTGCTTCGGCGCCCGAATTACACACCCTGCTCGCCAGATTCGCTGGCGCCGCCAATGCAGATGATGCCTTCCGCGAGTATGCAAATGCCCAGGGATTGCACTGGCCGGACCATTTGCCGCTGGCGGATGCGCATCTCGTCCACTATGTCGAAACGAAGCTGGCCGGCGCGATCGGGGGTGCGTCCGCTCGGGTCATGATGGCGTCCGCGACCAATGAGGAGGCCATGACGCCCGACGAGGTCCGCGAAATTCTCGATGAGGCGTCGCAAGTCGTGGTCTACAGCCACATGTTGGAGCAGAAGTCACGCGCTCTCGAGGTCGCCAGCGAAGAGCTGCGCGCCGCCAACGAGCGACTGCAGGAACTGGATCGCCTCAAGGATGACTTCGTTTCCACCGTGAGCCACGAGCTACGAACCCCCCTCACCTCGATCCGTGCCTTCTCGGAAATCCTGCGCGAGGACCCGGACTTGGATGCGGCGCAGCGCGCGAAGTTCCTAGACACCATCATCAAGGAGACCGAGCGACTGACTCGGTTGATCAACGAGGTGCTCGATCTCTCAAAGATCGAATCGGGCAAGGCCGAATGGAACGTGTCCGAAGTCGATATCAGAGCTGCAATCGAGGAAGTCCTCGCTGCAATGAACCAGACCTTGCGAGAAAGGAAGGTCCATGTCGACGCAAAACTGGCCGATGGCGCCTCGCGCGTCCAAGTCGATCGGGACCGGTTGATCCAGGTAGTGCTCAACCTGCTGTCGAACGCCGTCAAGTTCTGCCCCTCGAAAAACGGCCGCATCGAGGTGGCTCTGTCAGAAGCCGACGGGCTCGTTCGCGTAGACGTGCGCGACAATGGCGCGGGAATCCGGCTGGAGGATCGGGCGATCATTTTTGAGAAGTTCCGACAGGGGGGTGATACGCTGACGGACAAGCCGCAGGGCACCGGGCTCGGACTGCCGATCAGCAGACACATCATCGAGCATTTTGGTGGGCGGCTGTGGGTCGACAGCCGGCCGGGTCAAGGCGCATGCTTCTCCTTCGTCCTGCCGGTTGGCGCCGCGGCGGCGTCGACTGGCGTGGCGCGACAGGTGACGCAAGGGGCCTGACGTGACGAAGCGGGTGTTGATAGCCGACGACGAGCCGAACATCGTGGCGGCGCTCGAGTATCTTCTGCAGAAGCGCGGTTACGAAGTGCGAACGGTGCACCAGGGCGCAGAAGCGCTCAAAGAGGTCGAACAATTCGGGCCGGACCTCCTTCTGCTGGACCTGATGATGCCGGCCATCAACGGTTACGAAGTGTGCCAGCGGATCCGCCAGGACCCGGCATTGGGGCATGTGAAAATCATCATGCTGACCGCCAAGGGCCGCGACCTGGATGTTGCCAAGGGACTGGCTCTTGGCGCTGATGCCTACGTCACCAAGCCGTTTGCCATCAAACAGCTGCTCGAACAGGTGACGCATCTGCTCGGCGAGGCGCGGTGACATCGCGCGGCCGGGTGGTGATGGTGGCCGGGGCGGGGGCTGCCCTGGTGCTCGGCCTCGCCGCTATCGCCACGGCGCTGTGGCTGGGCGTGCATCCGCTGGCGGCTCTCGGCGGACCTGCGATGCTCGTCTTGCCGCTAGGCGGTTTCGGATTCGCGCTGACGCTCGTGTCCGGCTATCTCCTCGGGCGGGCCTTCGCGCCATCGCACCGCACGGTGATCGAGCGACTGGCTCAGGACACGCGGATCATTACCGCCGCGAACTCTGCTCATCGAGTGGCATCGACGGGCGCGGCGGCGTGGGACGAACTGGTCGATGCCATCAACGGTCTGGCCGCCCGCTATCAGTCGCTTCAGGAGGACGTCGAGCACACGGTTGCAGCCGCGACGGCTGGCGCGGAGGAGGAAAAGAACAGGCTGGCTGCGCTCATGGCGCAACTGACCCAGGCGGTCATGGTCTGCTCGGTTGATGGAAGCATCCTGCTCTACAACAACAGTGCACGGCAGCTCCTCACCCCGACGTCGCAGCCGGGCGCAGGGGGAGCGGGAGTGGGAGTGGGAGTGATCGGCCTCGGGCGGTCGATCTACCCGCTGCTCGACCGCAATCTCATCGCCCACGGTCTTGAGAGCATTCGGCATCGGATCGAGCAAAGCGATCCGCACCCGGTCGCAAATTTCGTAACAAACGCTCGGAGCGGCCAACTCGTCCGCATTCAGATGGGGCCGGTGAGCTCGTCGCAGGCATCGCAGGACGAGACCCCTAATCAGGCATTGCCGGACATCACTGGATTCGTGTTGACCCTTGAAGACGTCACCCGTTCGATGGAGGCCGCAAGCCGTACCGATGCAATGGTGCAGGCGATGACCGCAGACAGCCGGGCATCGATTGCAAACATGCGCGCCGCGGTCGAGACGATCATGAGTTTCCCGGACATGGGGCAGGAGAAGCGAGAGGATTTCATCCGCATCATCAACGAGGAGGTCAGCGCTCTCGGCGACAAGCTGGCGCAAAAGGAGGCCGAGTACGCGGCCTCGCTCTCGACCCAATGGTCGGTTGAGGAGATACGGGCCGACGAGTTCCTGTCAGCGGTGCAGCGGAAGATCGAGCACAAGCTCGGCATTCCTCTACGCCTGGAGCAGGTCCCGCGGCCGATCTGGCTAAGGATCGACAGCTACGCGCTCGTGCAGGCCATCAGTTACCTAGCAAGCCGTCTATCATACGAGACTGGGATTCGAGAAATGACATTGCGTCTCGTCCAGGAGGGCCGCCTCGTTCACGTGGATCTCGTGTGCCCCGGTGCCCCGATCACGGTCGAGACTTGGAATCAGTGGGAAGCGCAACCATTGCGCATCGGCGGCGAAGCGAGCCCGTTGTCCCTCAAGACGATCATGGAACGCCATGGCGGAGAGACCTGGCACCAACTCGATCAAGCTTCGCGATCGACTCTTTTCCGCCTGCTCATTCCGCTTGGCCGGGGCTATTCCAAGTCGCCGTCCGCCGGTCAGGACGCGGGTGTACTGGGATATCTGGACGTCGGTCCCTCCCGCCGCCCCAAACAGCGGGTGGATCTCGATCGCGGTACGCTCGACAGTCTCGCCTATACGGCCTTCTTCATCGGAGCCACCGGCCCACATGCATCCGGTGCACAGGCAATCTTTTCGATCGGGGCGATCCGCATCGTCGGGGGCCGCATTCTTGATAACGAGGTCTTCGACGAGTTGGTGGACCCGGGAGTGCCGATCTCGGCTGTCGAAGCAAGCAAATGCGGGATTGAGCCTTCGATCCTGGAAGGCCGGGCAACCATAGATCATGTGCTGCCGGCATTTTGGCGCTTCTGCCAAAGCACCGTGCTGATCGCCGGCGATGCGGCCAGTGCTATGGGGTTGCTGCGCGCGAAGGAAGTTCGAACCGGTACAAGTTTTGCGCAACCGATCCTCGATCCACTACGTCTCTTCGCAGGGTCTCGTCCGACGACCGACTCGAGCAGCCTCGCCATGGTCGCCGAACGCCTCGGCGTTCTGATCAAGAGCAATGCCAGGGCGTTGGATCTTGCGCGCGCGACGGCCCAGGTCTTCCTGAAGCTGATGCCGATGCTGGCGGAACGTGGCATCTCCACGCTTGAAGCCGCCAAGGAAGTATCGGGAACTGGTATCGCCGACTTGCGGTCCAAGCAATGACCGCTTGATGCTCGCGGAAGCGGCTGCGTTTAAAGTTTCATTCGGCGGACGCCGTCGCCTCGACGCGTGTCGCCGATATCGTGTTAGCTCGGCCTGTTAACGGGTTAACATGTTGACGTGTTCACATGCGTGTTCACATGTTAAGTCGCGAGACGGCAAAGAAGATCGGGGTGAGCCCGACCTACCTGTCCAAAATTGAGCGGGGGGATTTCGACCCGCCGGCCGAGGACAAGGTGAGAAGGATCGCTGAGATCATCGGCCGCGACGCCGACGAACTGCTAGCCCTGGCGAGGCGGGTAAGCGCCGCCGCATCTACCAGTGTCGGACTGGCTCCCTGCGCAGCCATCTGCAAATCTCGAATATCCTCCAAAATCCGCCTAAAGGCTGGCTCTGGGACAAGAATTGAGCGGACCCGCGCTTCCGCATCGTCGGCAAGCCCCATCAGCACCCCCACGGTGCGCATGCGAGATGCCGGTTGCGCATTTGCCGGGAACGGCCGGCTCGTGAGTGCGCCGCCGAGAAGCGATATGAACTCGCGCCTTTTCACTCGATCACCTCGTCGGCGCGGGCGAGCAGGGTGGGCGGAATCTCGATGCCAAGCGCTCTCGCGGTCGAAAGATTGATCACGAATTCGAATTTGCTGGACTGAACGACCGGAAGATCGGCGGGCTTGGCACCCTGCAGGATTCGGCCAGTATAGATG
>JBKOWV010000077.1:0-5326 GCA_046724585.1 Verrucomicrobiota bacterium
CGGCTTTTCTCATAAGAGCGGTTGACCGCAGGACGTTGATAATTGATCGCGCGAAAGGCGCAAGATCGAAAACGCTTTCACGCCTTGTCTTTCGGCGGCTAAACTGAAGAGACAAATGAAGATCGACACCTTCCTCGCCGACCTGAAGCGGCGCAACGTTTACAAGGTCGCGGTCGCGTATGCGGTCGTGGCGTGGCTGCTCATCCAGATCGCCCCGCAGGTCTTTCCGTTTTTCGAAATTTCGAACCGCGCCATGGAGCACGTCGGACCCTAGCAACCAAGTATGTCCTCCGATACTGCGTCAGAAGTGAAATTCGAGATCGGGCACGTCTTGTTCATCGACATCGTCGGTTACTCGAAACTGCTCATCACCGAGCAGAGCGAACAACTCGAAACGCTGCGCAGGATTGTGCGTGGCACGGAGCAGGTCCGTACCGCCCAAGCCGAAGGCAAGCTGTTGCGACTCCCTACAGGTGACGGGGCAGCGTTGGTGTTTCGAACTACGCCTGAGGCGCCGGTGTTGTGTGCACTCGAAATCACCAAGGAACTAAAAAAGCATCCCGAACTTCGGGTGCGAATGGGAATCCACAGCGGTCCGGTCAATGCGGTCACCGATCTGAACGAACAATCGAATATCGCCGGCGCGGGAATCAATATTGCGCAGCGGATAATGGATTGCGGCGATGCCGGTCACATTTTGCTTTCGAAACACGTCGCCGAAGACCTCGAGCATTACCCTCGCTGGAAACCATACTTGCACGATCTTGGCGAGTGCGAAGTGAAGCACGGCGTCCTCGTTTCGGTTGTAAACCTCTACCGTAATGACGCGGGCAACGCAGCGCTCCCCACGCGTCTGGCGGAACAGAAGCGATCTCCTGCCAAGGGAAAACAGCTCGCTGGCTTTCGGACACTGCTGGTCGCGGCGGTTATTTTGATCGGTCTTGGTGTTCCCGCGATAATTTTCACGCCGGCAATCCTAAAGTCGCTGCGATCATCGACCGGTGGCGACAAGGCCGCGCCATCGTCCATCCCGGAGAAAAGCATTGCTGTCCTGCCGTTTGGCAACCTGAGCCGGGATCCCGATAACGCCTATTTCGTAGAAGGCATCCAGGACGAAATCCTCACGCGCTTGTCGAAGATCGCAGATCTTAAGGTGATCTCCCGCACTTCAACGCAGAAATATAAGAGTGCTCCGGACAATCTGCGCGATGTCGCGCGGGAACTTGGCGTGGCGAACATCTTGGAGGGCAGCGTGCAGAAGTCTAACGGCCAGGTTCGCGTGAATGTGCAATTGATCAACGCGCTGACTGACGCGCATCTTTGGGCCGACACTTACGACCGAAAACTGACCGACATCTTCGCGGTCGAAAGCGAGATTGCGAAGACGATCGCCGAGACGCTGCAAGCAAGACTCACCGGGTCGGAGAAAACCGCGATATCTAAAAAGCCGACGGAGAACCCAGAGGCGCACGAGCTCTACCTCAAAGGCCGATTCTTCTGGAACAAACGTACCGCGGACGATCTGCGGAGATCGATCGACTACTTCAATCAAGCGATCGAAAAGGATCCGAACTATGCCCAGGCGTATGCCGGTCTCGCGCAATCGTGGAAGCTACTCCCGGCTTTCAATGGAGGCGCGCCGAAAGATTGTTTTCCGCAAGCCGAGGCTGCGGCGAAGAAAGCGCTCGCATTGGATGACACGTCGTCCAGTGCCCATGCTGCTCTGGCCTCGCTCAAAGGACTCAACGGATTCGATTATCCCGGCGCAATCAGCGAGTACGAACGGGCTTTGCAATTGAATCCGAACGACGCAACCGCGCATCAATGGTTCGCCAATGATACGCTGGCGAACGTCGGTCAGAACGAGCGCGAACTCACCGAAATGAAACGCGCAGTCGAGCTCGACCCACTCTCGCTCGTCATCAACAGCAATCTTGGATGGGCCTACATTCATTTGGGGCGTCTCGATGATGCCATCGTGCAGTTGCGAAAGACGGTGGAGATGGACGGTGGATTCTACTATGCCCGCTACTCGCTAGGGTTAGCCTTGGAGTTGAAAGGTGCCATTCCGGAAGCGATCGCGGAATATCAGAAGGCGATTGGCATCACCGAGGATCCTGTTCCACTCGGAATGTTGGGCAGGCTTTACGCTTCGCAGGGTCGAAAAGATGACGCGCAAAAAATCCTTCAACAATTGCGTCAGAAACGAGAGCAACGCTACACTCAGGCTTACTGTCTTGCGCTTGTTTATCTCGGCCTGGGCGATCGCAATGAAGCGATCAACTGGCTTGAAGAAGGTTATCGTGAACACGATGGCTTTAACATCGGACCGATTCGCATCGATCCGTTGCTTGCTCCACTGCACGGCGATCCGCGTTTCGAAGCATTGGCCGAGAGGGTTGTTCCGGCAGCGCAATTTCGCGCGACTTCAAAATGAAGATCGACGACTTCTTTGCCGAGCTGAAGCGGCGCAACGTTTACAAGGTTGCCGTTGCCTATGCCATCGTGGCTTGGTTGCTCGTTCAAGCGGCGTCAATTCTTTTCCCGACCTTTGAAGCTCCGTCTTGGGCGATGAAGATCTTTGTTAGCGCGGTTGCGCTGGGATTTCCAATCGCGCTCGTGATCGCGTGGGCGTTTGAATTGACGCCGGAAGGCTTGAAGCGCACGGAAGATGTCGATCTTGCGGCGCTGGCGCACCAACCACGAAAGCGGGCGTGGATTTTTGTCGTGGTCATTGCTGCACTTCTATCGATTAGCTTGTTCTTTCTCGGGCGTTTCACTGCATCCACGAAACAAAATGGCGCAAATGAAGTTGCGGCAAAGTCGATTGCTGTTCTGCCGTTCGAAAATCTGAGCGATGACAAGCAAAACACTTACTTCGCCGATGGGGTACAGGATCAAATCCTGACCAATCTGGCCAAGGTCTCCGAACTACGAGTCATCAGCCACACCAGTGTCCGCCAGTATAAAAGTGGTATCCAACGCAATCTTCGCGAGATCGGTCGACAACTCGATGTCACCTATATCCTCGAAGGTTCTGTGCAACGCGCCACTGATCGACTTCGCATCAGCGCGCAACTGATCGACGCGCGCACGGACACTCAAATCTGGGCGGAAACGTACGACCGGGCCGCTGCCGATTTATTCGCAATCCAAAGTGAGCTGGCCGAATCGATCGTTACTCAGCTCCAGGCAAAACTCTCGCCTAAACAGAAGGCCGAGATCGAGCAGCGCCCCACGCAGGACTTGGTCGCATTCGAGCTTTACCTTCGCGCAAAGCAAATCGTCGACAGCTATCTGATTGCAGAGGACGTGCGGGCTGAGTTGCTCACCGCGCTGCAGTCGATAGATCAGGCAATCAAACGCGACCCAAACTTTGTTTCAGCATATTGTTATGCCGCGCGCGCGAACGATCTGCTCTACTTTTTCGACCTCGACCCTGCACCGGATCGGATCCTTCTTGCTGAAGCGGCAGTAAAGGCAGCGCTGCGACTTCGTCCCGACTCAGCCGAAGCACACTTCGCGATGGCTGATTTTCTGTTCCGGTGCCACCGGGCCTACGATGGCGCTCTGCAGGAGCTTGCCGTCGCGCGCCCCGGTCTGCCAAATGACACCGCTTTCTTCATTCTCTCAGGTTACATCAACCGGCGCCGCAACAATTGGGCCCAAGCGGAACGAGATTTCTCTACCGCGGTCGCTCTCGACCCGCGAAACCCGAATGCTTACAATCTGCTCGCCGATACCTACAACCTGCAACGGAGGTTTGCTCTGGCGGTGGAGACCTACGAGCGCGTGCTTGCTGCAGGCGAGCGCACGCCCATTGTTTTTTTTCGAAGGGCCTCATCCGTTTTCAATGGAACAGGAAACACAACCGAGTTGCGCGAGGTGCTGGCCAAAAACCTGGACATGGACGTAGGCGGTGGCCAAACTCCTATACGAGTACTACTGGCCCTCATCGATGGCAATTACGGTGAAGCGGAACGGGTTCTAGCGGCCACGCCTCGAGAAGACTTTCAAGACATCGATTACAGCTTCTACTTCCCGAAACCCTGGTTTGAGGCGATGATAGCGCGGGCAAAAGGTGATTCCACTCGTGCCGTCGCTGCCTTTTCCAAGGCGCGCTCCATTTTGGAGCAAAGATTGATTATCAAACCGGAACACGCGCGGACGATTGCAGTCCTTGCTCAAGTCGACGCAGGCCTGGGCCGGAAAGAATTGGCCATCCGCGAAGTGCAACATGCGGTCGAATTGATGCCAATCTCGGAAGACATTTACGACGGTGGATTGGTCCTGGAAGGCCTCGCCCAGGTTTATACTTGGACCGGCGAACACGATCGCGCGATCGAAGGGCTTCAAAAACTCGTGTCGATGCCGAGTTACATCAACTACGCTCGGCTCAAACTGCATCCAATGTGGAATCCGCTGCGCGGCGATCCGCGGTTTGAGAAAATTGTCGCCTCGCTGGCGCCAAAGGAAGAGGCAAAAAAGTAAAGATCGACAACTTCTTCGGCGAGCTGAAGCGGCGCAACGTCTATAATGTTGCGGTGGCCACGTGGTCGCCGGCTGGTGCGCCGTCTTGCGTGCCGCCTAAGCCGTGGCATGGGCTGGTCACGTCGTAATCTTGCCCAGGCGGATTCTCTTTTTTGCGTGCGCGAATGCAGTTGCACATTCGCGTCATTCTGTGGACGCTCGCGGTGGTGAAACTAGCCGAGACCGAAGTTCTTCCTGCCACGAGCAGCGGCGTGCCTGATCCGCGGGCGCCGATCCCCAGGCAGATCCGCTACATCATCGGCAACGAGGGATGCGAGCGTTTCAGTTTTTACGGGATGCGGAACATTCTGACCGTCTTCCTCGTCTCCTCGCTGCTTCTTTATCTACCGGAGGAAGATCGCGCCCGAGTGGGAAAGGACGTTTTCCACACTTTCGTCATTGGCGTTTACTTTTTCCCGTTGCTGGGCGGCTGGCTGGCCGACCGTTTTTTTGGCAAATACAACACCATCTTTTGGTTGAGCCTCGTCTACTGCGCCGGACACGCCTGCCTCGCGACATTCGAGTCTAACCGCGCCGGTTTCTATACCGGCCTCGGCCTGATCGCGCTCGGCTCGGGCGGCATCAAGCCATGTGTGGCGGCGTTTGTCGGCGACCAGTTCGACCAGACGAACAAGCATCGCGCGAAAGTGGTGTTCGACGCCTTCTACTGGATCATCAATTTTGGATCGTTCTTTGCTTCGGCGCTCATGCCGCTTTTCCTTCGGCATCTCGGACCGCGTGTCGCCTTTGGTATTCCCGGCGCGCTGATGTTTATCGCCACGGTCATTTTTTGGCT
>JBKOWV010000160.1:0-27933 GCA_046724585.1 Verrucomicrobiota bacterium
GCCATAGAAACTGTTGACCAAAATCTTGAATGTGTTTTGCAGCGCCTGGAGGTGGTGCTGCTTCGCTGGATCCTTCTCCGCCCTCATTTCCGCCTTCGCTTCCAGTCGAAATGTGCGGAGATCGGTGAGCAAATGGCGGAAAATTTGCAGTTGGTCGCTGGCCGGGAAGCAATCGAACTGGAGCATGATCGACGGATAAAGCGAGGCGATGTCGCAGTGCCAGACGTTGCGGGCCACGCCGGTGAAGAAGATATCGGTATAACCGCCTTCGAACGTGCGTGCCATCGGCATCTCGGGAATGGAATGGCGTTGCCGGAAATATTCGCGCAGGAACAGCGCATTGATGCGGGTGGCGTTGCCGCGCACGATCACGTCCTGATAATTGTAGGGGAAAATCTGCGCCTGGATGAAGTAGCTCGGGCTGAGCAGATCGGCGATCGCACGCGTTTCGCGCACCGCACAGAGTGCCCGTGCCCGGAATCGTTCCAAATTGTCGGTGTAGGCGCGCTGCAGTTCTTTCCCGGTCAAGCCGGAAAGCCCCTCGCGATCGCAAAAGCCAAAATGGCGCGCGACGTCGAGGCGCTCAAACCCAACGAGCGAACGCATTCCGACGTCGTAAAATTGCGCGAGCAAAAAAGTATCGACGAAATGGCGGCCGTCGATCGTGAACTTCGGATAATCGATCGTCTTCTCGGCGATTTGGAGCCGTGACGGCCTTGAACGCAGAAAGCCGCCGGCGCGTCCCCAATCCAATTTTGTTTTCGCTTGCTTCGCGCGCGAAACCAGATACGGCAGATCAAACCGGAACAGGTTGTGACCTTCGATCACGTCCGGGTCGCGTTCCTTGATCAGCGAAGTAAGGCGCTTGAGTGCGTTTCTCTCAGATTCCGCGACGTTACTTGGATCGACAACGATCAGTTCTTCCCAGCCGGTATGATCCGACAGTGCGATGCTCAGAAGGTGATCGTCGCGGCCGGGGTCACCGCCCCCGGCTACAGCATCTTCCCACGGAAGAACTTCGAGTTGCAGCCGCTTTAATTTTTCAAACGGAAGCTCTTTAAATAATGTGCGACCGGTGGCGGTAAGGTAATGCTGCACCGGATCGCTAAAGGCGAAGAAATCGCGACCTGCTTTTTTCAGACCATTGCGCAGCGCGATCAATTCCTTCCAACTATCGACTGTAATTAACCAGCCGTATTTGAGATCGCCTTCGAGTTTCTCGGTCTCGATGCCAAGATCGACAACATCCGAGTCGCACCAAACGAATGGATGGAACGGCTCGATATCGGCAACAGTCGATCCATCCTTTTCCCGGCGATAAACATTGACCGTGCCGGTCTCGCCTAACGCGATAGAAACGATGGCCGGGGTGGAATCGGCGCCAAAGAGCATCGTGTTTTTCTCGAATTCCATGAGCCATCCACAGATTGCGCAGATTTATACAGATTGAAAGCGCGACCCCGAAACCCTTCGGGATTGCCCTACAACGGCATACGGCTAATCTGCGGCATGCAGATTCGTTCGTTATCGCTCTTATGGTTGCCGATCCTGGTTCCGGCGCTCGGCCTCGCGCAGCAGACGCCGCAATCGCTGGCCGATGCGGAGCTACCCTCCTTGCTCGGGATTTATAAAGACATTCATAGTCACCCGGAATTGTCGGGGCACGAGGAACGCACTGCAGCGCTAATCGCAAAGGAGTTACGCGCCGCTGGCTGCCAGGTGACCGAGCACCTCGGAAAATACGATAATCCAAAACTCAAGGGCTATGGCGTGATCGGCGTTATGAAGAACGGCGATGGACCGACAGTGCTTGTGCGCACCGACATGGATGCGTTGCCGGTGGAAGAGGAAACAGGATTACTGTACGCGAGCAAAGTCACAACCAAGAATGACGAAGGCAAAGATGTCCACGTGATGCACGCCTGCGGGCACGATGCCCATATCGCGGCGTTCATCGGCACGGCGCGCGCGATCGCGAAGCTGAAAGATCAATGGCAGGGCAGGATCTTGTTCGTTGCGCAGCCGGCCGAGGAATTGGGCACCGGCGCGCGTGCCTTGCTCAAAGACGGACTTTACGATCGCTTCGGCAAACCGAATTTCGCGCTCAGTTATCACGACAGCGCGCAAATACCGACCGGTCACATCGGCGTGACTGAAGGTTACACTTACGCGAATGTCGATTCAGTGGACATCACCGTGCGCGGGAGTGGAGGCCACGGCGCTTATCCGCATACGACCAAAGACCCGGTTGTCCTGTCAGCCAAAATCATCGATGCGCTGCAAACCATCGCAAGCCGCGAAAATAATCCGATCGATCCGGTCGTTGTCACGGTTGGATCCATTCACGGCGGCACAAAGCACAACGTCATCCCGGATGAAGTGAAAATGCAGTTGACCGTGCGCACATACAAACCTGATGTGCGTGAACGTGTGCTGGCCGCGATCGATCGGATCGCAAAAGCGTGCGCGACGGTCGCGGGAATTCCGCCAGAACGCGCCCCGATTGTCACCGTCCGCAAAGATGAATTCACGCCTGCAACTTTTAACAACCCGGACCTCACGAAGCGGCTCGTCACCGTTTGGAAAGCGCACTTAGGCGCCGAAAACGTGGAAGCGACCGATCCGACGATGGGCGGGGAAGATTTTTCCGAATACAGTTTGCCTGATCACTCAATTCCGGCTTGCGATTTTTGGATCGGCGGAGTCGATCCAGCCAAGATCGCGGACAGCAAAAAGAACGGCACGCCCCTGCCGAGTCTGCATTCGAGTAAGTTCGCGCCTGTTCCCGAGCCAACGATCCGGGTTGGCGTTATTGGAATGACGAGCGCGGTGCTCGAACTGATGAAGAAGTCAGAAAGAATGACGAAATCCGAATGATGAATTAATGGTCGAAGCTCGAATGACCAAAAATTACGTCACGAGAGTCTTGTCGTTTCGGATTTAGTCATTCGGATTTCTTTCGTCACTCGGCATTCGTCATTTTCGTGACAGGTCACTTCACCTTGAAGTTCTTCCGCAGATAAGTCGGCACGTCGAGATCTTCGCCCTCAACGATGGTCGGTTCGCTTTTTTCAAATCGGCCGCGGGTGACCGCCTCGAATTGCAAAACTTCCTGTTTTGCATGTCCCGATTTCTCAGGCGATGGTTTTTCTTCCTTCGCCGGCGTTTTGTGTTGCGTGGTCACGATCGGCTCCGGTTTGTTGACAACGGGTTCCACCGGCGGCGGTAGCGCACTTTCACTCAGCGCTGGTTCCTCAAACGGAATCATCTCGGCAGGCTCGGAAACTTCCGTCGGGTCTGGCTCGATCTCGATTTGCGGCGGGTTCTCCTGTGGTTGCTCCCAGACTGGCAGCTTCGCGGACGCGCTGCTCAGGGCAGGTTGAGTCTGCTGCGGAATCAAATCTTCATCCGCTGTCAACGAAGTGATGATGGTAACGGTCAAGCGATCTCCCAATCGTCCGTCCACGGCAGCACCAAAGAGGATCTGTGTTTGCTCGCCAACATGACGGCCAAGTTCCTGCATCAGAATTTCGACTTCAGACAGCGTCATACCGGGCCCACCGGCCACCTGAACCAACACGCGAGCTGCTTCCTCCAGCATGCGACCACGGTCCATCAACGGATTTTTGAGAGCCTGCGTGAGTGCCTCATGGGCGCGATTGTCAGAATCGGATTCGCCAAAGCCAAACAGGCACCGGCCATTGCGGCTGCGCAACGCGGCGAGCAAATCATCGAACCCGATGTGAATGAGTCCCGGCCGCTGAATCAGGTTCACAATCGAACGAACACTTTGACTGATGGTGGCATCGGCGACAGCAAAGGCCTGATGAATGCCAGCCTGCGGAGGCACCATGTCGCCCATCTGGTCGTTCTCGAAGCAGATTACCGCGTTCGTCACGTCATTGAACCGGGCAAGCGCCTCCCGCGCCTGGGCGTTGCGGCGTTTGCCCTCGAATGAAAATGGAAGAGTAGCGAACACGAGCACAAGCGCACCGGCCTCGCGGGCAAGCTGCGCGACGTAGGGCGCGGCGCCCGACCCGGTGCCGCCACCGAGGCCTGCGCAAATGAAAATCATTCGTGCTTCGGCCAGGGCCCCGCGGATCTCATCGGCCGATTCCACGGCCGCTTCATAGCCCAGTTCAGGATCGCCGCCCGCGCCCAAACCGCGAGTCGTGTTGCGACCGAGCTGTACTTTATGTGCCGCCACAGAAGTGGCGAGGGATTGCACGTCGGTGTTAATCGCAACCACATCGGCTCTCTCCAAGCCATCGAGTACGATTCGATCGAGCGCGTTTAAACCGGCTCCGCCAACACTAACAACTTTGATTGGAATAGATTCGGGCGGACGTTCGGGAAGAGTGTAGTTCTTGCTGAGTTGAATCATGGAATAATTGTGGATCTTGTCATTGTCGCGTTCGGCTATCTGTCATTATCGTTTTCATCGCCTGCCAGTGAAAATCTTGCCGAAAATGCCACGGATTCCCCGTCGCGGCCGATCAGTTTGCACGGCTTGCGCGTACTTGATCAGCCCAATGGCGGTTGAGAACTGTGGATTTTCCACCGCAGAGGTGACACCGGAGGTGGTTTGCGCGTGCGCCACATGCGCCGGGAGCTCGAAAATTTCTTCAGCGAGATAATTGATGCCGCTGAGCAGGCTGCACCCGCCGGTGATGAAAATGCCGGAGCCCAGGTAGTTTATGAATGGTTCCTCGTCGAGCCTGCGTTTGAGGAGCTCGAACGTTTCTCGAAGACGCAAGTGAAGAATGGTGTTCAGCGTCTCGCGCTCGATTTCCTTCCCGGCAAAACCGGAATCATCTTTGAGTGAAATCATTTCGCCGGGAAGACAATTGCCGAGAATGCAACTGCCTTCGTCGGTTTTTAATTTCTCCGCCCGCGCCATCGGGATGCGCAATCCCATCGAAATATCGTTTGTGATATGGTCGCCGCCGATGGCCAGGCAACCGCTTTGCTTCACTGCGCCGTCACCATACAAAATATAGTCAGTCGTTCCGCCACCGATGTCGACCACCAGCGCGCCGAGATCTTTTTGCTGCTGAGTGAGGACCACCTGGGCAGAAGCAAGCCCGCCGAAGACAACGTCCTCGACATCGAGAGGCAACTCCTTCACGCACCGGATGGTGTTCTGAATGCGTGTCCGCACACCGTGGATGATGTGGAAATCGGCTTCCAATTTTTGCCCAAGCATCCCGACCGGGTTCAGCACCCCGTCCTGTCCATCGACGTGGTAATGGTGAATGAGGGAATGGAGGAATGCATTTTGGGCAGGAATGCTCACCTCTCGCGCGCTGATTCTTACATCTTCGACATCTTGCTCATCAATCTCATCGCGGTCCTCCGGCAGCATCACACACCCGCGATTATTGAAACTTTGAAGGTGGGACCCGGCTACGGCCACATAAACGCTTCGGATCATAACGTCGCTCTTTTGTTCGGCATCGACCACTGCCTCGTGAACGCATTTCATTGCGGTTTCAAAATCAACGATCTCGCCTTTGCGGATGCCGCGCGATGGCGTGTGGCCAACGCCCAGGATTTTAACCGTGCCATCCGGCCGGCTTTCCCCGACAACGACACAGATTTTGGAGGTGCCAATCTCCAGACCGATGATCAAATTATTGCTCGCCATCGCGTGTTAGTCCTTCCTCTGCCGGCGGATCGAAGTAGCTTTGGCATTGGGCGTTGCGTCGGCACGCGCTTTCGGCGCTGGCGATGCAACTTTTGCCGGAGAATGCACCGGAATTGCTTTCAAAATTCGTGGTTCCACGGCGGGCTCGATCGTGTCATTGATGATTTCCGTTGGATTATCGGTGAAGGTCACGGGGATATTCCGTTGCACGAGCAGGTTCAGAGTTTCCAGTTCCTGCTTTGAATTATCACAGTAGACAAGAAACTGTTCGAGCCTCTGTAATTGTGTCTCGAGATCATTCAGCCCAAAGGTGACACGGGTGCGATTTTTGTCCGTCACGACCAGACAATAGCTTTGGGAAACATCAATCTCGCGAATCTGAAAGCGCATTTGCATGAAACTGCGCGTGCTCAAGCGCAAAAGCGCCAGCGCCGTTTTCGCTTCGGGCGATTCGACGACTTTGCCGGCCTCGAGCAATTCGCCAGAGCATCCCAAAATGAGCGGCAATCCCAGATATTCGGGCAACAACTTCTTTTGTTTCATTAACACACCGCGCGCGTCCACCAGAAAAGCAGCATCTGAGACAAATGGATCGGAAATTTCTTTGGCACTGGTAAGCCACGCGACCGGCTTTCGTTCCACCACCCGGATGTCGATCTCCCCCGGCAGCTTGCGCACTACTTCCACATCATCGACTTGGGGGAGCTCCTGAATGCGATCGCGGACGCGCGCCAGGTTCACGCTGAAAATGTTTTCGCCTTCACGCAGGTCCGTCGCTCGCAAAACCTGCTCGCGCTGAAGCGTGCCATCGGTCTGCAGTTCAATTGTCTTGAGCTGATAATCCCGATTCTCGAAGAAGAGCCGCCTCGCGGCTTCGCGTGCCCCTACATAAACAGCACTGCAAAGCGCCGCGACCAATATCACTCGGGAGAGGAGAATCAGAGCTTTGCGGATGCGATGTTGCGTCGCTCTGCGGGAGCGGACCTTCACATCGAGCAGATGTTGCTGGCGCCGGCGGCGTGGATTGACCGTGCGCCGATTGCCCGGTCCGGAGATCTTTCGGACGACTTTCATCTTCAGCTTGCCCCCTCGATTCTGGCGCGTGAAAGCGCGATGACCCGGCGGCACAGATCGACATAGCTGATGCCTGCAGCTGCGGCGGCCTCGGGCAGGAGACTCGCCTCGGTCATTCCAGGAATAGTGTTAATCTCCAATACAAACGGCTCGCCGGTCCGCGATAAAATCATGTCGACACGCGAATAAACCCGAAGGCCAAGGGCGCGAAACGCGCGCAAGGCCAGCTCCTGAATCTCTTTCGTCTTTTCAGGCTCGATTCTGGCCGGGCAAATATGCTCCGCGGCACCGCCGGCCTGTGGATTGAGGAAGGGATACTTATTTGTGAAATCGTAGAAGCCGCCCTTTGGGATTATCTCGAGAATCGGCAAGGCTTGGTCACCGAGAATACCGATCGTCAATTCCCGGCCCGGCACAAATTTCTCTATCAACAATTCATCGTCATACTTCGCCGCCTCGGCAATCGCCGGCTCGAGTTCGTCCCTCTTCTTTACGATGCAAACACCGACGGTGGATCCCTGTCGCGGCGCCTTAACCACAATCGGCAACTGCATGCCAGGACGCTGATGCGCTCCAATGGTTTCCCACTCCGGCGTCCTCACACCGTGCTGGCGGAATTTCTCTTTCGACTGGATTTTATCGAAAGCCAGCCGGCTCTCTTTGACTCCTTCGCCCGTGTAAGCGACGCCGCGCTCTTCGAGAGCTTGCTGGACCTGGCCGTCTTCGCCAAAGGTTCCGTGCAACGCGATAAATGCAAACTCGACATCGCGCGGCAACTCAAACTTCGCATTCCGCACATCGACATCGACAACGTCCGCGCCGAGTGAGCGCAATGCTTTTGAGATTCCCCGACCAGTCGCCAGCGAAACTTCGCGTTCGGCGCTGGGTCCGCCCATTAGAACTGCGATTTTCTTGGCAATAGTCGCGTTCCCTTTCACGCCGGTTCTCCCACTATTTGTACTTCTGTTTCCAATTCGACCCCGCGCTGCGCACGGACCACGCTTCTGACCTTCTCAATCAACTCGAGCACGTCCGCCGCTGTCGCGCCCCCGTCATTAACAATGAAATTGCCGTGTACTTCCGACACGCGCGCCTTGCCGACGCACGAATTCTTCAGTCCCAATTCATCAACCAGCTTTCCCGCCGGGCACGAATCGGGATTCTTGAAAATGCACCCTGCGCTCTTGGCCGCCGGCTGCGACGTTCGGCGCTTTTCCTGCGAGGCTTCCAGTTTGCGGACAATCTCTTCGGTTGGCGTGGGTTGCCCGCGAAACACAGCTGACACTGCAAAATTATTCTCGAGCAATGGAAAATTCCTGTAATGCACTTCCAGCTCCTCGCGTGTTTTCGTGTGCGCTTCGCCATTCGCATCGAGATAACGAACGCGGACGACGTTCTCAAAAGTCTGCCCGCCCATCGCGCCAGCGTTCATGCGCAGGCCACCACCGACTGCCCCTGGAATTCCCTCCATAAATTCCAGGTTACCGAGTCCGGCAGCCTTCCCTGCGTAAGCAACCTCTCTTAATTTCGCACCGACGCCGGCTGTAATCTCGTTGCCCTTGACCTCGATTTTGTCGAAATCGCCGCCGCGGGGATGGACCACAACACCGCGAATGCCGCCATCGCGGACAAGCAGATTTGATCCGCGGCCAATAACGAAGAGCGGAAGATTTTCCCGCCGGCAGAACCGAATCAATTCTGAAAACGAATCCTCGTCCCGCGGCTCAATCCAAAATTGCGCGGGGCCGCCCACGCGCAAGGTGGTGTGCTTCGAGAGCGGCTCGTAGAGCCTGACGTCGCCTTCCTCACCAACGATCGCTTGTAATTCCTCGGCGATTACGAGATCGGCCGCCAAGATCTCTAATTGCTCGTGAATATTGCCTGCGCCTAGACTCAAAACGAGATCGCCAGCCTCCACCTTGTTTCCCACGGCGCGATGCACCCATTCCAGACGCGGCTCATAACTCACGCCGCAATGCCCGCGTCGCGCAACTTCGTCGACGATGGTTTGGCCAGTGATTCCAGGAATCGCGGTTTCGCTCGCCGGATATACATCCGCGATCACAACTTGGTCGGCATCATCGAAGGCATCGCCGAATTCTTTCCGCAGCGCCTTCGTGCGCGAATAGCGGTGCGGCTGAAACATCGCCAGCGTCCGCTTGCGCCCGACCGTTCGCGCGGTCTTCAACGTGGCGCGAATCTCAGTGGGATGATGTGCGTAATCATCAACCAGCAAAAAGCGCTCGCTCGCGTATTTGATTTCAAAACGGCGGCGCGCGTGGTCGAACTTGCGCAGCGACGCGGCGATCTTCTCGAATGGAATTCCTAGCTCGGTCGCGACCGCGATCACGCCGATGGCATTGTGGACATTATGACGACCCGGAACATTCAGCACTGCTTCGCCCAATTTTTCACCGCGGCGATAAACACCAAAGACTGAACGAAAATCGCGAAGATCCAAATCAGCGGCACGATAGTCTGCGTGCTTTGATAGGCCGAACGAAATGCGGCAGGCTGCAACATCGGAAATACTCGTCGCTTCGAGGTCGTCAGCACTGTGAAAAACTGTACCCGACGTTTGCTCGATCAGTTGTCCAAACACAGACTCAATCGCTTCCAAGTCCGGATAAAAATCGAGATGTTCTTCTTCGATGTTCAAAACGAGGGAATGCTCGGGATGAAAACAGGAGAGCGTCCCGTCGCTCTCATCACCCTCCGCAACGAAATATTCGCCGCGCGGATCCCAGTGCGCGTTTGTCCCAAGAATCGGGATCTCGGCACCGACGTAATGCGACGGATGCAGGCCTCCTTCGCGCAAAACATGCGCCGTCATTGCTGAAGTTGTCGTTTTTCCGTGCATTCCCGCGATAAGAATGCCGCGCTTCCCCGACATGATCGCGGCGAGGGCTTGTGCGCGGCGCACGACCGGTTTGCCCGAATCGCGGGCGCTGACCAGGATTGGATTGTCGTGCTTAATCGCGGAGGAAAATATAATCAGCTCTGCGTTGCTGGCATCGGCCGCGCGATGTTGTTCATGAAAACGCAGACCGCGCCGTTGCAATCGATCCGTCTCCAGCGTGCTGACTTTGTCAGAGCCGGTCACTTCATGCCCGAGCTCGAGCAAAAGCGCGGCGATGCCGCTCATCCCGCTGCCGGCCACGCCGATAAGGTGAATCCTGTGCTTCTCACAAGTGAGCAGCTTTGGCAGATCCAGATCAGAGACGGGCTTCATGAGTCGTATACTTTTCCATGGTCGTAACCACGCATCTGGCTGCGTCTTTCGGGCCGAGCCGCGAACAATTCGCAGACATCTTCTCAATCAGCTCCGGATTCTCGATTAATTCCCGGATCTTGCGCGCGAGAACCTCGCCGGAGAGCTCCGATTCCCTAAGAAGAATCGCCGCCTGGGCGCGAGCATAAATTTCCGCGTTGCGTGTCTGATGATCGTCGGCGGCATAGGGAAAAGGAATTAGAATGCCTGGCAGGGAAAAAGCGGCGAACTCGGCCAGACTCGCCGCGCCAGCCCGTGCAACCAGGAGATTAGCAGCGCTGTAAACTTCCTCCATCCGATGATGAAAGGCGGCGACGTAAGCCAAAACATTTTCGCGGCGATAATTATCTGCCACTAGACGCTCATCCCGCGCCCCAGAAAGGTGAATTACCTGTAGAGGGGCGCCTTGCAAAAAGGGCAACGCTTTGATCATGGCCTGATTAATTCCGCTGGCGCCCTGGCTGCCTCCCATCACCAGTAACGTCGTCAGATCCTCTCGCAGGCCGAGCTTTTGGCGCGCAGCCTGTCGATCCAGGCGTTTCAGTTCGGTCCGGACGGGCGTGCCGGTAATTTCAGTACGCGCTTTTGGAAAGAACGGGGCGCATTCGTTGAAGCCGAGCATGACTGCGCGCACGATCCGAGCCGTCAGCCGGTTCGCTTTTCCCGGAACAGCATTCGATTCGTGAATAAAGGTGGAAACGCCGCGCATCCGTCCGGCCAACACGGGTGCGGTGGAAGTGAACCCGCCCATGCCGAGAACCACCTGGGGGTTGAATTTGCGGTAGATAGAACGACAGAGCGACAGACTCTCGTAGAAGCGGCGGATGAAACCGAGAATCGTCGGCGAAAATGGCGAAGGCAGTCCGATAGTTGGCAGTTTTTCGACTCGGAAACTCCGGTGGGTGGAAAGGGCGAGCGCGTCAATGTCTTTTTCAGAAACGAGCAACATGACTTCGTGGCCGCGATCGCGGAGCACTTCGGCGACAGCGATTCCGGGAAAAAGATGTCCACCGGTCCCTCCGCACGCGATCACTGTATTCATAAGAGTTGGTTTCCCATTTTCGACTGATATATGCTTATAGGACTCATCAGTCGCATCTAAATTCGCGCTGTCATCCGAGCGTGCATGGTGACACGTTTCTTATCCGGTGATTCAAGAATGGCCTGGCGATAAATATTCAGCAGCAAGCCAACCCCGAACATGCAAGCGGCCAGATTTGAACCTCCATAACTAATAAAGGGCAGCGGCAGGCCTTTGTTTGGCAAGAGCGAAGTAGTGACGCCAATGTTTACCGCCGCTTGCAGAGCCAGCAGCGAAACAACGCCACTACCGAGAAGCAGACCAAACCGGTCTTTCGCGTGAAGCGCGATCATGATTCCGCAAACAATGATGACCACAAATAAGAAGACCACGAGCAGACTGAACCGCAGCCCGAGCTCTTCGCCGATGATGGGAAAAATGAAATCGGTGTGTGCGTAAGGCAGGTAAAGCATCTTCTGGCGGCCATTGCCCAGGCCAAGGCCTTCCATCCCGCCGCTCCCCCAGGCGATCAAGGCCTGCATCTGCTGCAAACCGGCATCCTCCTTGAAATTTTGCGGATGGAGAAAGGCAGTGAGTCGCGCCATTCGCTCCGAGATTTGCGTAGCAACGATGAGAAGAGCGCTCAGGCCGGCGAACGATACGATCCCAAGCCAGAGCGGGTTTGCCCCGGCAATGAACATTACGACAAACGCGGTAATTCCCAGCAAAGCGGCAGTTCCAAGATCGACTTCGCCCAGAACAAGTCCACCCAGCACGCTGACTGCTGCGAGCGGAAGCACGAATCCAAAGAGCAGATTGCTGCCCGATTTTTCGTACCGGGTAAACCAGGCAGCGAGAAAAAAGATTGCGGCTAGCTTTGCCAACTCGGAAGGCTGAAAAGTAACGGGCCCTACTCCAATCCAGCGGCGCGAACCGTTGATTCGCAGCCCGATGTTCGGAACGTAACAGAGCGCGAGGACGATTACTGCGAGCACAAACCAAAGCCACCATGTCCGTTGCCAGAAGTGATAGTCGATCAGGGCAGCCAAAGTGCAGACCGAAAGTCCAATTCCAAACCAAATCGCCTGCCGCCTGATGAAGAAATAAACGTCTCCACGGCTGCTTTGCGCAAACGCGCTCGTGCTGAAAAGCATTACGATGCCGATGACGAGTAGTCCCAGCACAGCCAGGAAAAGGATGTAAGCGCTTTTACGATGCATCGCTAGATCAACATGTATGCAGCACTCGGTGCATTGGGAATTCTTGGAACGCGCCGTTTCATTCGTTCGTCTTCTTGGTTTTTGTTTTTGTGGTTTTAGTTGGGATCAAAAGCTTTTGGCCTATCTGCAGCTTGCGCGGATCCTCGATGTGGTTGAGTGCGATTAAATCGCCGTAAGAGACTTTTAGTTTTTTTGCGATCGTCACTGGGTTATCGCCTTTCATTACCGTGTAAAATTTCCCCGACGATAGGGGCGGTTTCTGATCTTCGCTTGATTTCGGATGCTCCTCTTTGGCAAGCGGTTTCGGAAGCGAACGGGACGGTTTCGCCTCACTCCGCGGCACAACGGCTGGTCTCGGGTTCGAAGTGTCTGAGTTAATCGCCGATTCCGTACTCCTGGCAGCCGAATTATTTTCTGTGTTCTCCGACGGAGGCGTGGGTGCAAGTGAGTTCTGCCGCGTTTTAATCGCGTTGAAGGCGATAATTCCGGACACAGCAACCACGTGAAGAAGCAAAACGATCAGCAACGCGCGAGACAGCTTCATGTTCGGCTCCGCCATCTCTCCATAGTCCATTTCGGCTGAGCCGCTGGAGGAGCGGCGCGCTGTTGCGGCCCGAATTTTTTTGAGCCTGGGGAGCTTGGGCAACCTGGGGATCTTCAGTTTCATTTCGGGAGAGCTTGCACCAGTGCGCGGAATTGATCGCCGCGATCTGCGTAGCTTTTGAACATGTCGAAGGATGATGTGCCCGGGGAAAAAACAACGACTTCACCTGGTTTGGCGATTGTGTGTGCACGCTCAACTGCGTCCGCTAGCGAGTGCGCGATTTCGGATTTAGCGGCGCCGTTCCAGGAGTGCCTGATGCTCTCGGCCATTTCGCCGATCAAAATCGTTGATCTAACCTTTTCCTTCACGAGGGACCGGAGCGGATCAAACGTGAAACCTTTGTCCTTGCCTCCAGCGATCAGAATGACCGGTTTGGTCTGGGCACGGAGCGCCTTTTCCACCGCGTCAATGTTTGTCGCCTTAGAATCGTTTATGTAATCGACGCCACTAACTTGGCGCACAAATTCGCAGCGGTGCGGTTGCGGCTCATATCGGCGGAGCGGCGACACCATTTTTTGAAATGACAATCCGCGAGCCATCCCCGCGGCAAGCGTCGCCATCAAATTCTCGATATTATGCAAGCCGCGCAGTTTCGTATCCGACAATCGGAGCACAGCCTGGCCATCGTACACGATCGTGCCTTCGGAGAGGCGAAAGTCGGCTTGATCGGAATAAGCGCTAAAGGTGATCGTGCGCGGGCGAATCCCGGGGATCTTCTCAATCGCATTAACGACTGCGATATCGTTGGCGGTTTGATTTTCAAAAATCCGCAGCTTGGCCGCGCGATAATCGGCAACGGAGCGGTAGCGGTCAAGATGGTCGGGAGCAAAATTGAGCCACAGACTGATTGACGGCCGAAAAGTTTGGATGGTTTCCAGTTGAAACGAGCTCACTTCGACCGTGAGCACGTCGAATGGTTGCTGCTCACGCGCTACTGCCGAAAGCGGTTTGCCGATATTGCCGCAGGCGATTGTTCGTTGCCCGCATGCATTCAACATCTGGGCAAGCAATTCAGTCGTCGTCGTTTTGCCATTCGTGCCGGTAACAGCGATGACCGGAATTTGGCAAGAGCGCCATCCGAGCTCGAGTTCGCCGATGATGTCAATCTTGCGGGAGGAAAAATTGCGCGCCAGTCGCGAGGCCGGATCGATACCCGGACTTAAGACCGCCATCTGGTAATGAGATGAATCCTCATCCGCCGCTGTCCCGCAGATCACCTGCACTCCTTGCGTTCGCAGATTGTCGAGTGTCGATTTGAGTAGATTCTTCTCTTCCGCGCTATCGAGCACCGTAACGCGAGCGCCCTCGGACTGGAGCAATAGCGCCGCGGCAGTCCCGCTCAAACCAGCACCAAGAACGGCGATGTTCTGATCTCTGTAACGCACCCTTTTACCTCAATTTCAATGTTGCCAAACCAAGCAGGGCAAAGATGATCGATAGAATCCAAAACCGAACGATGACGATGTTTTCCTTCCAACCAGTCAGCTCGAAATGGTGATGAAGCGGGGACATGACGAAAATCCGGCGGCCCGTCATTTTGAAACTGAACACCTGCAAAATCACAGAGACCGCTTCGATCACAAAAACGCCCCCAACAACGACCAGGAGAAGTTCCTGCTTGGAACAGATTGCGACGACGCCAATCATGCCGCCGATGGCGAGCGATCCGGTGTCCCCCATGAAAACCTTGGCAGGATGACAGTTGAACCAGAGAAATCCCAGGCCGGCGCCGACCAAGGCGGAACAGACAACAGTCAGCTCTCCGGCAAACGGATAAAACGGAACCTGTAAATATTCAGCGATCCGGAAATTTCCGGCCGCATAGGAAAGGAGCGCATATGCAAATGCGACCGTGATCGTGCAGCCGATCGCGAGACCATCCAAGCCATCGGTTAGGTTAACCGCATTCGAGGAGCCCACGATGACGAGCGCAAAAAACACGAAGGTAAACCAGCCCATGTTGGTGACGACCGGCGCTTTAAAAAACGGGACATAGAGGGAACGCGCCTGCACTTCGAGCAAAGGGCTGCTGAGGAAAACGCTCGTGACAATCGCCGCCAGAGCGAGTTGGAAAACCAGTTTGATTCGGCCGCTAATGCCGTCGGACTTTTTCTTTGTGACCTTAAGGTAATCATCAACGAATCCGAGCGCGCCGAGATAAATCATGCTGAATAGGGTCAGCCAAACGAAGCGATTGTCTGGGCGGGCCCAGAGCACGCTCGAAATAAAGACGGCGCCAATGACGAGCACGCCTCCCATGGTTGGCGTGCCCTGTTTGACGCCATGCAGTTCGGCCAGACGATGCACTTCTGCCGCCCCGCGAATGGGCTGCCCAAGCTTCAGTACGGTCAGTTTTTGAATGATAAAATTTCCAAAAATCAACGTGACTAGGAAAGCCGTCACGGCCGCGGCAATGGCACGGAATGTGACATACAAGAAAACGTGGAAGCCAATAAACTGTTCGCTCAGGTGATGGAGGTAGTAGATCATACCGAAACGTCGAGTGCCGAATGACGAGGCCGGAATTGCTCGATGACTTCCTCTGTCCGTGCCGCGCGGCTTCCCTTGATCAGCACAAGATCTCCCGGCGCCGCCATCTCCCTTAGAAGTTCGGCGGCTTCGGATGTTGATTGGACCGCCGCACTTTTTTCCAAACCGGCGCGTTCCGCGGCCTGGGCGATTGTCGCGGCTACATTTCCGATTGTAATCAAATGATCGACTTTTAGCGCGGCCGCGGTCTCGCCGACTTCACGATGGCCGTGCTCCGATTCGGAACCAAGTTCCCTCATTTCCCCGAGCACAGCGATGCGTTTTCCATCGACATCCAGCTCGACCAATGTGCGCAAGGCCGCTTTCATGGAATCGGGATTTGCGTTGTAGCTGTCATCGAGAAAATGCACGCCTTGGATGTCTTTGATTTGCAAACGCGCTTTGGTAAGTGGCGCAGCGACGAGGCCGGCAGCGCAATCTTCGAGAGAAAGACCAAAGACGCGTCCGGCAGCAACGGCGAGGAGCGCGTTTTGCACCATGTGCAAACCAGGGACCGGCAGTTGCGCACGGCAACGGTGCGCTCCTTCCAGTATCGTAAAGTCTGTGCCGCTTTCGCTCTGACTGATTTCGCTGGCCCGGATCGTTCCGGCAGTCGTGCCGGCTAAAAGAAGTTTGGCGCGCGTCCGCGCCGCGATGCTCCTCGTAAACGGATCGTCCGCGTTCAAAATGACCGAGCCCTCCGCAGCAACAGCTTCCGCAAGTGCGCCCTTCTCCTCTGCAATCGCCTCGCGCGATCCCATAAACTCAATGTGCGCAACCCCGATGTTCGTAATAATGACAACGTCCGGCATGGCCAATCGCGCCAACGCTGCGACTTCGCCTGGATGATTCATGCCGATCTCCCAAACGGCGACTTCATGATCCGAAGTCGCTTCCAGGATGGTTCGAGGAAGACCAACGTGATTGTTAAAGTTCCCTTCTGTTTTTGTGACCCGAAAACGGCGGCCAAGAACGGCCGCGGCAAAATCTTTCGTACTGGTTTTGCCGTTGCTTCCAGTTATCGCAACGACTTTGAGCGACAGCGACCTCCTGTAGTTGGCGGCAAGCTCCTGGTAGGCATGCAAAGTATCTTCCGCGCGAATGAGCCCGAAGGTGTCTGGAAGTTCCCCCTTCCAATTGGATTCCACGATTGCCCCAGCTGCACCCGCTTTTGCGACGGCTTCAACGAAATTGTGCCCGTCGAAATTTTCGCCGCGTAAAGCAACAAACAACTGGCCGCGTTTGAGCGTTCGCGAATCGGTCCTGATCCTGTCGATCACGACGGTTCCGTCTCCGGAAACAATTTTCGCGCCGGCAAACTCGGCGATTTGAGAAATCGTGAGCGGATTCATGGTGCAAGGATTGGGGATCGCGCGCGCGACTCGCGGCTTGCCGAACTCGAAAACAACAAAATCATAAACTAAAACTCCACTGGATGGTCCTCGATCGCGTGCCGCGCGACTTGAATGTCGTCGAACGGGACGGTGTGATCGGCGAACTCCTGATAATTTTCGTGCCCCTTACCGGCGATCAACACAATGTCGCGCGGCTGCGCGAGGCCGATGGCGCGACCAATCGCTTGGGTTCGATCGACCATTTTCTCATAGCGATTTGAGCGAACGCCTTTTTCAATCTCATTAATGATATCGCTCGGATCTTCCTTGCGCGGATTGTCGGAGGTGATGATCGCGTAATCGGCATTTCGGTCCACGATCTCGCCCATCAACGGACGCTTTTGCCGATCGCGATTGCCGCCGCAGCCAAAAACGACAATCAAGCGACGCGGTTCCAGTTCGTGCAAAGTCTTAAGAACATTCTGAAGCGCATCCGGCGTGTGGGCGTAATCGACGAAAACCTGAAATTGGCGCTTCGCCGGAACAATTTCCAAGCGTCCAGGTACTTGGGGAGATTTACCTAGACTGAGGACTGCGTCGCGCAGACTAATTCCCAAAGCGTTGGCCGCCGCCAATGCCGCGACTGAGTTTGCCACATTAAACCGGCCGATCAGCGGAACGCGGACCAGATAACTCCTGCCGCGGGCGTCGAGCTGATAGGAAGTGCCACTAAACTCCACGCGATAATTTGAAGCGCGAAAATCCGCGCGCACGCCCATACCGCAAGTGACCACCGTGACGCGCTTGTCGATTTTGTTAAGCATTTGTTCGCCATAGCGGTCGTCGATATTTACAATTGCGACCGGTTTCGACTTTTTTTGCTGGCTGCCGAGTTGCGCGAAAAGTTTCGCCTTGGAATCGAAGTAGCTCTCCATCGTCCTATGGAAATCGAGGTGGTCTTGCGTGAGATTGGTAAAAACGGCGACATCCCATTCCAGGCCGCGGATACGGTCTTGGGCGAGAGCATGCGACGAAACTTCCATCGTCGCCGCCCGGCAACCGGCGTTGGCGATTTGAGCGAGCAGTTCCTGTAAATCGAGCGATTCGGGGGTCGTGCGAATGGCGGGCAAAACACGTTCGCCGATTTCGTAGCGCACCGTTCCAATCAAGCCGCAACGCAGACCGGCTTTTTCGCAGATGTGTTTGATGAGAAACGTGGTGGTGGTTTTTCCGTTCGTGCCGGTGACCGCTGCCAGTTTCAATCTCCGCCCGGGATGCCCATAAAAAGTTGCGGAGAGATCAGCCAGCGCGGTGCGCGTATTTTCAACGACGAGACAGGTGACGCGCGGATTTTTTTCCTCGCGTTCCGCAACGATCACTGACGCGCCCTTTTCGATGGCCTGGCCGATGAATTCGTGTCCATCGGTTTTTTCACCCCGCAGCGCCACGAACATGCCATTCCTTTGCATTCGCCGCGAGTCATACGCGATGCTTTCCACCGGGCGATCAAGTGTCCCGATGACCTGGCGAATTGGAGTCGCGGCGACAAGTGTTTTGAGCTGCATGAGATTTCAACATCTCCGCCACGGGCCAGATTCGCTGCGGCCAAGCGGGGCAAGGCGTTCAAGGACGCGAGGCATTGGTTAAGGCGACTCGGTCGACCGTCTTGCGGGCCCGCTCCGCCGGCACAGCTTTTTGAACTCGCTCTACGGGAATGGCTTTGCGAATCTGCTCCTGTGGTCGAAGATCGAGATACTGGGCAGCCTTTTCGGCGACCCGGGAAAAGATCGGTCCGGCGATGAGCCCGCCGTAATTTAACTCTGGTCTATCGGTGTGCGCTTCGTCGAGCACGACCAGACCGACAAGCTCGGGATGCTCGGCTGGCAAATAACCTGCGAAAGAAACGACGTACTTACCATGTTCATAGCCGCCCCTCGGATCAACCTTCTGCGCCGTACCGGTCTTGCCGGCAATCGTAAACCCAGGGACGGCCGCGGCGGCGGCAGTGCCGCGATCGCTTACGACACCTCGGAGCGCGTCGCCAATTTCGCGGGCCGTTTCCGGAGAAATTACCTGACGCAAGACCGCGGGGGAAAGTGAGCTGACGGTTTTGCCGTCGGAAGTGGTAATCGATTTCACGATTCGTGGAGTCATCAATTTGCCACCGTTGGCAATCGTCGCCATTGCCGCTGTCATTTGTAATGCAGTGACCCCGACTTCGTGCCCCATTGGAATCCGCGTGATCGAAATTTTGCTCCACGATCGCGGAGGGCGAATGAGCCCGTTGATTTCACCCGGAAGTTCGATTCCCGTGCGCTCGCCAAATCCAAAGCGCCGGACGTATTCGTAAAACTTTTGGTCCCCGACGCTGAGCGCGAGCTTGGCGGCGCCGATGTTGCTCGATCTAATGAGAACGTCATGCACGCTCAGATACGAAAACGCGCGATGATCGTGCAGGGCGGCGCCGTTGAAATTCCAGAGGCCATTTTCACAAAAGACGCTCGAATTAGGCCGAAGCTTGCGTTCGTTGAGCGCCGCCGCTGCTGCCACGATCTTGAACGTGGAACCCGGTTCCATCATGTCGATGATGGCGCGGTTTTTCATCTCCTCGGGCTTCGCTTCCGAGCGCAGGTTTAAGTCGAAATTCGGCCGATTAGCCATCGCAAGGATTTCACCCGTCTGCGGCCGCATCAGAATAATCGTGGCTTTTTGGGGGGAGTACTCCGCCATCGCGGCGTCGATCTCGTTTTCAACTATGTTCTGTAAGCCAAGATCGACAGTAAGGTCGACCCGGCAGCCGTCGCGCGGCGCGCGTTCCTGCCCTCTGTACGGCACTATCTCCTGACCAGCACGATTGTGCTCGATGAAGCGATAACCGTCCTGTCCATGAAGGTATTCCTCCATCGACGCTTCCACGCCTTGAATGCCATGATGCTCGAAATCGGTAAATCCAATTACATGGCAAAGCATGGAGCCATTCGGGTAGATGCGCCTGGAGTCGTGTTCGAAATAAATTCCACGCAAATTTTTGGCGCGAAGTTTTTCGCGCAGAGAGCGGCTGGTCGGTTCCGGCACTTCACGCTTGATCACGATGTAGCGGCGCTCGCTGCGTAACTTTTCTGCCAGCTCCTCGGCCGGGACGTCCAGTTCCCTGCTAACAAGGCCTACAACCGCGTCCCGATCGTTGAGATGGGTGGCATCAGCCACGACCGTTTCGACAGGAATGTTGTGCGCGAGAACTTCTTTGTTCGCGTCTAGAATCGAGCCGCGTTCCGCGTAAATGATTTGTTTGTAAACGTGCTTCTCAGCAGCCAGAGCCGCGTACTCATCGTGCTTGATAACTTGCAGATAAACCAGACGAAAGGAAAAGAGGCTGAAGAGCGCGATAAAGGCCGAGCAAACCAGCACACAGCGGCGATGGCTATTCGGGTTCATCTTGTGCCAGCCTGGTTTACTACCGGTTGAATTGTGTCCTGGTCAGGCGGTCGTGCAGGAATCGTAAGCCGCACGATGTTCGCCTCGGCAATCGGGATCATTTTCAAATAACCTTCCTTCAATCGGCGCTGCAAAGCGGAGCGTGATGTCAGGGCCGCGATTTGCGCGCTAGCAACATCATTTTGGGCACGGAGATTAACCAGCTCGTTCTCGATCGCCTTTTTACGATCACCCAAATGGTAGAGTTGCAGCGCCAAATATACGTAGCTCAGACCGGCGAGGGCGAGAAACGCAGTCATAACAATCCAGCGGGCGAGCGAGGCCGTGTTAATCGCATTGCAATTTTTTCGACGGGAACGGCTCATTTAAATTTTCTCGGCTACGCGCAACTTTGCGCTGCGTGAACGGGGATTGGCGCGTTGTTCCTCTTCACTTGGCTCTACCGGTTTCGAGGTAATCACTTTGAGGTCGTAATCGGGGTTACGCCGTGGCTCGGGCCACTCAGGCCGGTCGAGCCATTCCCGGCTGCGATCGCGAAAGAAGTTTTTCACGATTCGGTCTTCTAAAGAATGAAAAGCGATAACGGCAATGCGCCCGCCAGACTCGACTCGCTCAGTCAAAGCGCGCAGCCCCTCTTCGAGGGCGCGAAGTTCATCATTCACTTCCATCCGCAGCGCTTGAAAAACTTGCGTGGCCGGATGACGCCGACCGTGTCGGCCGACGGCTTTTTCGATCGCACGCGCCAGCGGAAGAGTCTCGCGGAATGGCGTTGTCTTCCGCATCTTTACGATCAAGCTTGCGATGCGACGCGCAGCCGGTTCCTCCCCCAGCTCGCGGAACAACTGAGTCAATTGCTCTTCGCTGTATTCATTCGTGATAGTGGCGGCGGTCAGCCGGTTCCGCGGGTCCATCCGCATGTCCAGCGGGCCGTTGCGCACGAGACTAAAACCGCGCTTCGCATTTTCGAGTTGCCATGAGGAGACACCAACATCGAGAAGCGCGCCACCGATCTTGTGAATTCCCAGCTCGTCTAGAACTTTGTTCGCGTGTCGAAAATTCGCCCGCAGCACGGCGACGCGTCGGCCGAAGCGTGCCAGTTGCTCGCTCACGTGTTGGACCGCATCTGGATCCTGATCCAAGGCGAGCACGTCAGCGCCGGCCCTCAAAAGCGCTTCAGTGTGGCCGCCGCCACCGCAGGTGCCATCGACAACGAGCGAACCAGGGCTGGGGGCAAGCAGCTCCACCACTTCCCTCTCGAGCACTGGACGGTGATAAACGTAATCCTCCATTTCCTGCGCCTCCTCTTCGATAAACAGCGAATTGGTGGCGAACCAGACAGGCCACTCATGCACCAATGTGTTCATAGGGTTGAATCGAATTAATCCGCTTACAAACCAATTACATTCGCGACGTGCTGATAAGTCGGTGTTTCCTCCTCATGCGCCCGTTTCCAACGTTGCAAATTCCAAATCTCAAAACGTCCGCGGCCACCGACGAGGGCGACCTCGCCTTTCAATCCAATCTTTCTGCAAAGCTCATCCGGCAAAACGAGACGCCCTTGTCGATCTGCAGCCGCGTGCTGAGCGCGGGAGTGCAACTGGCGCAGGAAAATCCGGCGATCTCGCGCGGGAACACTCTCGTTCGATTCTGCCGCCGAACTCATCCGGGCAAATTCCACCGGGGACATGACCAGCAAAAATTGCTGACTTGCCTCGGGCAAAAGGATGAAGTGTTCGGCCTTGTCTCGCCGCCAACGAGACGGAATGGTCACGCGATTCTTCTCGTCGATTGAATGGCGGAATTCTCCAGCGTAGAAGCGTTCAGGTGGAGAAGAGGCGTCCATATAATCGTGGGGATTCATCCATTTTCCACCACTTGGCACCACTTTTAACCACTTCCCAACTCCGCGGTCAATAAAAATCTTATCCCTATTTGCAGCTCCTTGTCTCAACCGTAAGCTCCTCGAATCATGAGGCTTTTCCAAGTCGGGCCCGCGATCGTTCTCACGGCTCTCGTCTGTGATGCTAGAATCGCCTCTAGCCAGTCTCCAGAGAAAACCGAGATCAACGCTGCCCGAGTGACCGTGTCGATGAACGCTGATGGCTCACGCACCGTTTATCAATTCGACGATGCGCAGCACAAAGCCATCGCCACAACCACTGGGCAGGATGGCAAACTCCGACAGACAATTCGTTATGAGATCGATGACGCCGGACGCTTTTCCAGCGGCCGAATTTTCGGACCTGATGGCCGCCTTCGATTCAAGAGCCACTACACGTATGACAGCACGGGTCGTCTCCAGGAAGAAATCCAAAGCGCCGAGAACGAAACCCTCTTGCATAAGATCGTTTACAGTTACGATCAAAACGGCAAACAAACCGGCTATTCCATTTTCGACGGGTCCGGGAAATTGCTGGGCCGTACGACCCCCCTAGTCACCGCCCCGTCGCCTTCACCAAAATCGCGCGCGAAAACTTCGCGATAAAATGATGTTCACGAGCAGGCCAGCCGCTCCTTGCTAGCTCCGGGCTTGCCACAGCTGTGAAAGAAGACTAAAACACGGACGTGATTGATTACATCCAAAAAGGCGGATTATTAATGTGGCCGATCCTGGCCTGTAGCATCATTTCGATCGCCATTTTTGCCGAGCGCCTGCTCTACCTGCATCGAGCGACGATCCATGTCGGCGAATTCTTGAAAGGGCTTTCCAATCTTATCCGTCGCCGCAATTTCGCCGAAGCGTTACATGAATCGGCTGGGACACCGGGCCCGGTGGCGCGGGTGATCCATTCGGCCATCATCCAGCACGATGCGCCTCGCGCAGAATTGCGCGATATTGTGCAGGAAGCCGCCCAGCTCGAGGTGCCCAAGCTTGAGCGATTTCTTGGAGTGCTGCCCACGATCGCTTTTCTCGCGCCATTGCTGGGCTTGCTTGGCACGGTTGCCGGAATGATTGACGCATTTGGCACGATCGCGTCCAGTGGCGGTTATGCAACGGTGACGGAGCTTTCCAGCGGTGTTTACAAGAGTTTGCTGACGACGGCCGCTGGGTTGGTGGTGGCCACGCCAACCTTTGTTGCATATAGCTATCTCTCTTCGCGCGTGAACACCATGATGCACGACATGGAGCGCGCCGGGATTGAGATCGTCCACATGTTGACGGAGAGCCGACCGGTCAGCGGCATCATCAGCTTCCAGCCGCGTGAGGAGGCGGCCCAATCCGGCGCACGGATTGACTCCTGAGACGACGATTCAGTAAATCGACAAATATTTCAGCGCGCATGAAGCTCAGCCGGACGAAGGAATATGATTTCGGCTGGCTCGTCCTCCTGGGGTTGGTCAATATTGCCTTCCTTCTGATTTTTTTTCTGTTGCTCAGCTCGAATCTTATTTTGCAACCGGGCATTTCCGTTTCGATGCCGTTCTCGCGTTTTGCACTTGGCCCGCAAGTTAACCAACAAATCATCAGCATTACCGGTGGCGCAGACCCGGCCATTTATTTCCGGGATCAAAAAATTACGCTCGCGCAGCTTGGGCCGTTGCTGGACGCGGCTAGGCGTGAAGGCCAATCCATTATCATCAAAGCCGACCGTTTGACTGCCTACGAAACAGTTATCGAGGTGACAAATACTGTCCTGGAACACGGGATAACGTCCGTCGCGTTGGCGGCGGCCCCGCCGCAATGAATGTCCCTATTTCTGAGACCGCTGTCGAACCACTTCTTTTCAGCTGGGAGGCGCCTCGGCGACGCCAAATTGCGCTCGCCGCCTTTCTCGCACTCTCTTTGGCGGCGCATGTTCTCTGCTTCTATGTTTTTCAAATTGTGTATTCGCCAATAGTCTCATTGCTCCCGCCACCGGCGCGAGTCGGTGTGATTACCTCCAGTTCCGAAGAAGGCCGAACTCTGCTCCGCTGGATCGACGCGGAAGATCCGGCGCTGGCCTTCACGACGCAGCGTCCGCCGGATGCACGGCTGCGCGCCCTACCCGAAGTTGAGCATGTCCCGTCGTATCTCGCGGCGGAACCGGCATTGAAAGAGATTCCCCTGGAGGTTCCCAATCTGCGTATCCCCGATTCTCAGCCGCCGGGGGCCGCACCGCTCGGCCATCGACAAAGCGCGCTCGCAATGGATCCGACAAGAACATCTGTCTCGTTTTCAAAAGAGCTCGAGGCTTTCGGCGATCCGACTTTTCCGAGTCTAAGTTTTGCCGCCTCCAACAACGATTCCCCTCAAGCGACTCACTTCCGGGTCGCCGTGAGCGGGATCGGAGAAATCCGTTATTGCTTTCCTCTCAATTCGTCAGGCGATCCGGCCCTGGATAAGCAGGGGCGCCGCTATCTCTCGCTCTGCCGCTTTTCCAAAAATCCGGCCACCCTGGAAAAGAGCGATCCGTTCCTGACCTGGGGGATTGCGACAATCGAGTGGGGCAGCGACGTTGCGCGCCCCCGGTCCGAGCCGGCAGAAGGGCCACCGTGATTCGCGTCAGCCTCGCCGCTCTGGCCACGATTTATTTGCTGCTTTTTCTTGCGGCGGTTTTTTTGCTTTGGATAGTGGGAGAATGGAATCGCCGGCGACAAGAGCGCCGGGCTCTGGAACATCGGTTGCGCTGCGTGATTTGCGCGTTCGAATTTGAAGACCGAACGGACGCATTGCTTCCCCGATGCCCGCGCTGTGGAAGTTTAAACGAACGATTTAGGATGGAGCAACTTTAAGATGGGAATGTGGATCGGCCGCAATCGCAAAGCGCGCGTCACCTATGGGTTCGATGAAATCGCGCTTGTCCCGGGCCGCGTGACGATTAATCCAAACGAAGTAGATATCACTTTCCGTTTGTCGCGGACTGGCGGGGAACCGCTGGCATTAAAGATCCCTATCCTCGCCAGCGCAATGGACGGAGTCGTCGACGTCCATTTTGCCATCGCCATGAGCCAACTGGGCGGGCTGGCGGTTCTGAATCTCGAAGGCGTCCAAACCCGCTACAAAAATCCCCAGGAAGTGCTGCAAAAAATTGTCGAAGCAGATCGATCCGATATTACAGGGCTGTTGCAAAGAATTTACCAGGAACCGGTGCAGGAAGATTTGATCGCTGCGCGCGTCCGCCAGATTAAGGACCGGGGCGCATTAGCTGCAGTTAGCTCCATCCCCCAGCGCGCGGCTGAATTCGGCAGGATTGCACAGGAAGCAGGGGCAGACGTTTTCGTCGTGCAAAGCACGGTCTCCACCGTCAGGCATATTTCGTCAGAGTATAAGTCGCTCGATCTGGAAAAATTTTGCCGCGAAATGCGAATTCCCGTCATCGTCGGAAACACGGTCGGCTACGATGTGACCTTCGAGATCATGGAGTGCGGTCCGGCGGCGGTTTTGATCGGCGTGGGACCCGGAGCGGCTTGCACTTCGCGCGGCGTGCTCGGGCTCGGTGTCCCGCAAGTAACCGCGACCGTCGATTGCGCGGCGGCGCGCGATGCTTACTTCAAAAAAACGTCGCGTTACGTGCCGATCATCACGGATGGCGGAATGAGTAGAGGCGGCGACGTTTGCAAAGCGCTGGCGTGCGGCGCGGATGCGGTCATGGTCGGCAGCGCCTTTGCCAAAGCGGAGGAAGCGCCCGGTTGCGGATACCATTGGGGGATGGCCACTCCTCATGCAAATCTCCCACGGGGGACGCGGATTAAAGTGGGGACGACCGGATCACTGCGACAAATCCTCTTCGGGCCGGCCGAAGTTGACGATGGCAGCCAAAATTTGATCGGCGCAATTACCACCTGCATGGGTAATGTCGGCGCTCGGAATATTGCCGAATTTCAGCAAACAGAGATTATCATCGCGCCTTCTATCAAGACGGAAGGAAAACTTTTCCAGACCGTGCAAAGCGTCGGGATGGGAACAAGCTGAAATATCCTGGCGATTCAGTGATTCAGAGATTTAGCGATTGATCTCGCGTTACATCGTTAGAGCATTACACCCTTAATCGATAAAATCGCCAAATCGTCGAATCTCTAAATGAACAACGATCGCAGAGTCGTCATCAGTGGTTTGGGCGCCATCACGCCCCTTGGCAACGACGTGGAGACGTTCTGGCAGAATCTAAAGAATGGCGTCAGCGGTATCCACAAGATAGAAACATTCGATACCGCCGCTTACGACTGCAAGATCGGTGGCGAAGTGCGCGGCTTCGACCCGAAAGCATTCTTTAAAAACCCGAAAGATGTTCGACGCACGGACCGATTCGCTCACCTTGCGCTGGCCGCGGCTAAAATGGCCCTCGACGACAGCGGGATCGATGTAGAGAAGCTGAGCCGGCGGGATCGCTTCGGTGTAATCGTAAGCAGCGGAATTGGCGGGCTGAAAACGCTGCAGGATCAGTTGACGATCCTCCTGACGAAAGGACCATCGCGAACTTCGCCGTTCACGATTCCGATGTTGATCAGCAACATGGCCAGCGGACTCATCTCAATGGAGTACGACCTGCGAGGACCCAACATGTGTATCGTTACCGCCTGCGCGACATCAAACAATGCAATCGGGGAATCCTGGCGTGCCATTAAATTTGGCGATGCCGATATTTTCCTGGCTGGTGGTTCGGAGGCTTCAATTGTGGCGATTGGCCTTGCGGGATTTTCGGCTATGAAAGCCCTTAGCCTGCGCAACGATGAACCCGAACGTGCTTCGCGGCCGTTCGATCGTGACCGCGACGGATTTGTTATGAGCGAAGGCGCAGGGATCGTGGTGGTGGAGGAGCTGGAACACGCCAGGGCGCGCGGCGCGAAGATTTATTGCGAGCTGACAGGCTACGGACTATCTGCCGACGCCTACCATATGACGGCGCCGCCTCCGAACGGCGAGGGCGCCGTCCGCGCCATGCAACTGGCGCTCGAGCATGCCCGTGTTTCTCCTGACCAGGTCGATTACATTAATGCACATGCGACTTCCACTGATATTGGCGATCTTTGCGAAACGCGCGCGATCAAGCAGGTATTCGGCGAACAGGCCTACAAAGTTTCCATTAGCTCCACCAAGTCGATGACGGGTCACTTGTTAGGTGGGGCTGGTGGCATAGAAATGGCGGCCTGCGCGCTCGCCATTCGCGATTCCGTGATCCCGCCAACGATCAATCTGGAAAATCCGGGCGAGGGATGCGACCTCGATTACACGCCAAACGTCGCTCGCGAAAAGAAAGTGCGTGTCACCCTGAACAACTCTTTTGGGTTCGGTGGCCACAACGCCACACTCGTCGCCACCGCCTTCGAAAAATAATGATAGGCGCGACAGGCGGGCGCGCCGCAACGTACGTCAACGGCTTTGACTATTCACTCGTCACCAGTCACTGTTCACTGGAGCGCACGCGGGCATAGCTTAATGGTAAAGTTCCAGCCTTCCAAGCTGGCCATGCGGGTTCGATTCCCGTTGCCCGCTCATTTCTTTCTCTCCTTGTAAATAGACGTGAACGAACCTCGACGGACATGGTCAGATGTTCTGACTATCGGTTCTGACCGAGTATGGCCTCCATTACCAAAGACGCGCATCAGCCACCAAAGAGTCCCTTCTGGATCGCCTGTTTTAATGGCGTCGGAAGCGACGGGAGAGTGCGGCGGCTCAAACGCAGCACAAAAACCACTGACAGGAAATTGGCGCAGAGGTTGGCCGATGAATGGGAGACGCTCGAAAAACTCGCCGGTGAAAAACGCCTGACCGAGAGCCAATGCCGGAAAGTTATTGCTCAGATGTACGAGCGCACAGTCGGCGAACCGTTGCACTTCAAGACTGCGCGCGAGTATCTAACCGAATGGGTAGAGAGCA
>JBKOWV010000197.1:0-3441 GCA_046724585.1 Verrucomicrobiota bacterium
GCCGCGATGCCGATGTGCGGTTCGTGGTAGCGGACAAATGTGTCATCCCAGAGGATGATGTGACCACGCTTTTGTAGCGGCGCTCTGTGAGCGCCGTTCGGCTCAAGGAGCGGCGGTTTGCAACCGCCGGGGCGATTTGAAAATCGCCATTCATTGTCGACGCCGGGGTCACCGACCCCGGCTACAGCATGCCTGGCGAACCATTTGTCGAAGCGTTCGGTTGCGTATCGTGGCAATGAGCGTCTCGCGGAGATTCCGAGCGTTTTCTCCATTGCGGTGCGCACCGGCTTGGAGTCGAGGATGGCGTTTGCCAGCGACGGCATGGCGCAGCCGATTTTGCCTGACAGATCGACGTTGCTAAGAAACCGTTCGCGCAACGGCAAACCATCGCGGCGCCATCGCGCGTGCATCAGCTCCGCTTTCAACAGCGCTAGGTTGACGTTCGACGGGCATTCGGGCGTGCATCCTTTGCAGGAAAGACAATTGCTCAACGCCGCGTCCAGCTCTTCGGACTTCAGGGGATCGTGGCCGTTTACCCGCAGCTCGAGCGCAGCGCGGATGACGTTCGCACGGCCGCGTGTGGACATTACTTCTTCGCCGGTAGCTATAAACGTTGGGCACATGATGCCGGTCTGTTTCAGGCACCCGCCGCAGCCGTTGCATTGTTCGAGGTTGCCGATGAACGAACCGTCTTTGAAAACGAATGCGAGCGCGGGCTCGAATGGAAGCTCGAGCGGGCGAGTGAAATTTTCGCGCAGGTGGTTGTCGATCTTGTGACGGCCATCCTCGAAAATTTTTCCCGGGTTGAAAATGTTTCTTGGATCGAGCGTGTGCTTGATCTCACGCAATACCCCTAACAGCTCGTCGCCGAGCTGGTCGCGCATGTATTCCGTGCGCGCGATGCCGACGCCGTGCTCGGCGGAAAGCGAACCTTTGAATTGTCGCACCAGCGCAGATGTCTGATCGGCGACTTGCCGGAACTTTTTCAAGTCCATTGGGCTGTGCAGATCGAGCACGGGGCGAACGTGGAGCAGACCACTGGCAGCGTGACCGTAGTAACTCGCCTCCAGGCCGAGCGGTTTCATAATGGATTGCAGGCCGCGCACGTATTCCGGCAATTGGGCTGGTCGAACCGCTGCGTCTTCAATGAATGCGACCGGTTTGGCCGGGCCGATGCAACCGGTTAAAAGCGACAGGCCGGATTTGCGCACCGACCAGACAAGATTCATCTGCGCCGTGTCCGTCAGAATCTTTTTGCGTAGCCCGATCTTTCTGGATTGCAAAATCGACAGACGTTCCGCGATGTTTTCGTAGAACTCGACGATCAGGATTGCCTCGCAGGGCTGCGTATCCAGTTCGAGCAAATCGCGGGCCGCCTGAAAGTGTAGCTGACTCTTAGTTTGGTCCAGCAAGGGACGATCGATGTGTTCGATTGCGGCAGGTTGAAGATCGAGAAGTTCGACCGTTGCCTGCATCGCTTCTCCGACCGATGCGAAAAAGATCAAGCCCAATCCTTTCTCGTGCGGCAGCGGCGAAATTTTTAGTTCGGCAGAGAAAATCGCCGCGAGCGTTCCTTCACTACCCGCGAGAATGTTCGTGAGATCATTCGGCGCATGGAGGAATCGTTCGATACCGTAACCCGGCCAGCGCTTGATCAAGCCTGGTGGCCAGCGCTCCGACATTTCGGCGCTTGCCGCGCGAACGAGATTTTCGATCTTAGCGCGTTCGGTGGGCAGCGACTCTTGCGTTTGCCCGATTTTTTCGATGCGACCGTCGGCCATAACGATCTCAAGCGAGATCACGTGATCAGCTGTTGTTCCGTAGATCGGGCAGCGCGCGCCTGAGGAATTGTTCGCGATCATGCCGCCGAGAGTCGCGCGGGCGCTGGTTGCGACATCGGGACCGAAACAAAATCCGTGCAGCCTCAGAAATTCGTTGAGCTGATCCAGCACGACACCGGCGCCCACGCGGACGCTGCGTTTTTCGAGATTTAGTTCAGAGATCTGGCGGTTGTATCGCGAAAATTCGACGATCAAGCCTTCGCCGATCGCATTCCCGACCAGACTCGTGCCCGCGCCCCGCGGCGTAACCGAAAGACCTGCATCAGCCGCCGCGCGGATCACGAGGCTTGCTTGCTCCGCGTTTTTCGGAAACGCCACGCCGACCGGCTCGATCTGATAAATCGACGCGTCAGTCGCGTAGAGTTGCCGCGTCAGATTATCAAAGCGCGCGTCGCAACCGGTTTGCCGGATTTTTCTTTCCTGCGCGGAAGTCATCCCTTCATGACAACATTAGCCCGCATCTCGCGGTGATCGAGCGGCAAGTCCTGCTTTGTGCGGCGCGCCCGACGGGCCCCGCCTTTGATTGTCCTTCTGAGCGGAGCGAAGAATCTCAAGAATTAGTCAGAGATGTTTCGCTTCGCTCAATATGACCGATGCAGACACGATGTTGGGCTACAGCAAATCCATTTGGGCGTTTTCCGGCATGGTCTCGGCAAACCGGACGCCGACGCCGATGAGACGCACGGGTTTGCCGGTGCGGGCGAATGCTTCATCCAGGAGAGCACGGAAATCTTGCAATGCAGGCGCTAATCCGGCGCGCTCGGCCGTTGTACGGCTGAAATCGTTGAATTTTAGTTTCACGAAAATTTTCGTGATCTCCCGCGTCGATTCCTTTTGCGCGAGATCGGCCATCAAATCCTGGAAAAGTTCCTCGAGTTTTTCTTCACACTGCTCGAGCGTCGTAAGATCGATGGCGAACGTTTCCTCTGTGCTGAGCGATTTGCGCGGACGATCCGGCTCGACCGGGCGGTGATCGATGCCGCGACACAGATCGTAGAGATCGAGACCGAATTTACCGAATAGATCGACAAGCTCCGGACGCGAGAAGCGCTGAAGCTCGCTGCACGTTTTCACGCCGAGTTCTTCCAGTTTCCTTTCCGTTTTCTCGCCGATTCCCCAGATTTTACGGACCGGCAATTTCTCAATAAACTCCGGCACTTGTTCCGGGGTGACCTCAAACTGACCCTTCGGTTTGTTTATTTCGCTGGCGATTTTTGCGATCAGTTTATTCGGACCGATTCCCGCCGATGACGTAAGCTTCGTTTTTCGAAAAATGGTCCCGCGGATCACTTGTGCCAATGACCCCGGTGCGCCGGGATGTTCAGTGACGTCGAGATATGCTTCGTCGAGCGAGAGCGGCTCGATCAAAGACGTGAACCGATGGAGGATCGTCCGAATGACCGCGGCTTCACGCCGATAGACATCGAAACGGGTCGGCAACACGATCAGGTCTGGGCAACGTTGCAGCGCCATGAATGTCGGCATGGCCGAACGCACCCCGAACTTGCGCGCTTCGTAATTGCACGTCGTCAAAACGCCGCGGCGGTCCCGAGCGCCGCCCACGCCGACTGGTTTGCCGCGAAGTGAAGGGCGATCGCGC
>JBKOWV010000148.1:0-3390 GCA_046724585.1 Verrucomicrobiota bacterium
CCATCCGTTTCAAATCTGATTGGGCCCACGCGGCCAGCGATGCAAAGACGATCGAGCAAACCGCCAATCCAAGCAGCCATGGGCCGAGGATTTTGGTTTCGTTAGGAAAAAGCGGAAGCAGCAGGCGCACGAAACCGTAAACACCCATTTTCGAGAGCACGCCGGTCAGCACCATCGACACGCCGGTGGGCGCTGTTTCGTACGCGTCGGGCAGCCAGGTGTGAAACGGAAAGACCGGCACCTTCACCGCGAGTCCGAGAAAAACTCCGGCAAAGGCTAGCCACGCGAGTTTCCCGGTGAGCAATCCGTTTTTCCCGAGCGCGGCCAGCGCAGAGAAATCGAACGTGCCCTTCGCGAAGTAAATTCCGAGGAATGCCAGCAGCATCGCAACGCTGCCAAGAAATGTGTAAAGGAAGAATTTCGTTGCCGCCCGGTCCCGGTTTTCGCTGCCCCAGATTTTTATGAGCAGGAACGCAGGGATAAGGCTCATCTCGTAAAACAAAAACCAAAGAACGAAATTTTGCGCCGTAAACGTGCCGTAGAGCGCCGATTGCATGAGCAGCATGAGCGCGACTGCCCCGCGCTCCATGGGTTGCGCGAGAAACGCGAACGGGATGATGAGTGACGTGAGCAACACGAGCAAGAGACTCAAGCCATCGATACCGAGGAGATATTCGGCGCCGATGCTCGGAATCCACGCGTGACGTTCAACGATTTGAAGACCGGCGACGCTGGTGTCGAATTTTTGCCACAGCATTAGCGCATCCAACGCCGCAAGCGCGTTAAACAGGAGGCCAATTGCGCGCGCATTTCTCGGGCGTCCGACGTACAGCGCAAACGCGCCGACGAGTGGAATAATGATTAGCGCTGTGATCAACCCAACCATGCGTAGAAGAGCAGCAACACCAACATGCCGATTGCCACGACACCGAGGTAAGTTTGGATTTGTCCCGAATGCCACTGAGACATCACGCGCCCAAGACCGCGGGTGCCGATTGTAGTTTCATCGACTCCGGCGTTGATGCCTCGTTCATCGAAGCCCGCTGTGAAGATTCCAAAAAGTTGGCCCAGACCCCCGAAACCGCGCACCAGACCGTCCCAAACGTGGCGATCCATCCAATCGGAGACCCGAGCGCAAACCGCAGCCAGTGCGATCACGGTCCGATCGTAAAGTTCGTCCAGCCACATTTTGTTTTCCAGGAAGCGGAATAATCCGGGCTGCATGTACTCGAGCGGATCGGTCTCTGCCGAACGATTTCGATCCTGCGCGCCGGCGCGGCGATACACCAGGACACCAAGCCCGATGCCGACCGCGACGAGCACGAGGGACACGAAAAGCATTGGCTGAATCAATCGCGTGATATCAAACTGCGCCGGTTCGCCGGTGAGATAACCGTGCAGCCATGACCAGGCAGGCGTGAGCACGACGCTCAAGAAAATTGCGCCAAGGGCGAGCACGATGAGCGGAATCGTCATCACGCGCGGGCTTTCGTGCGCATGTTCGGAAGCAACGCGGGGCTTTCCGAAAAAGACGTAGATGATCTGGCGCGTCATGTAGAGCGCGGTCAGGATGATCCCGGCCAAGATCAGGTAGTACGGCACGTGCGACTTCGGCCAATGGGCAGTGGCATGCAGAATTTCTTCTTTCGTCCAGCCACCTGAAAAAAAGAACGGCACACCGCTCAGCGCCATCATGCCGACTGCATATGTCAAAAATGTCACCGGCATGAGTCGGCGCAGGCCGCCCATTTTGCGGATGTCCTGTTCGTGATGACAGCCGTGAATCACCGAGCCAGCGCCGAGGAAGAGGAGCGCTTTGAAAAAACCGTGTGCCAGTAAATGCATGATCCCGGCCGCGACACCGCCGACGCCAAGCGAGACCATCATCAGGCCGAGTTGGGACACCGTTGAGTAAGCGAGAATGCGTTTGATGTCTGCCTGAGCGACCGCGATGAGTGCTGCCATCAACGCCGTGGTCACGCCAATCCAGACGACTACAGTTAATGAAGGCGTCACGCCGTTGATCGCACCCAGCGAAAAGAGCGGATAGACGCGCGCGACGAGGAACACACCCGCGGCGACCATGGTAGCGGCGTGAATTAACGCGCTCACCGGCGTCGGGCCTTCCATCGCGTCCGGCAACCAGACGTGGAGCGGGAATTGTCCAGACTTGCCGGCGGCACCGCAGAAAATCAAAAGCGCGACGAAGGTGGCGCTTGCGCCGAGCATGGCGAGTCCGGCGCTTTCAAGGCAACCGTTTCCGTCATCATAAAAGAGCAGTGTGGCGCTGCCGTGATAGAGCCAGACCAGGCCAAGAAAAAATCCCATGTCGCCGATGCGCGTGGTGATGAACGCTTTCTTGGCGGCGGCCGCGGCGCTCGGCCTCTCGATCCAGAACCCGATGAGCAAATACGACGCAAGCCCCACAAGTTCCCAAAAGACGAAAAGCAATAGCAAACTGTTGGCGATGACGACGCCGAGCATTGCGCCGGAGAAAAACGACAGATAGGCGAAGAAGCGGCTGAAATTTTTGTCATCGGCCATGTAGCCGATGCTGAAGACAAAAATACAGAGCCCGACGAGCGCGATCATTACGAGCATCGCGGCGGCGAGCGGATCGAGCACCCAACCGATACGAAGTGCGGTCTCGCCGAAAGTGAACCAGGTGAAATTCTGAGTGACGCGGAAGCCGGGCACATGAAGCGTCGGCAGAAACGCAAGAATAGACAACGCAAGCGCAACAATCTGGCCAATGACTGCAAGTCCCGCCGCGCCTTTGCGGCGCGATTTCGCTAAACCCAATATCACGAGCGAAATGGCAAGCGGGACCGCCGGGATCAGCCAAAGATTGGTAGCGATCCAGGGTGTCATTTGGATACGAAGCAAATGAGAAATGGCGAATGACGAATGACGAAGCTCTCTACTTTTGCTTTCCGGGTCGACTTCATATCAACCTCTTAGTGAATCAAGCTGATCGACGTTGGTCGTTCGATAGTGCCGATAAACAGCGATGACCAGCGCGAGCCCGACCGCGACTTCCGCTGCGGCAATGGCGATGGAAAAGATTGCGACCAATACCCCGGTGGGTTGATGCGGTTCGGGACTGAACCTCCAGAACACAATGAAATTCAGGTTCGCTGCTGCCAGCATCATCTCGATGCCGATCAAAATGAAAATCGCGTGCCGCCGGCTAAGCGCGGCGAGCAAACCGACGCAGAAAAGCGCTGCAGACACGATGAGGAAGATTTGGAGTGTCATGGCCTAGTCGTTACCCTGCCTCACCGCTTTTCCTCCATCACGAGGATAAGCGCGCCGATCAGCGCGGCGGTAAGGAGCAACCCCACGCATAGCAAAGGCCAGACGTAACCGGTCATCAACACTTCACCGATA
>JBKOWV010000140.1:0-1782 GCA_046724585.1 Verrucomicrobiota bacterium
CTGGCCAGATTAAGAAGCACGCCTAGCCCCTGGGTCCCGATAGTATGCGCCATGGCCGCGCCGACGCCAAAGGGCGCAAACATCATCACGTAATTGGTGAACTTGAACATGACTTGCGAAAGGCTCTCCATCGCGCGCACGATTGGCCGCCCTTTTTCGCCGATCGCCGAGAGGGCCAATGCAAACAGGACCGAGAAGGCGACGATTTGGAGCACGTCGCCGCGCACCATTGATTCGATCACGCTGGAGGGGAACACGTGCACAATCGTTTCGATCAGCGTCTTGGGATGACTCTCGCCGATTGCTTTTGCCACGTCGGTGCTGCTGGCCACGAGCGTCACGCCGATACCCGGCTTTGTGAAATTCACGATGATCAATCCGATGGCGAGCGCGGCGGTGGTGACGATCTCGAAGTAAACGATCGCTTTGACACCCATCCGCCCGACTTTTCGCAACGCGCCGGCGCCGGCGATTCCGACCACGATGGTCGAGAAAACAAGCGGCGCGATGATCGATTTGATCAGGTTAATGAAGATGTCGCGCAAAAAATAAACCGCGTTGCCCCAATCCGGCCGCAGCCAACCGATCACCCCGCCAACGATCAGCCCGATCATGATCTGCATCGTCAAAGACGGCCGATACCAGGGTCGGCGCACGCGTTGAGAAACTTTGGCGGTCATCGCCGTCGTCATTAGCACAAACGTCGTGATCTAAACAGTGCGCGTTTTTCCATCACTCGCGGCAGCACGAAAAATAGATTCCATTGCTTTATGTTCCTGACCCATCTCGAATGCAGCGCATGCGGCCTTGAGCACGACTGGCAGCTTCTGCAGAATCTCTGCACGGCTTGCCACAAACCGCTTTTTGCAATTGTCCATCTTGCCAGGGCAGGTCGAACGCTTACGCGCGAGGCTTTGGCCACGCGCGAGAAATCGCTGTGGCGTTATCGTGAAGTGTTGCCCCTCCCCGATGAGGTTGAGCCGGTTTCACTTGGCGAGGGCGGGACACCGCTGCTTCGGGCCGCAAGATTCGGTGACGCAGTCGGGTTATCACAGCTCTGGGTCAAAGACGAATCACAGAATCCGACGCAAAGCTTCAAAGCACGCGGCATGGCTGTTGCCGTGTCGATGGCGAAATATCTCGGCGCGATAAAACTTGCGGTCCCGAGCGCAGGCAACGCTGGCGGAGCGCTCGCGGCCTACGCCGCCCGGGCCGGTCTCGAAGCGCACCTTTTTATGCCCCGCGACACTCCGCGCGCGAACATCATCGAGTGTCGTGAGCTCGGAGCGCACGTGACCCTCATCGACGGGCTCATCACCGATTGCGGTGCCGAGATCGCCAAACGCAAACGAGCTGAAGACTGGTTCGACATGTCCACACTCAAAGAGCCGTATCGCGTCGAAGGGAAAAAGACTCTTGGGTACGAATTGGCGGACCAATCGGACTGGCACCTTCCAGACGTGATCTTGTACCCCACGGGCGGCGGCACCGGTCTCATCGGAATGTGGAAGGCATTCGACGAAATGGAGGCCCTCGGTTGGATCGGGAAAAAACGGCCGCGCATGTTCTCCGTCCAAGCCGCCGGTTGCGCACCGATCGTCCGCGCGTTTGAAAATGCGGACTCCACCGCAGCCGAATTTTCAAACGCCCAGACATGCGCTTCCGGTCTGCGCGTTCCAAAAGCGATCGGCGATTTCCTTATTCTAAAAATTCTTCGTCAATCCAATGGTGGCGCTGTCGCCGTCGATGACGAGGAAATGCTGCGCGTCACTCGCGAAGTGG
>JBKOWV010000026.1:0-14197 GCA_046724585.1 Verrucomicrobiota bacterium
GGGATTTCTCCAATTGTGCTGCGTTTGGTTGTTGATCCAATTTCGCAGCTTCATCGGTCTCAAGAATAGGCCGCTCTTCAGCGGGAGTTTGCTCTTTCTTCGCCAATTGCGCCTTTTTCTCCGGCCGTGCGGCCGAAGCACCCTCCTTGTGTTTATGATGCTTCTCCTGGCTGACTTTCTTGGCGTGCGCGACGTTTCGTGGATCTCCCATCAATTTATAGACGGTTCTCAAGGGTTTGTTGGTCGTATCTCGCAACGGGATCCCCGACGAGTCCCAAAAAGTAACAACCGTGGCACTTTTTCGATGCGCCGAATAGCCCGGCTTGTCGCGATTCCGTGGGTATGAAAGCGAGATTGATAACCATGTTCACGGTACCACTGGGCAGCATCGCGCTCGGTCGATCGAAACTACGACGCTGCAGCGCGACCGCGACAATTTCCGGCATCATCGCGGCGGTTTTCTTGGCGCGGCTTACCCTCGCCGTGGAGCTAACAGAGCTGCAGGGAGCTGCCCACGCCTATCCCGCATTGTTGGACACGAATGGGAAAAAGCTGGCCGACGGAGAGTTTAGGCAGTGGATCGAGGATGATCGGCTTCAAGTTGAGATTGACTACGAGTTCGACGACGGCCAACACTTTGAGGAGAATGCGGTCTTGCGACAAGAGCCGGAACTCATCCAGGAAAAATGGTCGTGGAAAGAGTCTAAAAACGGAAGGGTCTCGCGCCAGTTTAGCGTAGACTTCCGGGCGAAAACGGCCACAGCACTTATGCACGAAAACAACGAAGCCAAACAGTGGTCGGAAAACATAGAAGTCGAGCCTGGGCGAACTTTTGCTGGGTTTGGATTTACCCTGGCGCTTCAGAATCTAAGAAAGCGGCTAATCAATGGTGAAAAGGTCGAACTCAGGGCAGTTGGCTTCACACCGAAACCGCGGGTGGCCACCGTGCAGCTTTCATACGCCGGGCTCGACCGGGTGAAGATGTCGGGCCGCTCCCTCAAGGGCGATCGCTTCGTGATTCATCCGGAGATTCCACCGATCGCCAAGTTATTTATTCATGTGCCAGACACACAAATCTGGCTGACCAATCCTCCGCCTGCCGGCTTTCTGCGCTGGGAGGGCCCGGTCGTCGTACCAAGTGACCCGCTCATCCGCGTCGATTTGGTTTCCGGAGCGAAGAGCGGACCGGCAGAGCCGGTTAAGACCAGCAGCCGTGACTAGCTACGCAAACTGATGCGCAATGCAGAGTTTTACTTGATGACGTAAAACACGCCAAGGATAGCACCGAAAACTACATGCGCGATCAGGACTGAAAGCGGAGTGCGGATGCCATAATGCATGCCTAGAAACCCCGGAGGCTCAAGCTGGCGCACGACCGTCGGCCCGTACTCCTCATTAGCCATGCGCGGATGAAGCGCCGGCAAAATCGGCAGTAGCATAGTGAGAACAAAAGTGGCTTGAACCAGTCCGATCAGCGCACCGAACCACCATGTCGATCTTCCGACGAGCTCAAACGCCGCTGCGTAAACGAGAGAAAAAATCCAGCCGTTGGTGAAATGGAAGAAGAATCCGATGAACTTTGCGCGGTCGCGATTGGGTGTGAAGATGGTGCCAAGCATGTATGGAATATTCATCCGTGTCATGCCGATTCCCTGGCTGCCGGCGAGAATGGAGGTCAGGACGACGGTGCTAGCAAAACCCCACAGTAACCAGCTGCTCCAGTTCATGACCTGACCTGATGTGCGCGTTTTTCGCCGTCACGCAATGAGAGCGCGGCGTTAATCACGCCCAGATGCGTGAATGCTTGTGGAAAGTTCCCGAGCGCGTCGCCCGTTTCGGGGTCGATCTCTTCAGAGAAAAGATCGAGATCGTTCGCGTAAGCGAGCGCCGCTTCAAAAACGTCGCGTGCTCCCGAAAAATCTCCGCTGCGCGCCAGAAAATCGGCTTCCCAAAAACTGCAGAGGGCAAAAGTGCCTTCCCGCAATTCGAGACTGCGCTCGTTTCGGTAAACCAATCCCAGACGCGGAGTCAGCTTTTCGCGAATCCGCACATGCGTCTTTTGCATCCGTCGCGAGCCGGGCTGTTCAAATCCATGATAGGCGAGCAGGAGCACGCTCGCATCCACAACGTCACTGCCGCAAGCTTGCGCGTAAATTTGCAGCGTCGGATTCCAGGCATGTGCTTCAATTTCCGCACGAATGCGCTCCTTTTCTTCTTCACATTTCTCAACTGAAATGCCGTTCAACTGACCGCGCGCTTGCATTTTAAGGATACGATCGAGCGCCACCCAGCACATCAATAGCGAATGGGTATAATGCCGGCGTTCGTCGCGATATTCCCAAATGCCGTTGTCTGGCTCTCGCCAATGCTCGCAAACGTACTCAGCGCATTGACGCAGCATTTTTTGCATTTCGCGATCGAGACGATCGTTTTCGCCGATGAAATGCGAAACGGCTTCGACCACTTCTCCGTAAATATCCAGTTGTACTTGCTTGCTCGCCCCATTCCCGATTCGGACTGGACGCGAATCGGCGTACCCATTCAGGTGGGACAGCTCGCGTTCTGGCGGCGTAAGTTCGCCAAAAACATCATACACGACGAGCAATTTTGGCCGGGTCAGGCGCGTCGCGTGCAATAACCAATCAACGAATCCTTCCGCGTCGTCTTTGTAGCCGAGACCGAACAGCGCGTGGACAGTGAAGGCTGCGTCACGCAACCAAGCGAAACGGTAATCCCAATTCAAGTCGGCGCCGACGCGCTCCGGCAGCGATGTTGTCGGCGCGGCAACGATTGCGCCCGACGGCGCATAAGATAGTAATTTCAGCACGAGCGCGCTGCGCGTGACTTGTCGTTCGTATTGGCCTCGATAGTGGGATTGCGCGGCCCAGTTTCGCCACCAAGCAATTGTCAGATTCAATTTCTCCTCAATCAAATCCCCGAGCGGTGGAATTACCGCTGGTGCTTCAGTGGAAAACGTCAATGAGAACGAGATCGTTTTCTTCGGTGTCAATCTGAATTTTCCTGACAAACCTTGGCCATTTTGCCGAGCCAATTTGACGTCGCTCCGCAAAGTGAAGACGGAAGATCCGATGTCGATCCGCCAGCCAAATTTGCCGCAGTCTTTAATTTTGGGAGAGACGCGGCCATAATCGAGTCGAGGAGTGAAATTGAGAAGCACTTCTATTTCGCCTTGCACGCACTTGATTTGCCTGACGAGTTCGTGTTCTGGCCAGAGCCGTTGCTTTTTTTCCTCTTCGTAGGTGACCGGCATGAAATCGGTGACGAGAATTTCCCCCAATTCGCTCGAGAACTTTGTCTCAAGCACATTTGTCTTATCGATGTAATGTCGGGAAACGCGCGCTTCCTGCGTCGGACGAATGCTCCAATGGCCTCCGGTTTTCGGATCGACAATCGCGGCGAAGAGTGACGCGCTGTCGAAGCGCGGCCAGCAAAGCCAGTCAATCGAACCGCGATTGGAAATGAGCGCGGCCGATCGGCCGTCGCCGATGATTGCGTAATCCTGAATCTTCGGCTGTTCCATTACTTTCTCTTCGCCAAATTAACTTTCTTGCTCAACTACGCGCGAAGTTGAGATTGAAGCTAACGAATGAATGACGCGAGCAAAGTGATCGTTATCACCGGAGCGTCCGCTGGAGTTGGTCGTGCGACGGCCCGGCGATTTGCGAAAGACGGCGCGCAGATTGCGCTTCTCGCCCGTGGGCGAGATGGTTTGGAAGCCGCACGAAACGAAGTCGAAGAACTTGGCGGCAGAGCAATCGCAGTGACGATCGACGTTGCCGACGCCGATGAAGTGGAAGCCGCGGCAGCGCAAATCGAGCGGGAGCTTGGGGAGATAGATATCTGGATCAACAATGCCATGGCCTCTGTTTTTTCTCCGATCCAGGAAATGACGCCGGAGGAATTCCGTCGCGTCACAGAAGTGACTTATCTCGGTTGCGTGTACGGCACGCTCGCGGCGCTCAAACGCATGGTGCCGCGCAATCGCGGCATGATTGTGCAAATCGGTTCGGCGCTGTCCTATCGCGCCATTCCGTTGCAATCGGCCTACTGCGCGGCGAAACACGCGATGCGGGGATTTAGCGACTCGCTGCGGTGCGAACTCCTGCATAAGAAGAGCAACGTGCGCGTGACGATGGTGCAATTGCCCGCGCTGAACACGCCCCAATTCAGTTGGGTGAAAAGCCGGCTTCCACGCAAGGCGCAACCGGTCCCACCGATTTTTCAACCGGAGGTCGCGGCTGAGGCGATTCATTTTGCCGCGCACAATTCGCGCCGCGAATTTTACGTTGGTTGGCCATCGATCCAAGCAATCGTCGCCAACAAATTCATTCCGGGCTTGCTCGATCATTTTCTCGCCCGCACCGGCTACGATTCGCAGCAATACGATGGCCGCGAAGATCCGAACCGGGCGCACAATTTGTGGCAGCCCGTTCCCGGTGATCACGGAGCACACGGCAACTTCGATGACCGCGCAAAATCCTATAGCGCGCAACTGTGGCTGAGTGAACATCGCGCCTGGATCTTGCTCACAATCGCAGGGATCGCACTCGCCGCGGCGATTGTATTTCTCACACTCAGGTAGGATCGACAATCGACGGCGGCTGATCAGATGTTCTGATCGGGCGAGTGTTTCACCGCCACGCCGCGAACGTAAACGAGCTCGCCCCGAGCGAGCCGGAGATTGTGATCAGCCCAACGCCAATGACTGAGAGGACAATGGGAACATTGTCGCCCGGCGCGCGATGCATCCGCAGCCAAAAGTTCACGCAATAAGGTGCGACGGCGAGCAAATTGTTCAGTCACTGTTTTCGAAAATTATCGGGGCACCCGCGAAAAAGTGTTGCAAATACGGCGAGAGACCTCGCTGTTGTTTTGAATTGAGTCGCTAAGCCGTTCAGCCTCCAGCCCGTGGCGAGTTCGATAAGATGACGTCTGGATCGCGGAAGTAGAGGCTGTGGGCTCCGCGTTCCAACTTACACTTCGTGTCGATGCCCTTCCGCGTCGTATTCGTAAGTCTTGCCGTCTTCCTCGTCACTCGTCGTCTTGTGTGAGCCGTCACAAAACGGTTGGTTCCTGGAAAGGCCGCACATGCAAATCCAGACGGACTCTTGTTGCGGTTTGATTTCAAAAGGCCGCCTATCCGACTTCAAAACTTTTCGCATGGCAAAAGGTAGTCGGCGAAAAAGAGCCAGCAACACCGGCGCCGATGTGATACGAATAATACTGGAAATTTTATCTCAATGTCTTATGCAACTCGAAGGAATTGATCACGTAGCTCTCGCCGTGCGCGATGTGGAGCAGTCCGCGAACTGGTACGTCGATGTCCTTGGATTTGAGCGCCGTTTTGAAGAGATGTGGGACGGAGTTCCCACATTCATAGCCAAAGGAAATACCGCCATCGCGCTGTTTCCACTGCGCGACAATGATTCAAAACCTTCCTCGCGCACTGGCAGGATCGGCATGTTGCATCTCGCTTTTCGCGCCAATCACAAAAATTTTCGCTATGCGCAGGAGGAACTGAAGCGGCGTGGCATTAAATTCGAATTCCAGGATCACGAAATTTCGCATTCTATCTATTTCCGGGATCCCGACGGCCACCAACTGGAGATCACGACGTACGATCTTGGTGAGACCTGACCCATTTGCGAAATGTAAACAGCCAGAGCTTCGAGAACGAAGCGGCCGTCATCCCCGATTGACTGAACTCGCCGTTCGCTCCGCCGCTTTCGTTTGAAACACGCGATCGTACTGCGCCTTGTTTTCTTTCCATGGATAACCCTCCGGATCCTTACGAACCGGTCCCCAGTAAAGACGTCCCTGGTAACGCCAGGCGTCAAGTACGATGCCCTGCCCAAAATGTTGTCCTTTGGCGGTAACCACGACGCCATTGTTCTCGGAAAAAGTTCTAGCAAAGGCTTCTCCCCAGTGGAGCTCGAGCGTTTCGAGCTTCAATGCATCCAGCTCACGCATCAAATCTTCTGTCCACTGATAACAAAGGCCTCGCTTTCTGCCGCCGGTGTTGACGAGGATGTTGTTGAGAGCGGGCGGAAAAACCACCCGGTATTCGCGAGCCAAACGTCGCGATGTTTTGTAGGCACATAGGGCAAGTCGCTCGGCTTCGTCCACGCGGACAGTCGGCGAGAGCATCGCGAGCTTGGTGCGTAACTGCGCTTCTGCGGCAATGTCTCCGCGCGGCAGGATTATCTCGGCTGTCCCAGTCTGCGCAGCTTCGATCACATTCGTACTCGGCGACTCCGCGCAATTAGCGAGCAGAAACATAGCCGCGAGGCCGATGGCAATGCGAGCTGGGGCGTGAGACAAAGTATCAGTGACCATTCCAGGCGCGATACATTAGCGCGGAGCACCGGCTGTCAACCCCGAATGCCGCCAGCTTGCTCCGTAGCGGGACGCGCTGCACAGGCGGAGAGAGTGTATCATCCTGCCGAAAAAACGTCACGCCACGCGGCCGCAGCAGTTTTTATATTTCTTTCCGCTGCCGCAAGGGCATGGCTCGTTGCGGCCGACTTTCGGCATCGAACGCCGAACCGGGACATCGATCGTCACTTCGCCCTCGCCATCGCCGTCGCCGCCCACCGCGGCCATTGCGCCGACTGGCTGGAGCTGACGACCACGGACAGGAGCATTGGCCGTCGGCGCGGTCGGCGCATGTTCGCGCAGCAGAAATTGGGGCAACGTCGCCAGAAAATTCTCGAACGCCTGCAAATTCGAGGTGCTGCGAAACAGATTATTCAGCACTTCATTCTTAATGTTCGCCATTAGTTCGACGAACATGTCGTAAGCCTCGGTCTTGTACTCGATCAGCGGATCCTTTTGCGCATAGCCGCGCAGATAAACGCCCTCGCGCAACGCGTCCATTGCATAGAGGTGCTCCTGCCAGAGGCGATCGATCGCGTTCAGAATAATGTAGCGCTCCAGACTCTTGACCGCGGTTGGTTCCTCGTGACTCGATTTGCGCTCGTAGGCGTCCTTGATCTTCTCGATCAAAAACTGTGTGTTTTCCTCGACCGTGCGCGTCTCGAATTGCGCTTTCTCCTTGGTCAGTCCAAGCGGGAAAGTCGTGTTCACCCAATGGATGAGGCCGGTGTAATTCGGTTCATCGACATCGAGATACTCCTTCACTTTTGCCGGCACGGCCTCGTCGATTACTTCGTAGATGAGCTTGCGCGGTTCCTCGGAATCGATCGTCTCGTTACGATAAGTGTAAACGACTTCGCGCTGCATGTTCATCACGTCATCGAAATCGAGCGTGCGTTTTCGGATCAAGTAGTTGCGCTGCTCGACGCGCTTCTGCGCCGTCTCAACCGACTTGTTCAGCCACCGATGTTCGAGCTCCTGGCCTTCCTCGAGTCCGAACCGCTCCATGATCTTCGTCATCCGGTCGGCCGCGCCGAAGTTGCGCATCAGATCGTCTTCGAAGCTGACGTAAAATCGTGACGCGCCCGGGTCGCCCTGGCGCGCGCAACGCCCGCGTAATTGTCGATCGATTCGGCGCGCTTCGTGCCGCTCAGTGCCGATCACCATCAAACCGCCCCGGCCTGGAACACCCGACCCAAGTTTAATATCGGTGCCGCGGCCTGCCATGTTGGTCGAGATCGTGACTGTGCCCGGCTGGCCGGCGCGCGCGACGATCTCCGCTTCCTGCATGTGAAATTTCGCGTTCAAAACATTGTGCGGAATTTTCTCTCGCTTCAGCATGCGACTGAGCAACTCGGACGCTTCCACGCTCACCGTGCCGACCAGCACCGGCTGCTGCTTGTTGTGGCTGTCTCTGATTTCGTTGATGACCGCGTTGTATTTTTCACGCCGCGTTTTGTAGATCCGATCGTTGTAGTCGGTGCGCGCGACTGGCCGGTTCGTCGGAATCATGTTGACGTCGAGTTTGTAAATGTCGTGGAACTCGGCCGCTTCCGTTTCGGCCGTGCCGGTCATGCCGGCCAGCTTTTGATAAAGGCGGAAATAATTTTGGATCGTGATCGTCGCCAGCGTTTGCGTTTCGCGGTCGATCTGGACGCCTTCCTTCGCTTCGACGGCCTGATGCAGCCCATCGCTCCAACGCCGCCCCGGCATTTTCCGCCCGGTAAATTCATCGACAATCACCACCTTGTTCTCTTCGATCACGTACTGCACGTCCTTCTCGAACAGGCAGTAGGCGCGCAGCAACTGCGAGATGTTGTGGATCCGTTCGGCCTGCGCGTCACAATGCTGCTGGCGTTCTGCTTTCTTTTTGTCTTTCTCTTCCGGCGACAGCGCCGGATCGAGATCAATTTCAGTAAACTCGTTAATCAAATCCGGCAGCACGAACGCATTTGGATCATCCGGATTCAGAAAGACGCGACCCTGTTCGGAGAGATCGGCTTCGTTCGATTTTTCGTCGATGGTAAAGAAGAGTTGTTCCTTGAGCGCGAATAGTTCTTCCTTGCGTGTGTCCTGGAAGAACGAAAGCTCCGCTTTATCGATCGCGCGCCGCTTTTCCGGGTCTTCCATCATGCGGAGCAGCTGTTTATTGCGCGGTTGACCCAATTTCACTTTGAACATGAGCAGACCACCTTCAGCCATGAACTCGGTTTTCTTCGCCGAATTCGCGTCTGCTTTTTCGAACGCTTCGATCGCTTCGCTGGCAATGCGGTTACAAAGCATGTTCTGCTTGCGGACCAACTGCTCGATGAGCGGTTTCCACTTGTCGTACTGATGGGTGGAAATCGTCGCCGGCCCGCTGATGATGAGCGGGGTGCGTGCCTCGTCGATCAGGATCGAATCGACTTCATCGACAATCGCGTAGCAATAGCCGCGCTGGACCTGTTGCTCGCGTGTGGTGGCCATGCCGTTGTCGCGCAGATAATCGAAGCCGAACTCGCTGTTAGTCCCGTAAGTAATGTCCATCGCGTATTGCTCGCGACGGACATTCGGCTCCTGATCGTGTTGAATGCAGCCAACCGTCAGCCCGAGAAAATCGTAAAGCTGGCCCATCCATTCCGCGTCGCGTCGCGCCAAATAATCGTTCACCGTCACCAGGTGCGCGCCTCGGCCAGTGAGCGCGTTCAGGTAAAGCGGCAAAGTCGCAACTAAAGTTTTGCCTTCACCAGTCGCCATTTCCGCGATCCGGCCACGATGCAAAACGACACCGCCGAGCAATTGCACATCGAAGTGGACCATGTCCCAGGTCATCGGCTGATCGCACACCGTGAAAGCGTGTTGCCGTTCTTTCAACCGGCGCGCTGCGTTTTTCACCACCGCGAACGCTTCCGGCAAAATCTCATCCAACTTTCTCCATTGAGCTTCCAGCTCGGGAATTTGCGCCAGTTCTGCTTTCCAAGCCGCCGTTTTTGCGCGCAAATCCTCATCCGACAAGCTCTTGAATTGCTCATCAAACTCGTTGATCCGGCTCACAGTCGGCATCAGCCGCTTGAGCTCGCGCTGGTTCTTCGACCCCAGAATCTTCTTTAAAATCCACGCAACCATTTCGCGTTTAATATCGACGAGATTCCGCCACTATCAATCTGGTAGGGACGGCTTGCCGAGCCATCCGCGGCGCGCCCGGCGCGCCTCCGCCTTGGACGGCTCTGCCGTGGCGAGCGGTCGTGCCCCACCGTGTTCATTGTGCAAGAGAAGTTTGCAGCTACAATCCGGCCATGAAGAAGATCATTTCTACCAGCGAAGCGCCGGCGGCAATCGGATCTTACTCGCAAGCAGTCCGCAGCGGAAATTTCCTCTTTTGTAGTGGCCAGATTCCGCTCGACCCAAAATCGGGCCAGATGGTCTCCGGCGACATCGCCACGCAGACCCGGCGCGTGCTTGATAACATCGGGGCCGTTTTAAAAGCCGAGGGCCTGGCTTTCCAGAATATTGTCAAAACAACAATCTTCCTCACCGATCTCCGCGATTTTCAAACTGTGAACGAAATCTACGGCTCGTATTTCAAGAATCAGCCCCCAGCGCGATCTACTGTCCAAGTATCGGCTCTGCCTAAAGGAGCGAATGTTGAAATCGAAGTCATCGCGGCTGCCGATGATGGTGAATCAAGCGGCGAAACCGCCTATGACACGTCCGGATAAGATCGACAATGCCGACGCGCAATTGTAGGGCGTCTGTGTCAGACGCGAGATTTACAAACGGCGTTTTACAGAATGGAGCCGGGAGCCGAGTGACATGGACGGGCAGGTTGCCGGACCGAGCGAGCGAGCGAGTCAAACGCCCTACAAAATCATGAACGAAGAACTGCTCACGCTTTTCCGCAAAACCGGGGCTCTGCTCGAGGGCCATTTCGTTTTGCGCTCCGGCTTGCACAGCCGGGAATACCTCCAATGCGCACTGCTTCTTCAGCACCCCGAGATCGCTGCAAAAGTCTGTGGATGGCTCGCCGATAAGCTCCGCAAATTTGATTGTGACGCACTCATCTCCCCTGCCCTCGGCGGAATTATTGTCGGCCAGGAAGTCGCCCGCTCGTTAGGCAAACGGCACATCTTTGTCGAAAAAGAAGATGGCAAACTTGTTTTGCGACGCGGTTTTCAAATTGCGCCGAATGAAAAATTGATCGTCGTCGAAGACGTCGTCACCCGCGGTGGACGCGTCCAGGAAACAATCGACATCGTTCGTGCGCACGATGGGATTGTTTCCGCAGTCGCCGTGATTCTCGATCGAAGCGGCCAGGCCAAATCGGATTTTGGTTGTCCCTTTGTCCGCTTAATCGAAATGAACGTGGAAACTTTCCCCGCAGACAAGTTGCCGCCCGACCTCGCAAAAATCCCCGCCATCAAACCAGGCAGCAAATAGTCGGCGTTGAATTAGGGCAGACAAAAGAGCGTTGCTGCCGGCGGTGTTGCGCATAATCTGCCTAGCAGCGTTGGCGGGCCACGCCAACTTTACGGCGGGAGCCCCCGAGCCGCGACGACGCGAGTGGGTCTAGGGAAGCCGGGCGCTAAATTAATACATTGCACCGAACGCAGGCCTTTACGCTACTAGGTCGCGTTGACATACCTCGAATCAGAGTCTCGATTGAATCCGTATTTCTAGGCATGAAGATTGGTTTTGCTCAAATTAATCCGACTGTCGGAGATTTGAGCGGCAATTTTGAGAAGATCATCGGCGCTTACGAACGCCTCGCCGCTACCGGCGCGGAGCTGGTTCTGACCCCGGAGCTGGCCATCCCCGGATATCCGCCGCAGGATTTAGTTTTTAAATCGCGTTTTGTCCCGGAGAACCTCGAGGTCCTCCAGCGGCTTCATTCGCGCATGGGAAACGCGGCCTTGCTCGTCGGTTTTGTTGATCGAAACGAGGGACGCGGCAAGCCGTTTCATAATGCGGCCGCCTTGCTCGAGCGCGGCAAACCAATCCGGAAAGCTCATAAGTCGCTTTTACCAACCTATGATGTTTTCGATGAAGATCGCTATTTCGAGCCAGCCTGCCGGGGCGAACCGTTTGAAGTCCACGGCAAAAGAATCGGCGTGACCATTTGCGAGGATATCTGGACGGAACATTATCTTCCGCGGCCGCTTTATGATGTCGAACCGGTGCGTGGCCTGATCGAGCAGGGCGCGGAGATCATCGTCAACCTGAGCGCCTCGCCATTTGGTTTGCATAAACCGGCGATCCGCTACGAGATGGTAGGCGCGCTGGCGCGGACCTATCACCGGCCAATCTGTTATTGCAATGTCATAGGCGGCAACGATCAGCTTGTCTTCGACGGCAACTCCATCGCCGTGAATCCGGCGGGCAAGTTGATCGCACAACTGGCCGCATTCCGCGAAGATGAGAAAGTCGTCGATACCGAATCGACTTCCACAATCGAATTCCACGAAGGCAAGGCACCGGAGATCCTTTTCGCTGCTCTTTCTCTGGGGGTTTGCGATTATTTCCGCAAATGCAACTTTCATTCAGCGGTAATCGGCCTGAGCGGCGGGGTCGATTCCGCGGTCACTGCCGTTATCGCGGTGGATGCGCTGGGAGCCGCGAACGTCACTGGTGTTTCCATGCCAAGCCCGTACTCATCGCGCGGCAGTATCGAGGACGCTCGCGCGCTTGCCCGCAATCTCGAAATCAAATTTCTCGAGATTCCGATCACCGACGCGTTCAAAGATTTCAAAGCGCAATTCAAAGAAGTCTTCAAGGGACTGCCTGAAAACGAGACCGAGGAAAACATGCAACCGCGCTTGCGCGCGATGACGCTGATGGCGCTTTCTAACAAGTTTGGTCATCTGTTGCTTACGACCGGAAACAAGAGCGAACTCGCCGTCGGTTATTGTACTCTTTACGGCGACATGGCGGGCGGACTCGCCGTGATCAGCGATGTGCCGAAAACCATGGTTTACGAGCTCGCCCGCTGGATCAACTCCGATTACTCGACGCGAGGCGGCCGGGAGATAATCCCAAGATCGACCATCGAAAAACCGCCGAGCGCCGAGTTGAAGCCAAATCAAACCGATCAGGATACTCTTCCGCCTTATGATGTCCTGGATGAGATCCTGCGGCTTTATGTGGAAGAAAACCTGAGCGCGCGCGACATTGTCACCCATGGATTTGACGAGAAAACGGTTCGCTGGGTGCAACGACGTGTCGATCTGAACGAGTATAAACGAGAGCAGGCCGCGCCCGGACTAAAGGTGACGAGCCGCGCGTTTGGCATGGGCCGCCGAATGCCGATCGCACAAAAGTATATCGATTAATCGGGAATTGTGCACCGTGCAGGAATCGAACCTGCAACCCAGTGATTAAGAGTCACTTGCTCTGCCAATTGAGCTAACGGTGCATTCGCAATTTTAGATTTCAGATTGCCGATTTTCGATTTCGGCAACGGCGCGAATGCGCGCCCTGAAATTTTACCCGCGAAAGGCGATGTGCAATCGGAATATCGATGGCGTAAAAGAATTGTTTCACCGATTGGTCGAACCCACGCGTCGTTCCTTACAGGCCGGAGTACTTGCCGCGATTGGGAGACCGACAACCTTATTAACATTTAAGCCTTGGAAGCGTCAGGCCAGTAGGATACAATAGATTTTCGTCGTACCTTGAGGCCCCCGCGAAGAGTCCGGCTAACGAGGTCTTAACAATGAACAGTCTCTCGGTCCACTTGGGGACAGCGGGGAATCACTCGCGCGCGCGACGCGCCTGGGATTGGCACGTCTTGGTCGATCCGCCAACGGTCGTAACTCCATTGCTGGTCTTCGTTGGCTATTATCTGGGCGCAAGAATCGGATTTGCGCTCACGTTTCAGCCGCATCCGGTTTCGGTGCTTTGGCCTCCGAATTCTATCCTGGTCGCGGCGCTTTTGCTGACGCCGGCGCGCATCTGGTGGCTCGTCCTGTTGGCCGCGTTTCCGGCGCATTGGGCGGCGCAAATGCAGAGTCATATTCCACCCCTGATGATTTTGTGCTGGTTCATCAGCAACTCGTGCGAAGCACTGATCGGTGCAGGTCTGACGCGCTATCTCGTCGGCGGGCCGATTCGCTTCACAACGCTTCGTAACGTAGGCATTTTCTGTCTTTGCGTAGTATTCATTGGTCCGTTTTTGTCCTCGTTTTTAGACGCCGCGTTTGTGGTATGGAATAACTGGGGCGACGACACCTACGGGAAGCTGATCCGAATACGCCTTTTTTCGAACGCCCTTGCGGCATTGATAGTTGTGCCGGTGGTGGTAACGTGGGCGACGACTGGAATCCAGTCCCTGCGGACAGCCCGACTCTCGCGTTACTTGGGGGCATGCGCGCTGTTTGTTGGTCTGTTGCTGGCAAGTTACGCTGTCCTTTATAAATTTGGACCGGGAGCGGATTCGGCTCTTCTCTTTCTCCCGCTGCCATTCCTTGTTTGGGCGGCGGTACGATTCGGCTCTCTGGGAGCAAGCACTGCTATTTCGGTTGTCAGTTTCCTAGCGATCTGGAGCGCAGCCCACGGGCATGGGCCATTCTCCGGCGGAACGGTCGAACAAGACGCTCTTTCAATCCAAATATTTGTAATCGTCTTAGCGATTCCGCTGTTGTTTCTGGCGACAGTGGTCGAGGAGCGCGCAACTGGAGAGACCGAGCTGCGCGAAAGCGAGTCACGTTTCCGGATCGTGGCGGATGCTGCGCCCGTGCTCATCTGGATGTCCGGCGCGGACAAGCGCGGCACTTTCTTTAGCGAGCCCTGGTTAAAGTTCACGGGCCGTAGCCTGGAGCAGGAACTT
>JBKOWV010000204.1:0-4964 GCA_046724585.1 Verrucomicrobiota bacterium
CGGGCCGAGTTCAACGGCGCGCTCCAAGTTTCGTCCCGATTCGTCCCAGCGCCCCTGCTGCCTTTGGATGTAGCCCATCAGCTGGAATATCCGCGGATCATTGGGCAAACTCTGACGAGCAACTTCCAGCTCAGCCAGAGCACCCTCGTAATCGAGATAGCCCTCGTAAAGATTTTCTGCACGCGCGAGGTGCGTTTCGCCCGCATCGGGACGGAGGCGAGAGGCTGTTCGCACGGCTGCATCCGCTCGCGCAAGGCGCAGGGGAGTATGGTCGTAGCCAAGGAAATAAATGCGGTCATGCGCTTGGGCGAGTTGGCAGTACGCCTGGAAAAAGGAGGGATCATGCGCGACAGCCTGTTCTAGCAGGTCGGCCGCTTGTAGCAGGCGCGATCTGACGTCATTACTAAAGCTCGCCGTTAGAAGTAGATTTTTCGCGCGCGTGTAGAGATCGAACGCAACCAGGTTCTCCGTTGGCCGCTCTTGCATGTCCAGCTTTTCACGAGCCGAGACCGTCGCTCCGAGACGCGTTGCGATTGATTGTGTCAGTTCCGCCTCGACCGTGAAGACCTCATCTAAGTCACGCTCGTATTCTTCGGCCCAGAGTCCGGTGCCGGTGCGAGCGTCTACTAACTGTGCATTTACATGCACTTTCCCGCCAGAAGGCCGCACTGTTCCCTCCAACACGTGTGAAACGCCAAGCGCGCGCCCAATCTCGCGCGCATCCTGTCTACCACGATATTGCATTACGCTGGTGCGGCTGATTACTTTCAGATCGGCGATTTTCGCCAACTTCGTCAAAACTTCGTCGTGCAGGGCGTCCGCAAAAAACGCGTGCTCTTTTTCATCGCTCAGATTTTCAAACGGAAGCACTGCAATACTTTTCTCCGGCAGCGGGGAAATCGAGACTGATCCGTTAGCCGCGGGATGGGTGCGTAGCGAATGAAAAAAGAAAAATGCAGACGCGCCGAGAATCAGGATCGCGGTGGCTGCGAGGGCAACGCGCTTGCGTCGCTCGCCGCCTGCCTGTGCGGCGCAACGTCGAAGTTGCGCTGCGAGGTCGTGCGTGCCTGGGCGCGCAGCTGGCTCCAACGCGAGCATGGATTTAAGAAGCGACCGCAGGCGAGAGTGAACGCGCGCCGCTTTGAGTTGTTCGATTGGGAGCGCATTTGATTTTTGGGCGTCGCGAATTTCCTCGACGCTATCGCCGTCAAATGGCGTTTTACCCGTGAGCGCGAACCACAGCGTTACGCCTAACGAGTAGATGTCGGAGCGCACATCAAGGGTGGCATTGTCGAATTGCTCGGGACTGGCGAATGCCGGCGTACCGACGAAGCCGTAGTGGGTTAGCCGCATCGGATCAACCGGGGCATTGAGGACTTTGGCCAAACCGAAATCGATTATCTTTACGCTAGGAACATCGCGCTGCGGCCTTCGGACAGTGCAGCGCGCCGTCCCCACCACTTCGCGCTCCTCTGCCTCAACCAGCATCAAATTTGCCGGCTTTAGGTCGCGATGGATTAATCCTCGCTTTTCCGCGGCGGCCAAAGCAGAGGTAACTTGCTGCGCGATGCCGATGCTCATGCGGATTTCGAGCGGGCCGGTCCGTTGAACGCGTTCCTCGAGTGTCTCGCCCTCGATCAATTCCATCGCGTAGAAGCATCGACCGGTTTCTTCGCGAATTCCGAATTGGAAGACGGTGGCGATGTTCTCGTGCCGCAGCGCAGCGGCCGTGCGGGCTTCGCGCAGAAAGCGTCTGTGGGCCTCGGCACTTCGCCCGGCGATGCCAAGGGCGACGATCTTTAATGCAACTCTGCGCTGAAGAGACGCGTCGATAGCGCGATATGTTACGCCCATTGCTCCCCGACCAAGCTCATAGAGACTTCCATCCTCGCGGCGCTCAATCTCATAAACTCCGAAACGCTCGTCGCCCGGAGAGATTGATCCACCTAAGGCAGGCTGCGGCACATCATCTTCGGTGCCAATCCCAACCCGCAACAAACAAACCATGCAGCCGAGGCCGCCACCCGATGTTTCCTCAAGTACACTGCCACAGTCCGGGCAGGTCGAGATTTCTGGAGCGGCAGGTTGCATTCCTAACTTTTCCTCTTGCTCTTAGTCCTGGTTTTCCTCACGTATTTTCGTTGGGTTACGCTGCGGCAAACACTTGACACAAATACCGCAGTTCCTCATCCACCTCGCCGTCTTCGCGGACCGTGCCGCGCACTTCTTCACGCAGGATTGCCCGATACCGGGCGCGCAATCGGGCTAGCCCGTGGCGTAAAGCAGCGACAGTCAGATTCGACCGCCGCGCCATCTCTTCGTATGGCACTCCTGACTCTTCCATCGCCGCCAGACTCGGCATCAAGCAGCGAAAAAGCTCCGCTTTGCCCGCAAGTGCGCACTCCTGCTCGAGGCGATCCAGCGCTTGGCGCACAAGGGACACCGCCCATTCGCGATCATAGACTTCATCGGCCTGCCATTTCACTGCTCGCGCGATTTGCGTCTCCGTTTTGTCGTCCAACTTCTCTGGAATCATTCCACCGCCGCGTTTCAATGCATGTTGATGATCGCGCGCGTCGGCGATGAAATTTTTGAACGCAACGAGGAGAAAAGAACGGAACCGCCCTTTCTCGCGATCGGCGCGAGCATAACCGCGGTTTTCGATTAAGTGGGCAAAAAAGCCCTGCGTTAGATCCTGCGCATCCTCACGTCCATATCCTTGTTTACGCAAGAAAACGTAGAGCGGGCGCCAATAAATCTGGCACAGTTCCGACAGCGCACTGAGTGCGTGAGCGGAAGCCGCCGCCGAATCGCCCGCTTTGAGGACCATCGTCCAACGCGTGGAGACAAACAATTCATCGCGACTTTCCGCTTCCCCAGACAGTAAAGCCGGCGTCGTTTTCACAGAGGTTTACTTAGAACAATACGTAGAGGACGCCGCAGCCGGTTGCAATTCTTTTCTTTATGCAGTCTCTCTCCGCTTTGGCCCCGAGTAGCCAGAAGCGCCTTATGCCACGCGTTCACGTTCGATGAAACAAGGCAGCAACCAGAAAGTTCTGCCAAATTCTGGACAACCCACCAAGGAATTACGTCACGGCCCAAACGGCCTCAAACGGCGAGCACTTTCACCGCCGAAATCTCCATTTCGGCGGATCGCCCAAGGAACTCAAACGGAACGCTTTGAGGGAGGAATCGACAGTCACGACTTCTTCTGCCCCAACCCTCGACCGAAGCCCGGCCCCAATGTTTTCCGGCAAGGTAGCCAGGCGATCCCCAAAGTGGACGATCCCTCGGACTCCCTGAGAATTTTCAACGGCGCGCTGTTGCGCCGATTAGACAAATTTCGCGAACAGATAGCCGGGAAACATGGCCTCCGAACCAAACTGGTCGCCTTTGGGTCATTTTTCGGAAGCGCAATCGAAGGCGAGAAACACTAAATCCCAAATTGAGGCTGCAGGGCGGTCGCGGCCAAATGCTCGCGCTTTGGCTGCGCCCTTAGACAGAACCACACCGGCTCAGCGACCAGCGCTAGCGAGGCGGATGACTGTGTCACACTCCAATTACGAAATTGGTCTCCTGTGCGCGCAGTCAGGTACTGCGCAGGACTTCTATTCCTGTGAGCGCAAGTCCTAGGAGGGCGACTACCGAACGGCCATCGGCAGCGGTTAGACCGTTTGACCCAGAATGAGAATATTGTTCCTGTTCCTCCGCCTGCGTTCTGGCTTGTAAAACTCCATTCCATGCTTGTTGGCTCGAACCCAGGCGAGATCTTCTTTTTGAATCAGCCCGGGACTGAGGGCGACGCTTTTGTGAGCGGAGTTGCTCCAGGAGTTCGACTGGATTCCATTCGCCCCAGCGTTCAGCAATCCGGCCATTATCGATCCGGATAATTTCAATGCATTTAAACCGGATGACTCGGCCGGTCGGGTCACAGTCCATGAATGCGCCGCGATGGGTCCCGGTCGCAGTCCATCGCACCGTTGCTTTGCTTTGAACGCCATCGATCAATATGTCTTCAATACGGGCATAAAAATCCGGAAACGCGGCGTACAACTGCACAATTCCTTCCTTGAACCCGTGATTATCGCTGCCGCGACCGGCCGGATTGTGATCGACAAAGTTCGGTGCGTGCAACTCATCGACCACCTCAGATTGACCTTTTTGCCATCCGCACTCAATCCATCTGCGCGCGATCGTGTATATCTCTGTTTCTGCTCCGGGCATATTCATCGTTTTCTCGCCAATGCCCGTCCGGCTGACGACGTCCAAGGTACTAAACTAACTTTCCATGCGATTTTCGGAAATTTCATGGTCGGCCCTAGGTTAGCGCAAGAATTTCGTTCCCTCGCTTGATCTGATTTTTGCAAAAAAAAAAGAAATGCGGGGCGGGGTTTATTCCCGCCTCGCAAATCATCGTTGCGGAATCATCTATCTCTTACCCTTTGCGCGCGTGCAGCATTCTGCGCAAGCCTTCGAGTCCGACAAAAGCAATGCCCAGAAGAGCTACGGTTGCACCGCCATCCGGAACCCCAGAACCCGTCTGAGAGTTAGCAAACGTGAACATAAAATTCGCGTGTGCGCCTCCGCCAGGGTTGCTGATTGTAAAGCTCCAGAGTCCAGGGGTGTCGTCAAAACCAGTGACATGTAACGTTCCAGAGCCCATCAGATTGAGGAAGCTGTTACTCTGAGAAAAAACACTCACGTTCGCCAAATCAAAGCTATAGGTGTTGGCACCGAACACAAAAGTCCACAACGGGGCGACGAGCACATTAGACGGCCACGAGAATCCGCTCCACGTTACGGATGATCCAAAGGTCCCAGCGAAAGTCCCTGTCGGTGCGCCGCCTACCGTCGCCCCGGTGAAAGCGGTCGCTGCCGTGGCGCTTCCCAGGAATGTGTTGTTAAGAGTGGCCGTTCCACTCCTGTCTCTTATACACATCTCCGAGCCCACGAGACTCCAGCCT
>JBKOWV010000144.1:0-2773 GCA_046724585.1 Verrucomicrobiota bacterium
TTTTCTATGCGTCTGGCATAGAATTTGGCGGCGAGAGCGCGCGTGTGTAGCAATGCGCCTTCCACCGCACAAAAAAGCAACCGAAACACGTCCGAAGAGAGGCTGAGACAAAGAGGTATAGTCGAGCGGCAGCTCGCCGGCATTTGTGTTTCCATCTCTCACTTCTTTCTCCGGAAGTGGCGAAGCAAGGTTCTGGAAAAAGATCCGGCTCCGGCCTGTCCGCAGCGAAACTTGCGTTGCGATTCCTCACGTAAGACGTTTTACCGATCCAACTTGCAATGCCATGTCCGAGCGCGAGAAGACGCTGACGATTAACGAGATTTATCACTCGATCCAGGGTGAGAGCACCTGGGCGGGGCGACCGTGTGTTTTTGTGCGGCTGACTTTCTGCGATTTGCGCTGCAACTATTGCGATACCGAGTACGCTTTTTACGAAGGGAAAAAACAAACACTCAAGGCGATCGTCGAAGCCGTGGAGGCCTTTCGTTGTCCTCTCGTCGAGATCACCGGCGGCGAACCGCTATTGCAGAAAAATGTGCTGCCATTGATGTCGATGTTGGCGGGCGCGGGTCACACCGTCCTCTTGGAGACAAGCGGTGCCCATGATATTTCGAAAGTCGATCCGCGCGTCCATCGGATCATGGATTTAAAAACGCCGGGAAGCGGCGAAGTCGAAACGAACCTTTGCTCGAACATCGACCATCTTACGTTGCGCGACGAGGTGAAGTTTGTGATGGGATCGCGCGACGATTACGAATGGTCGCGTGATAAAGTGGAGCGTTACAACCTGCCTTCACGTTGTCACGCGGTCCTCTTCTCGCCGATTTTCGGCCGGATCGACCCGCGCCAAATCGTCGAATGGATTCTAGCCGATGGCTTGAATGTTCGTTTTCAACTTCAGATGCACAAATTCATCTGGAGCCCGACCCAGCGCGGAGTCTGATCAATGCGAGCACGTTTGACGAAAGATTTCACTTTTGAAGCGGCCCAGACTTTGCCTAATGCCCCGGCCGGCCACAAATGCAGAGGCATCCATGGGCACAGTTTTAAGGTCGAAGTTTCTGTCGAGGGCGACGTCAATCCAAAAATCGGATGGGTTTACGATCATGCGAAGATTAGCGACGCGATGAAACCACTCTTGAAAATGCTGGACCACGCGTATCTGAACGATATCGACGGTTTGGAGAACCCGACGATTGAAGAAATGGCGGCGTGGTTCTGGAAGAAACTGGAGTCTCAATGCCCTGGTCTTTGCGAGATAGTCGTGCACGAGACACCGACCGCGCGCTGCGTTTACCGCGGCGAATAGAAGATTGGCGATGATCGGTTTCGCTGTTACCACTTGGCTGCTTGCCGCGCCGTAGCGGCGGTCTGTGACCGCCGAAATGCGACGCTCAGAGGGCGCCGCCACAGTTAGTGCTTCGGCGCGGGGACGGTGCCGGTCTCGATTGCTTCTTTGCGCTGGGCGATTATTCGGTTGGCGGTTTCCTCGACCATTTGTTCCAGCAGCAATCGTAAATGCGTATTCGGCCGGTAATCTGCCGGCGCGATATGCTTGACGCGATCGGCGTGGGCGGAGAGCTGATAACATTTCCGAAAGCCGATGCGCTGCGGATCGTCAGGATTGTAAACGGCGATCGCTTGCCCGCGGTTTTTTCTCATCACGGTGAAGCAAGGGACATCGGTCGGCCCGTCGCCAATGTAGATCATGTTTGAGAAGGGGATGGGCCGAATGTCCGGATCCATGTGGTCGTTGACGTCCTGCGACACGTCGAGCAGGCCCTTGTTTATTCTGAATAAAAACTGCGTCTTTTGCGTGTGACTGATGACCCGCTTGGGAAAAGTAATCCGTCCTGATTCGTCGTCGGCAAATTCGCATCCGAAAATGGCGCGCACATAAGGCTGCAATCTGCTTCCATCCAGGACCGCCTTTAGTCCGGACGAAATAATATAATGCTCGACGCCAATCCCATGCGCGATCTGCTCTTCTGTGAGAAGATTATTGCGGAACTCCTCGAACATCTCCGGCAGGCCTTTGTAAAAATTCAATTTGCCGCCGAGCTTTTTCAGTTCCGCATTAGTCGGGCGATCCATTCCGAAGGTGTCCAGCATGACCTTCATGTAAGCGAGCTCGTTGTCGTAACCCTGTTCCCGTACGAGCTCGAAGCAACGACGCCAGAAACTTTCCCCATTAATTCCGAATGCAGGAAAGATCACGTCTTCCTGCATGTAACTCGGGCTCAGCGTTTGATCGTAGTCATAAACGATAGCGATCGTGTTTTGTGGTGTGGACATCGAGTCGTCGAAGCTTTGAGCCGTGAACCATTAAACGCTTCAACGATTATTTAAGCGCGCAAAGAAATCCTCAAACAACGCGTCGTAAATTTTTCCCCGCTCGGGATGATATTGCACTGCCAGCGCGAATGGATAATTCCGGAGGCGCATTTGCTCGATAATGTCGTCGGTCGCGCACCACGCTTCGACTTCGAAGCCGTCCGCGACCCGATCGACCCCCTGATGGTGCGAACTGTTTACTTTTTCGAATCGATGACCGGCGGCTGTGTCGTAACGCAACGGCTGAATATCATAATCTTTTTGTTCGGGCAGCTTGTGACCCGGAATATCGAGCTTGAGCGTCCCGCCAAGAGCGACATTCAAGACCTGGATGCCTTTGCAAATGCCGAGAATCGGCAGACCGCGCGCGAGCGATTTCGAAACCGCGTCGAACTCCCAGCGGTCCCGCGCTGGATCCACCTCCTTATCGATCAAGCCT